>DAINOS010000008.1:0-31894 GCA_036743855.1 Prevotella sp. | reverse complement strand
AGGTCGGAAAACGAAAGTAGGAGAAAAACCACTTCGTTTTCCTCCTACTCGATTGCTATTTTCATTTCTCATCCGTCATGCAGGGGCGGGCGCTGGTGACACGGTTGTCGTTTATGGTCCTCTGACAGTTTATAACGGTCAGGCTGAGACTAAGGGCAAAGGCGCCGCTTATGTCTACAGTCTCAATGGCAAGTCAGCCGCAAAGCGTAGAAGATAATTTTCATAAATCCTATAAATAAAAAGATGCGGAACCTTTCGGTCCCGCATCTTTTTATTTATGTAGTTTTTTTTATCTTTTGTCCGATTTGTGGCTGCGTTCGGCTTTTATTATCAAAAACGTTTTGCCAATTCAATTTTATATTGTAGATTTGTCGCGTTATTAAACAATTAAAGACCAATGATTATGGACATAGCATTAAATACTGCCGACAACTATTGGAACTTGCTGAAGAACCTAAGCAATGATGTTAAACTTGAGCTTATAGCAAAGCTCAGTAATTCTCTTGTGCGCAAGACCAAGAAACAGCCTGTTTCTGCCTCTCGTTTTTATGGTGTGTGGAGCGATTCCGATTTTAAAATGAGTTCGGACGAACTGGCCGCTGAAATAAAGAAGAACAGAAAGTTCAATAATGAC
The DNA here is from genome assembly GCA_036743855.1 of Prevotella sp. Taxonomy (GTDB): domain Bacteria; phylum Bacteroidota; class Bacteroidia; order Bacteroidales; family Bacteroidaceae; genus Prevotella. The sequence continues at coordinate 31,260 of DAINOS010000008.1, read as the reverse complement.
ATTGAGGCTTTCTAAAAATCCAAAGTTATGAAAAATAGTTATTTGTTAGATACAAATATCTGTGTCCATCTTTTAAGAGGAAAGTACGACGTTGACGAACATATTGACAATGTCGGCTTTGATAACTGCTGCATTTCTGAGATAACTGTGGCTGAATTAAAATATGGCTCGGAACTTGGCCGTCAAATGGGTTATCATGGAAAAGACGATCGCTTGTCTGAATTTATCTTAGCAATCAACGTTGTTCCTATTATTGATGTGCTCGACTTGTTTGCCTCAGAAAAGGCTCGCCTTCGTCTTGCCGGTACTCCAGCCGATGATAATTTCGATTTGCTTATAGGTTGTACTTCTGTTTATTATGGAATGACCATGGTGACAGAGAACGTAAAGGACTTTAAGAATATAAGCAATATAAGGATTGAAAATTGGATAAAGAGATAAGAATCTAAAAGTGTTAGGTTATAATCTATATGTGCCTCATAAAGCAAACTATAAAAAATAGGAGGCAAATGCCTGTTATGGCTGACATTTGCCCCCGTTCATTAATTTTGTAATTTGAGTTTGTTGCTTTAATTATCTTGATTTCCTTAGAACGGATAACCCACGGCGAAGTGGAGGCTCTGCGAGTCCTTGAACCTGCCTACATTGTAAAAACCGTTCTTGTAGGGCACGTGAAGTCCAACACCCCAATCGAGACGTATCACGAGGAACCCCATGTCATATCGGAGACCGGCTCCAGTGCCCAACGCCATCTCCTGAAACGCGTTTTTCAGCTTGAACTTTCCGCCTTCGCGATAGTCGTCTTTCATCTTCCACACGTTGCCGGCATCGAGGAAGAGCGCGCCGTAGAGGTTGCCGAAGAGCCGCGGACGGTATTCGAGGTTGGCAAGAAACTTTATGTCGCCTGTCTGGTCGAGATAGTAGACTCCAGCCGAAGCCGCGTCGTGGTAGGAGCCAGGTCCTATCGTTCTCACGGTGAAGGCGCGTATGGAGTTGGCACCACCCACGTAGAACTGCTCCGAGTAGGGCGCGTCCTCAGAATTGCCATAGCTCCAGATGGCACCGGCGTCGACGTGACCCACGAGAGTGGAGTGGGGCGAGAGGCACCACGTCTTTACAAGTTCGGTCTCAATTTTGAAGAACTGGGCGTAAGGGTTCTTGAACATCTTCTTGTTCTTCTCGCCCCATTTCTTTCCAGCTGACATGTAACCCAAGGAAAGCACGTTGCCCGACTCCGACACGGTGGTCTGCCACCATATAGGGCTTTTGAAGTCGCTTGGGGAGGTGTAAGTGTAAACATACTGCATGCGCGGTATGAACTGGTTGCGCATGGTGTAGTAGAGGTATGGGTTGGCGTTGAGCACGGAGTCGAACTCAGCCGATGAGCGCCGCATATAGTCGTAAGAGAAATTGAGGGGCGAGAACTGGTGCCTGCTTTGCGCCGACGTTTGGAAATCGTAAGCCCACTCGCCAGACACGATGTGGCGTGTGAAGAACGATGAGCGCCTCACGATGTCGGAGGAGAACTTCAGCTTGGTGGACAGCTGTGGGATGTATTGCGTGCGTATGGCTCGCTTTATGAGCCTCTGCCTCACCTTAGATGCCCATGGCATGATGAGGCGTGGGAACGTGAGCGAGGCGTCGATGCCATACTCATAGCTGTTGAGTTTCGACCCGGTGTTTTCAGCCTTGTGACCCGTCTGCCACTCATAACTGCCCTTGAGGTTGATGTCGAGCAGCTCGCCGCCGCGAAAGGCGTTGCGCTTGGTCAAGCCCACGGTTATGCCTGGACCCACGCGGTTGTTGGTCTTGCCAGTGAGGTTGCCCTGCACGTAGAAGTCGTAAGGCTTGTCGAAGATGAGGTTCAAGTGCAAGTCGAGCGTGTCGGCAAGACCCGTTGTATCGCGAGGGGTGAAGTTGAAGTCGACCATGGAGAATATTCCAGTGGACGCGAGCTTGTTGGCGCTCTCCTGATGGTTGAAATAGCTGTATGTGGCCTTTGGCATGAGCCGCATGTTCTTCAGTATGGTGCCAAACTTCACGGGAGGTTTCTTGCCATTGAAGCGTATGGTGAAGTCGCGAAGGGACAAGCTGTCGTTCAGCACGTCGTTGTAGCTCTTGTGCATGTCGATGTTAACCTTTCCGATGTGCCACTGCCTTGTCGCCATCGACGGTATGTTGTTGATTTGCTGGAATCGCAAGAGCGCCTTGCCTGGCACGCTCACGGTGTCGGCGAGGTAGGAGGCGTAAGACGGCTGGTAGTAAAAGTAGCCGTTGTTGCGAAACAAGTTGCTTATTCGTGTCCGCTCACCATCGAGGGCTGTCACGTCGAATGGGTCGCCATTATGAATCTTGGCCTTTGAAGCGGTGCTTGCCAATAGGCTGTCGGCTGAAAGCGGGAAGCCGACGTAGCGCAAGGAATCGATGGTGAAGAGATGTCCCATCTGCACGTCGTATCTTATCTTTGCCTCTTTTGGGTTTCTTTGTTTCAACACTTCGTAGCCCACGTTGCCACGGAAATATCCGTGCGCTTGCAACACGAGCTTCGCGACCTTGGCGCGCAACGCTGGGTTGACCCACGACATGAGCACGGGGTTCGTGCCAAAGCTCTTGAGCATCCATTTAGAGAATCCGTCGTCCTTGCCGGTAAACTCGTTCCATACCCATAGGCCTATCGGGAAGGGAGAGCGAATGCCCGAACCGAATATTGCCCCGTTGGGAGCCGTGGCGAGGGCGGCGTCTACTTCGTCCTTGGTTGAGGCGAAATGGCTGTCCTTGCTGTCGGTGTCGTAGTTGATTTTCTCCACACCCGTGAAGAGTTGGTCACCCTCTGGTATGCTTTTCGTGGAAGAGCATGCCGATAGGAGCAACGTCATGGAGAGAAGGAGCAGGGGATATTTCTTTTTCATCATGTTCACATTGTTTTTGCCTTTGTGCTTTTGGTGGAGTCGGGAGCGGTGGTGTCCATCGTTTTCCAACGGAAAATGTCGGACAGCGAATTGAGCTTCTTTCGCCAAAGAAAACCGCCACCGAAGCGTGATACATTACCCTCCAGCCAGTCGTAGCTGTCGCGCACGTAGAAGAGGTTGAGATACATGTTTGACACTGGCGACACCCTATATTCCACCGATACGTTGTCGAAGAAGGTCTCATTGGTCATGGCGGCGTCAGCCCCCGATGACAGTTTGCCGCCAACGCTCACTTTCAGGCGGTTGTTCCAGAACCGGCGGGCGAACTTGAAGGAGTAGTCGGTGTGCAACTGCCCTGTGCCAGTGAAGCTGTTGTCGATGCCGAAGCCCACGTCGAGAGTGCGCAACGCCTTGCCTGATATTTGGTTTATCTGCGAGTTGAGGAACGCGGATAGCGCGGAGTTCATGGAGAAGCTCGACGTGTTGCCATCGGCGAGATACATGCCCGTGGTGAGCATGGTCACCGCTTGCTTGCCACGTTCCTCCACCGTCATCGCTTGCAGCTGGTTGTGGATGGTCATGTCCTCCGGCGCGTCGATGGTAAACTCCAAGCCCATGTTCTGAAGCGTCTTCGACACTTTCACGCCACACGTGAAGTTCACGACCCTGCCGTTGCCCGCCGACGTGCCTACGGTCGACTTGGTGGTCTCCGTGGCTGTGATGGACAGGCGCGGGTTCATCGGGTCGCCAGTGAACTCTATGTAAGAGCCTTCGGCGATGGTGAACGTCTTGAGAGGAATGACGGGAAGTTCGTATTTCATCTCACCGCTGTTTATCGTGTACCTGCCACGCAAGATTACGCCGTCGGCATTGTTGTATTGCATTCGCATGTCTCCGCCGCCAATCACGTCGACATAGTTAGACTTTGAGGCGTTGAGGTAACAGTCGATATGCGCGCCCTCGTCGATGTTGAGCGATAAATCCATGTTGAGTCCCGTGAGCGGCGGCTGGTTGATGACATCGCTGGTGGTGTCGCTGAAGTTGGTGAACTCCACGAGGTCTTTCAGTTGGTCATCGGTGTTGAGAGGAGAATCCTTGAGGTTGTATTTCAAGTCGGTCGTGCCGAGCACGTCCACTTTTCCCCTCACGCGCAAGTTGTCGATGATTCCTTGTGCCGTCCCGTTGAAATTGATGAAAGCCTTGCCGTAAGCCTCGGAGCGCGCGTTCTCTTTCGAGTCGATAAGCAGGTAGTTGGAGGCGCGCATCCTCACGTTGACCATCATCCTTGACAGGTCGGCGAAGTCGATGGAGCCGGAGATGTTGAGGGGCGAGTCGTTGTGGGCGAAGACCTCAAAGTTTTCGAGCACGATGCGGCTGTCCTTGATGGTCACAGGGTCATCGGCGAACTTGACCTCCATGCCGTAAGGTTCGGAGAACAAGCAACACGAGTCGAGAAACAGCTCGCCGTTGACGTTTGGTTGCGATGGCGAGCCTTTAAGGGCAAGAGTCCCCTCGGCGTAGCCCTTGAAGCCAAAGAGCCCGTCGGGTACGAAACCGTTGATGAAGTCCATTGGCATGTGCGTCATGTCGAGAGTGGCATCGAGCACGCCTTTGCCCACGGAGTAGTAGGTTCCCTTGAGCGTGCCGATCTCCTCATCGTCCTTGGTGATGATGCCGTCAACATAATGGCCGCCGCCTGGTTTGGGCATATAGGTGAACTCGGTGCCGACATTGCCCAAGGCGCAATCGTTGTAGGTCATCTTGTCCACGTTGACGGAGGAAGACATTGTGAGGTCTTCCCTTGTCTGCGTGAGGTGGAAGTCGCCATCGAGCACGCCCGTGATGTTGGGCGCGTAAGGAATGACGGAGAGAATCTTGCCTATGTCGAGCTTGTGGAGCGAAGCGGTGATGTCTTGCAGCGCCTCCGTGTCGTTGTCGTCGCTGTATATTTGCAGGCCCGTGCCGTCATCGGCGGTGAGCTTCACGTTGGCCTTTACTCGACGGTTGTCGCCAAGGAATATGTAGTTGCTGTCGTTGACCTCGAATGCCTTGTACCCAAGGATAGGCTTGCCGTCGAAGATGCTCAAGTTGATGCCGCCTTGTCTCATTTCCGCCATGAGGCTTAGGCTGACGCCAAGTTTCCCGTTGGCATCATACACACGTGGCTTAATCCATGTGCCGTGGCCGGTGATGGCACCGTCGAGGAAAGCGTGGAATGGCAACTGGCTCTTCTTGCCATTGTGCACCTCAAGGTTATAGGTCATGTCCTTTTGCGCTGACGACAGTTTCAGTCTTGCCGTGTCGAGAGCCATGCTGTCTACGACAATTCCCATGGCCTCGGCAAAGCCGTTGATGCCGTCGGCGGGCGATGACGTGACATCCATGTTGATAGACTTGAAGTCTATGCCGTAATGGTGGAGAATCTGTGCCACGAAGTTGTCGGTGCCCGTCTGCAACGTCAGTTGAAGCCTTGGCAAGCGGTGGCGCAATCGTTCTTGGTCTATATACTTGTCCTTTATCTGCCGTTGGAGCTCTGCCATGAAAGGCGATACAGCCTTGAGTAGTCTTTCGTAGCCGCCTGAGGCATGGAGGTTGAGATGGAAATCATTGCAGTCGGCCACGGCGCGCGTGGTGTCGCTGTTGGTATAAATGTCAAGTGTCACGTCGTTGGGTCGCAAATGCTTCTTGCCGTTCTTGACGGTGATGTCGGAGAACAGTCCTTGAACCTTGTAGAACTTGTCGAGATTGGTGGCCACGTCTACTTGCCCACACACCGATACTGTCGCCGGTTCGTCTACCACGTGCAGTCTCTGTAGGTCAACGTGTGTGAGGTCAGCGGTGAGTGTGCCAGTGCTTGTCTTGTTCTTGCCAATATGGAGTGCCGACAGCATGGCATCGAGCCCGATTTTGCCTTTCAATGCCGTGTTGTGGCAGTCGGCGCTTGCCGTAAGATAGCCTCCGTTGAGCCTTGCCGTCAGGTTGATGTTGTCGAGATTGTATTTGTCATAACCCAAGGCTTTTATGTCTATTGCGGCACGCAGATTTGTGCTTGGCGAGAGGAAGTCAGTGCCATTGCCGTGAGCCACTATTGTGCCAGTGAATGGACGAATGGGTTGGTGCTTGATGAAATGGGCTATCGGCAGACGATGCGACTTGACGTTGGCATTGTAAGCCATTCGCTTCATGTCGAGAGCCAATGTGCCGCCAATGGTGCCGCCACCTTGCGCGGCTGTGAACTTCGTGGCAAGCCGTTTGTCTTCGAACCTGACGTTGCCACGGAGTGCTATTCCACGAGGAATGTTGACGTTAGACGTGACGCTCTTGGGGAGCAATGGTGTGATGAAGGCAAGGTTGTTGGCAAAGGCGTTGACATTCATGTTTGCGCGAAGGCTTGCCGGACTCGTGACGTTGGCTACGAAACCATCCGCGTTTACTTTCATTATTCCAGGCATTGACAAGTACATGCCGTTGATGTGCAGACGGTGGAGATTGCCGCCTACCTTGCCGTCAACGACAAGAGGCACGCGAGGCCACACGTTGTAAATGTTTCGTGGAATGTATGGCGAGGCGAGCGTGAGCAGGTCTTGGCTGCCAAGTGAGCCGTGCATATTGATGGAGAACGCGCCTGTGCTATCGGCAGGGAGGTCGGTGGAAAAAGCGTTCATGTCCATCGTGAAAGCCAACAAGATGTCGGATGTTGGGGTCTTCAATCGTAGGTCGGGTAGGGCGATGCCTGTGCTATCCATGCGGAACGGCCCCTTTACGTTGGCGACATTGAGCCCGCATTTCTCGTGGAAAGCAGCGGTGAGGATGTTCAGCTTTATTGTAGGCGAACAGAAGAAGATAGAGTCTATTTTCAGCCGCAAGGCATCCATGGCGATGTGGTTGGGGTCGAAGCCGGCTTTCGCCACGACGGAAGGTTGTTTGTCATAGTTGAGCCAACCGCCAGTCCAGTTGATGTGTCCAACCGAGTAGAGGTTCTTGAACAAATCCATGTATACGCCTTGCGCTTTGCCCTTGTTCATGAGTAAAGCCACGGAGATGGTGTCGCCAGGCGTGCGAAGCGCGAAAGCTGTGTTGCGAATGTTTATCTCATCAAGGTTGACTTTCCAAAAGTTAGACTTGGCCGTGTCTTTCTTTGCCGTGTCGGATAGTTCAACGAGCAGCTTCGCGTTGTTCAAGATGGCGCGGTTCACCCTCACGTGCTCTTTTGACAAGTCTATGCCATGTGCCTTGACTTTCAGCTCGCCAACCTTTCCGCTGACGCGCACGTCACTGATAAAATGAGTGGTATTGACCTGCATGTCTCGCAACGACAGCTCGTCTACCATCACTTGCTTGTGCAGAAGTGGCAGCAATTGCACGTTGGCAACGGCACGCGACACGATAGCCACCGTGTCGGTCTTTCCTTTCACGGTGTCGTTTTGCTCAAACGCACGCACGTCATCAAGGGCAAGGTCGAGGGGAAAGGCAAGCCTTACGTGTCCAACGCTGATGCGCATGCCCATTTTCTCTGAGGCTATGGCTGCGGCTTTTGAAACCGCCCAATTCTGGAAAGGTGGGAAATAAAGCAAAAGAGACAAGGCAATTATGACAGCCAGGGGAGTCACTATCGCTATGCCGCTATATTTCAGTGCTTTCTTAAGTCTCGGATTTATGGTAGGTGTGCTTTTGCGGTCGTTTGCCATTGATGCGTGTCAATTTGTTTGTTTTGCAAACTTACGCATTTTTTTTGGATTTTATTGTCATACGATTAAGATATTTCTTGAAATATACATCGCACTGAATTGGGCGTTGATTTTATTAGGGGATAGGACGCGAAAATACAAAAGAAGCCGCATGGAGACTAACCCCATGCGGCTTCTTTCATATAATGATATTCTGATTCTGATGATTTCTGATTGTAATGCCTTAACCGAAGTTGTCGTACATTATGCTTTCCGGCTCCACGCCGAGGCTGTCGAGATAAGCTGTCACGGTCTTGATGAGCATTGGTGGTCCGCACAGGTAGTACTCGCAATCCTCTGGTGCCTCGTGGTCTTTGAGGTAGGTGTCGCGCACGCAGTTGACAGCGAAGCCAGCGTAGTATTTCACGCCTGCCGCGTCTGCCTTGGGGTCGGGGCGGTCGAGTGAAAGGTGCATATGGAAGTTGGGGAATTCCTTTTCCAGTTCCCAGAAGTCTTCCAAGAAGAATGCCTCTGACAGTGAGCGCGCCCCATAGAAGAAGTGCATCTCACGGTCGGTGCAATGGATTTGGCGTGTCATGTACATGATTTGTGAGCGGAGAGGTGCCATGCCAGCGCCACCGCCTATCCATATCATCTCGCGTTTGCTGTCAAACTTGGGATGGAAATCACCGTAAGGGCCACTCATGCGCACCTTGTCGCCAGGCTTGAGCGAGAAGATGTAGCTTGATCCTATACCCGTTGGCACGTCTTGGAATCCTACTTGCGGACGTGGCAAGAACGGAGTTGAGGCTATGCGCACGGTGAGCGTGATGATGTCGCCCTCGGCTGGATAGTTGGCCATGGAGTAAGCGCGGATGGTTGGCTCCGGGTTATGGGCCTTGAGCGAGAGAATGTTAAACTTCTTCCATGCACCGATATACTCCTCACCTATGAGCGACTTGTCGAAGTCCTTGTCGTAATCAATGGTGTCGTATGCCGGAATGTAAATTTGCGCATACGAGCCTGGGATGAAGTCCATGTGCTCCCCAGGAGGCAGCGCGACCTTGAACTCCTTGATGAAACTTGACACGTTGTTGTTGGAGATGACAGTGCATTCCCACTCCTTGACGTTAAGGATGGAGTCGGATACCTTCACGCTGATGTCGCCTTTTACCTTGGTCTGGCATCCGAGGCGCCAATGATCCTTTATCTCCTTGCGCGTGAAGTGTCCCTTCTCCGTGTCGAGAATCTCGCCACCGCCTTCAAGAACTTGCAGGCGGCATTGTCCGCAACTTCCTTTTCCGCCGCAAGCTGACGAAAGGTGCACGCCGTTGTCGTTGAGCGTGGAGAGCAGCGAGCCGCCTTGCTCCACTTCCAATTTCTTGTCGCCATTGATGGTGATGGTTACCTTTCCGCTCGGGCTGAGATATTTCTTAGCGATAAGCAGCATCGCCACCAAGAGGAGGATGATGACGAGAAACACTGCTATGCTTACGCCTATAAATTGTCCCATATTCTTATTTTTTCTTTATTCTGTGTTTGTTCTATGTTGTTTCTTCTTTTGTGGTTGTCAGAATTTCAGTCCACTGAAGCACATCATTGCCATGGCCATGAGACCGACGGTTATGAAGGCGATGCCCATGCCTTGAAGAGGCTTTGGAATGTCGCTGTATTCCATCTTCTCACGTATGGCTCCGAACATGACGATGGCGAGCGTCCATCCAAGTCCGCTACCGATGGCGTAGGCTATGCTGTCGCCAATGTTTGAGATTGCCTGGGCGTTGTCCATAGGCAGCTTGATGCGCTGCTGCATGAAGAGCGAGGCTCCCATGATGGCACAGTTGACGGCGATAAGCGGCAGGAAAATGCCCAACGCCGCGTAGAGCGAAGGCGAGAACTTCTCAACGGCCATTTCCACGAGCTGCACTATTCCGGCGATGATGGCAATGAAGAGGATGAAGCTCAAATAGCTGAGGTCTACACCTTTGACCAAACAGTCGGGACCAAGTACGTAAACCTGCAAGAGATAGTTGATAGGCTCAGTGATTACGAGCACGAAAGTCACGGCAAGACCCAATCCGAGAGAGGTCTTGACATTTTTGCTCACTGCCAGGTATGAGCACATACCGAGGAAGTAAGCGAAAATCATGTTGTCTACGAAGATAGACCTGCAGAGTAATGCTATAGCGTGTTCCATTTCTTATTACTTCTTTTCGTCTTTAACAAAGAAAGCCCTGTTGACCCAAATGATGCAGCCTATGAGGATAAGAGCCGTGCACGACATGGTCATCATGCCATTGTTGATATAGCCGAGGTCATAAGCTCCTTGTGGGATGATTTGGAACCCGAGGAGCGATCCCCTGCCGAAGAACTCGCGGAAAGCTCCCACGATAATGAGTATCGCGGCATAGCCAAGACCGTTGCCTATTCCGTCGAGGAAAGAAGGCCAAGGCTTATTCATCATGGCGAAAGCCTCCAGACGGCCCATGAGGATACAGTTGGTGATTATCAGTCCGACATACACGCTCAGTTGCACGCTGACATCGTAGGCGAAAGCCCCGAGCACCTGGTTGACGATGGTCACCAATGCCGCCACGACAACGAGTTGCACGATGATGCGGATGCGCATTGGTATGGTCTTGCGGATGAGGGAGATGATGACGTTGGAAAATGCCGTGATGACTGTTACGGCAAGTCCCATCACGATGGCTGGCTTGAGCTGTGAAGTTACGGCAAGGGCACTGCAGATGCCGAGCACCTGCACCATGATGGGGTTGTTCAGGTGCAGTGGCTCAGTGAATGCCGCCTTATTTTGTTTTGAAAATAAACTCATGATTCTATAATTTATTCGTTCCGTGGAAAATTATTTGCTGTTGAGGAACTTCAGGAACTTCCCAAGTCCATCGTGAAGCATGTTGGCCACACCGTTTGAGGTGAGCGTGGCACCAGTCACTGCGTCGACCTGCGTGGATGGGTCCGTCACTTCCTTGTTTACCGACAAGGCGATGGAGCTGCGATCCCCGTCCTTGAAGAGCTTCTTCCCTTGGAATTTCTCTTGCCATTTTTGGTTGTCCTTGATTTCGGCTCCAAGTCCGGCGGTCTCGCTCTCGTGGTTGAAATAAGCGCCGTAGACGGTCGTCTTGTCGTCGTTCACTGATACGTATCCGCTTATGCCTCCCCAAAGACCATTCCCGGTCATGGAGAATACATACTTTGGCTTCCCGTCGATGTCGCACACGAACATCTCGCTGCCGTCAACGGTCTTCTCCGATTTCACTACTTCCTTGTATTTGGCTTCCGCGTCCTTGTCGTCGAGACCGCGAATGTTGAGGCTGTAGAGTATTTGCTTTTTCTTTGCCAGGGCTTCGTTGGCCGTTTGCATTGGCTTTAACGCCTGATAGACGAAGGCAAGGAGAAATGCCACTACCACGACGATGACAGCCGAGTAGATAATGGTATATGAATTGCTGTTCGTTTTCATTTCCTTATGCTTTTAATTCAGAAACCTTGCTGCGCTTGGCTCGTTTTGAGATGTTGCACTCAACGACACAATAGTCGATGAGCGGAGCAATCATGTTGCCAAAGAATATGGCGAGCATCATGCCCTCGGGATAACCTTGGTTCTTCACGCGCACGATGATGGCCATTGCGCCCACGATGAATCCGTAAATCCACTTGCCGGTCTCCGTCCTGGCTGAGGTCACGGGGTCTGTTGCCATGAATACGGCTCCGAAGCAGAAACCACCAAGGATGAGTTGCTCCCACCACTCAATGGATGAGGCTCCCGTGGCATGGAAGATGGCTCCCATGACGGAACCGCCGACAAACACGCTCAGCATGGTCTTCCAGCTCGCAATGCCCGTCCAAAGCAGGATGATGGCGCCTATGGCTATGGCTATGACCGAAGTCTCGCCTATTGAGCCAGGCATCAATCCAGTTATCATGTCGCATGGGGACACGCCAAGGGACGTGCCTTGCGCCAGGTGTGCCAGTGGCGTTGCCATGGTGAACGTGTCGGGCAAGGTATTGCCCAAGCCGAAGATGCTGTGGTTGGCCACCCAGACCGCGTCGCCTGTCATCCTTGATGGATAAGAGAAGAAGAGGAACATGCGCGCGCCGATTGCCACGTTGAAGATGTTCATGCCGGTGCCTCCGAAGATTTCCTTGCAGAAAATCACGGCGAAGGCGCATGCCAGCGCGAGAATCCACAACGGCGTGGTCACGGGGATGATGAGCGGGATGATGATGCCCGACACGAGGTATCCTTCCTGGATTTCCTCGCCCTTCCATTGCGCCCATGCGAACTCAATGCCCAGGCCGACGACATAGCTCACGAGAATCTTGGGCAGCACGGCGAGGAAGCCGAAGCCGAAGATGCTCCAGAATGATGCCGTGGCGAGCGTGCCGGCGGCGAGATAGTTTTGATAGCCCACGTTGTACATACCAAAGAGCAGGGCTGGTATCAACGCTATGACCACGAAGCTCATTATGCGCTTCGAGTCGATGGAGTCGTGGATGGAGACACCGCTCGTTGACGTGGTGTTGGGTACGAAAAGGAACGACTCGAATCCTTCGTACACACTTCTCAGGGCGTGCAACTTGCCGCCGTCCTCAAAGTTGGGCCGTATCTTATCGAAATATTTTTTTATTGCGTTCATTCCAAATATTGGATTGATATTGGATTGTATGATTAATGTTGAAAGAATGTGGCTTCTCAGGCATTGCCTGCTGGCTTACGCGTTCTCTTTTCTCAAGGTGTCGAGACCTTCGCGCACCAGTCGCTGCAATGGCAACTTGGAGCTGTCCACGAACTCGGCGAGGGCGAAATCCTCGGGAGTCACCTCGTAGATGCCGAGTTGCTCTTGCTTGTCTATGTCGCCGGCGATGATGGCCTTGATGAGATATTCGGCATAGATGTCCATTGGCAGCACCTTGTCGTATTCTCCGCTCATTATCATGTGGCGCTCACTGCCCTTGACGCGTGCGTCGAGGTCGTAGGTTTTCTTCTTTCCGAAGAGCCACGAGAAATAACTGCGGTTTACCGAGAACTGCTTCGTGCGTGGGAGAATCCAGCCGAGCGTCTCGTCGATGTCGTCGCCTTCCGGTATCACCGTCACCTCCGACGTGTGCGCGCCGAGGAATCCATCGATGCTGTCTTTCGTTCCGGTGAGCGGGTTGCCGTTGATGATTCGCGAGTGACCTGTCTTTTCCAGTCTTCCGGCGAGAATGTCCTTGAGTGGCGTGCCAACCTTCACGTCGGTATAGGATGGGGCTTTCACGCGACTTCCAGCCACGGCTATTGTCCGTGTCAGGTCAACCTTTCCGGTCAGGAACAGGCGGCCAATGAAAATCACGGCTGTCGGGTCCACTGTCCACACGGTCTTGTCCTTGCTCATCGGGGCGACGTGGTTTATTTGCACGTCAACGTTTCCTGCTGGGCATGGACCGTCGAAGACGTTGAGATCCACGTCCTCCACGCTTGTCAGAACTTGTGCCGTTTGCTTCGCTCCAGTGCCGAGATGCACGGTAGCGATGCGAGCCAACGCCTTGAGACCAGTCTTGAACGCTTCCTCATTGCCTTGGAGCTCCACCTCGAAGTCGCAAGCCAGAGGCATGTCGCGCAGGGCTGAAACGAAAATGCCGTCGGGCCGTGTCTGTGGGCTTGCCACGATGCCATAAGGCAGTTGGTTGATATACCCGAAAATGCCAGCTTCCAGGAGCTTGTTTTTCACGGCTTCACCGTCAAGGGCGGTGACATCCGCCTTGCCGTAGTCGTGAGCTTGTTGGGTTGGGTCAGCCTCGACTGTAACCATGAGGACCTTGCGTCGGGCTCCTCTCACCACGGCCTTCACGGTGCCGCTGACAGGAGACGCAAAGCCTAACTCTTGGCATTGCTTGCTCACGAACAGTGGCTCTCCGGCGAGCACGTGGTCGCCTTCCTTTACCGCCAACTTGGGAGTGATGCCAGGAAAAGACGACGGGGAAAGGCCAAAAAGGGTGGATTGTGGCATAGCCACTTTCTCCTTCACGGCTTTTCCTGCCAGGTTAATGTCTAAGCCTTTACGCAACTTAATTACATTTGCCATAGAACAGATAAAAAGATTTTTTGGTGTACTTTGCGTGCAAATTTAATAAATTTTTGTGCCAATTAATATAAATCGTCTGTCTTTTTCTTTTATAAGGACTATTTTTTCCTTAATTTTGCATGAAGTTAACTTCAGCATTACATATCTGTTTCTATTGAAGAAGCTAAGGCGAATAATAAATTATCTCGTATGGCTTGCGGTGGGGCTCTGCCTTGTCGTGATGGTCATGGTGCGTGTCCCTGTGGTCCAGTCGGCTTTGGGCACTGTCGTGGCGTCTGCCATGTCCAAGAAATTTGGTACGCCAGTGTCGGTTGGCAGGGTAGACGTGGGCATCTTCAATCGCCTTATCATCGACGACGTGGCCATGCTCGACAAGCGTGGCAAGCGAATGCTGTGGGCATCGCGCCTTTCGGCCAAGTTCAGCTATACCGATTTGGCACAAGGCAAGATTACCATCACCTCGGCGCAAGTGTTCACCCCGAAGTTAAACCTTTATAAGGAAAACGCCGCGTCGAAGCCCAACTTCCAGTTCGTTCTCGACTCCCTCGCCTCTAAGGACACCACGCATAAGTCGCGCCTCAACCTTGCCATCAACAGTCTCATCATACGCCATGGCAAGGTGGCTTGGGACCAATGGGACAAGCCGCGCCTAAAGACATTCGACATCAACCACATGAGCATATCCGAGATAAGCTCTCACATCGTCTTCGACATTGTTGAAGGCAACACTTATCATGCTTACCTGAAGAAGTTGTCGCTACGCGAGGCCACGGGCCTCGACATCCGCTCGCTCTCTTTCAAGGCCATGGCGACAAAGACATCCGTTGCCATCGACAATTTCTCATTGTCCCTGCCTGGCACTGAGATACTTATCCCCCATGTAGAGGCAAGCTCTGGCAAGGGCTCGCGCTCCTTTGCCTTCACCTTGGCGCCGTCACGGGTGAATCCTTGCGATTTCCGCGCCTTCGCCCCCATGCTTGCTTCAATCAACAGGCCTGTTCTCCTCAAGCTCGCGGCTCGTGGCAAGGGGCGGCGTGTCTCGTTGTCGCAACTCGAAATAGCCATGCCGCGATACGCCGGATACCATGACTTCAACAAGCCTTCCGACCTTCGCCTCTCCGCCGTGGGGTGGCTCTTGACGGGCAAGCCCATGAGGTGGCATGCCGACGTGAGGCAATTTCATGCCAATGCCAACGTCGTGAAATATTTCGCGGGCAAAGTGCCGGATGTGGTGACGCGATTGGGCGACATCGCTTTCAATGGCACGGCATCTGGCAGTGGGCAAGACCTTCGCGCCAAGGGGAGACTGCGCACGGGCGCCGGAGCTGCCGTGCTCGATGTCGACAAGCGCGGTCAACGCATTGGCGGACACATAGCCACCGACGCTTTCAACCTCAAGGAAGCACTTGCCAATCAACATTTTGGCACGCTCGCCGCTGATGTCATTGGCAGCGGAGACCTCACGACAAAACGTTTTGAACTCAAGGGAGACGTAAGGCGGTTCGACTACAACGATTACGCTTATCGCAACATATCGCTCAATGCCACTTTCGCCGACGGCATGGCAGAGGGGCGCGTGAGCATCGACGACCCCAACATCAGCCTGTCGCTCGATGGTGGTGCCAAGCTCACAGGCATGGACAAGGTCGTGAAGGTCAAAGGCACGGTCAACCATTTCCTGCCTTCGGCTTTGCGCCTGCTCGATGGTCGCCTGGCCAAGGCCACTTATAGTGGAACGGTCGACGCCAACTTCCACGGTCGCGACATCAACACCGCTGATGGCTATCTGCGGTTGGGCAATTTCGTGATGCGGCAAGGCGACGACAACTATGTGCTCGACTCGTTGAGGCTGCGCGCCGGCCACTCCAAGCAGGGACATTACCTGCTCATGCACAGCGACTTTGGCATGGCGGCAGTCTATGGCAAGTTCGACTATGCAGCCTTGCCTCAGGCGATAGAAAACGTCATCGTGAAGAAGTTGCCAGGCATCACCAATCTCGCGCCGTTCCGCTATCGTCCAATCAACACCGGCAACGTGAGCTTCGTGGCTCGCCTCTCCAACAGCAATTGGGCGCGGCCATTCCTCAATATGCCACTCGACATCCTCGACACCGTATCTGTGCGCGCCTCCTTCGGCAGGGACGGAACTTCGCTCGACGCAGACCTCTCCGCTCCCGACGTGGTTTGGGGCGACCGCCACTTCAAGCGCGTCAGCGCCACCGTGCGCACGGTGGGTGGCTTGCTGTCCGTGGATGGAGGCTTCACCAATATGCGCGATGACAAGGTGGGCACCGACATTGGGCTGAACGTCTCGGCGGGCTTCGACCGCATCACGGCTCACGTCTCGCTCGACAATCATGCCAAGGCGCAACGACTCCGCGGGGCGTTGGGTGCTGACGTGGCATTCCGTAAGACACCAGCCGGCAAGACGCTCGCCCTCGTCAATTTCGCCAAGTCGCAATTCCATGTCGGCGACACGCTGTTTGAGGTGCACCCGTCTACCGTGCTTTACAGCAAGAACCACCTTGAGGTTCACGACTTCGCCATAAGCAGTGGCTCGCAGCGAATACTCGTGTCGGGCACAGGCTCCGACAACAGCAAGGACTCGCTCACCGCCCGTCTGTCAAACGTCAACGTGAGCTACCTGCTCAACCTCGTCAACTTCCATTCGGTGGAGTTCAGTGGGGCGGCGTCGGGTGAGGCGAGCGTGAAAGGTCTCTTTGCCAGTCCTGATGTCAATGCCGCCTTGCGTGTCGACGGCTTCAAGCTCATAGAGGGACGGCTCGGCACGCTCTTCGCCAACGTGGGATGGAAACTTAGCGAGGGCCAGATAAACATCAACGGCATTGCTCGCGACACCATTCAAGAGGCTTCGGGACCTATACCCTCAAACACTTTCATCAATGGCTACGTCTCCACTAAACGCCATTACATAGACTTGGACATGAAGCTCGACAACACGCGCGCCGAGTTCCTGGGCACGCTTTGCTCCAGTTTCCTGAGCGACGTTGACCTTCGAGGCAACGGAGAGCTGACGCTGTGGGGCGACCTGAGCAAGCTCAACCTCACTGGCGACATCGTTACCGATGGCGCCATGACAATAAAGCCCACAGGGGTGCGCTATTTAGTGAAACGTGGAAAGGTGCACTTCATCGAGAACGAGATACAGCTACCTGGCGACACCATCATCGATGAGTATGGCAACCGAGGACTTGTCACCGGTGCCATTCACCACCAGCACATCAGTCATATCACCACCGACATCACCGCCCATGCCGACCACCTGTTGGCGTTCAACACCAATGGCTCTGACGGCAGCAATTTCTACGGCAAGGTGTTCGGAACGGGCGATGCCACGTTGAGAAGTCGACCAGGCACGCTTGATGTAAACATCAAAGTCACGCCCACAAAGGGTTCCGAGGTGGTCTATGACATCACGAGCACGTCGTCGGCTTCTACGCAGGACTTCATAACATGGCACGACCGCGACGCCATGGCTGCTCGCCACGATTCAGTGGCTGTGGCCGACTCCGCCGACGTGCCAGACATACCTACCGACATTCACCTCAACTTCCTGATAAACGTCAACCCCAATGCCACCATGCGGCTTATCACCGACAAGGCATCGGGCGATTATATCACGCTCAATGGTAACGGCACGTTGCGCGCCACATATTTTAATAAGGGCGGACTCGACATCTTCGGCACTTACACGGTGGACAAAGGCGTGTACCGCATCACCGTGCAGAACATAATAACAAAGGTCTTCAACTTCACGCAAGGCGGAACCATCACTTTCGGTGGCGACCCGTTCGCCGCGCTGCTCAAGCTCAAGGCGGTGTACCCGATAGCTTCCGTTAGCCTCTCCGACCTGCAGGTGGGGCGCAGCTTCTCGTCGAACAACGTGAAGGCCAACTGCATAATGAACATCACCGGCACGCCTGAGGCTCCGCGCGTGGCTTTCGACCTCGATTTCCCAACGATGAGCTCAGACACCAAGCAGATGATCTACAGTCTCATCAATGGCGAGGAGGAGATGAACCAACAGGTGCTCTACCTGCTTGCCGTGGGCAGGTTCTATTCCCGTGGTAACAACAATGCCAGCACGCAGGGCATGAACCAAACTTCACTTGCCATGCAGAGCTTGCTGAGCGGCACGCTGAGCCAACAAATCAACAACGTGCTGGGGAGCGTGATGAAGAGCAACAACTGGAACTTCGGCGCCAACATATCCACGGGCGACGAGGGTTTCAACAATGCTGAGTATGAGGGGTTGTTCAGTGGCAACTTACTCAACAACCGCCTCATTTTCAATGGGCAGTTTGGTTATCGCGACAACGCCAATGCCACCACGTCGTTTATCGGCGACTTCGACTTGCGCTACCTCATATTCCCCAACGGCAACTTCAGCGTGCACGTCTACAATCAGACCAACGACCGCTATTTCACGCGCAACTCGCTCAACACCCAAGGCGTGGGATTCATCTTGAAAAAAGACTTTGGCAGCCTTCGCGAGCTCTTCACCTTCGGAAGACGCAAGCAGAAGGACGGTAAAAAGAAATGAGGAAGGGTGAGGTTCTATTCTTGTGTGGAAGTCCTATTTGACAACCCCTGTTTCTATTTCGTTTTCTAAATAAGAAAACACATATACGGCCCCCTCGTAATATAATCCGCACGTGGGGTCGCAAAGTCGCTTGTATGTCTCGGAGGAATACAATTCGTCGAGTGCTTCCTTTAAATCCCAACCATATTCGCGCATCAGCATTTCCACCAATTCGGTGGAAAGACATTCTATTTGAAACTGTATGTCTTCACTCATGACTAAATCTTCTTTAATTGTCTAATGGCATTTTCGGTTCCGAAAAAATACTGGATGGAAGGCTTGTTGAAGCGTAATTCCTCAATCATCTTTTCTATACTTATGTACCCTTGAATGAAACGGCGCATTTGAAGTCCTACTGTGTCGTTTGCGATAGGGCCTATTACAATGTCGTAAGAATGTATAGGCTTGTCACTTGTGTTTCTTCTGTTCTTTAAGATGAACTCTGCCCATTCTATTGAATATCCAGGGAATATTTTCACAGACAAGGGGGAACCTTCAGTCAAAAGGGAATCATCAAATAGATAAGTATTTACAACTGGTGTTCCCTCCATCATTCGTTTAGATGTCCTGACTGCCATTTCCATGGCTTGCGACTTGTCTGGGTTCAGATAAAAACCGCAGCCAAAGTCCTTGCCACGTCTTGAACGTGACAAGTCAATCTTGTCGATGACGACATTACTGCCATGATACAATGTCAACATGCCAAACGTCCTCCATGTTTTTGACATAGTTTGGTAATGTCCTCCACGGCATCTTCTATGGAGAGAGTGTGCTCGGCTGCATAGCAATCTATCAGAAAATCTATGCCCTTGAATCTACGCAAGTAAGCATAGGCTTGCGCCATTGGTAATTGAAAGCGATTGGCGAAGGCACCAACGCAGCAATTAACATACTCTATTATGTTATGTTTTAGGTCCATGCGGTTGTGATTTGTATTTAAAAGCTTGCATGAATATTCTTCACGCTTCCACCAGTTTCCAGTCTATCAGTCCCTTGCCCATGTCGTCGAGTTCCACGGCGAGCGCGAAAACCTTGTGGCCAGGGGTCTTGAAAGGCTCGGCATAGCGGTTGTCGCGTATCTGACGCTCCGCGGCGGCGATGCCGCCATTCTTCGTGAGTTTCAGCTCCATCACGTAGACATTGCCATGCAGCTCAACCACCATGTCTATCCTGCCAGTGGAAATCATCTTCTCCACTTCCACGCGACAGCCGATGGCATTGAATATAGTGCTCATTATCAAGCGATAGCGTTCCTCCATGTCCATCGAGGCGAGTTTCTTGTTGCTGTATGGCACGTCGGCAACCAGTGCCTTCAAGTATTTCTTTGCCTCGTCCACGTTGCCAAGCATCAGGTTCATGTAAAGGAATGCCTGCGTCGACTGTATGTCGCCCGCGCGACGCATGGCCAAAGCTGGCAGCACGGTTTCGTAGAGGGCCTGACGCACCTCATGGTTTGGAATGCCGAGGAGATAGAGTCCGTTCATGTAGCCCTTGATGGTGAGGTAGCCCGACTGGTAGAGAAACAGCTCGGCGCCGCCTCCAGTCACGTCTGAGGTCTCGATTACAGGACTTATCAACGCGCAATTGTCAAAGTCCTTGAGCCGTATCTCCATGTCGCTGACAAATTTCGGGAGCAGTGACGTGGCACCGGATGATGCCCAATAGTTTTTTATCTCTCCATCCGACAAGGCATTGATGAGGCTGAACGGATTGAACACGTCCACCATGTTGTGACGGCTGAAATGGTAGCCGTCGTAATTGGCCTTCAGTTGCCCTATGGCCTCCTCCGTTGACCATCCGTTATGCTTGCCCATAGCCTCAATCTCGGGCATGAAGTTGTCCGTCATTTCCTGCTGGGTGATGCCGCACAGTGGGGCAAACTGCCCGTCGAAGCTGATGTTGCTCAGGTTGTTGAGCACGGAGAAAAGCGAAATCTGCGTGAACTTGGTGATGCCCGTGATGAACACGAACTTCTCGTAGTAGTCGTCGGCCTTCAGTATGGCGAACACTTCACGATAGATAGCCGTGCAGGCATCGTGCTCGGGAGTGAGCCACGAGTGCTGAAGGGGCGAGTCGTACTCGTCGATGAGTATCGCCACTTGCAGCCCCGTTTTCTTGTAGGCGGCGGAAATAATGCCGTGGAACCGGTCGGCAAGACTGGCTGTTGCCTTAGGGGTTATGCCATATTCTTCTTCATACTCGCCAAAGCGGTTGTCAAGATATGAGCGCAATGTATTGGGCTCGGCTCCCGCGCGGCTCATGTCAAGCCGCACGACGGGACGTCTTGTCCAGTCCTTTTCCAAATCCATTATCCGCAAGCCCTCGAAAAGACGCTTCTCACCCTCGAAATAAGCCTGGAGGGTGTCTACGAGCACCGACTTGCCGAAGCGTCGCGGACGACTCAGGTAGTTGTATTTCTTTCCCTTGTTGGCAAGATTCCATATCAAGTCGGTCTTGTCAACATACACGTATCCGTTTTCCCTGATTTCGTAGAAAGACTGGATGCCAACGGGTAATCTTCTGTCGTTCTGTTCTGCCATTGTTTTTCAGGATTTGGTCTATGTTGCAAAGATAGTGTTTTTGTGCGGTTTTGCAAAACTGAAATAAGGTTTTTGCGATATAAATATTACCCCATCGGCTTTACGCTTGAATCGCGTCGGCTTTACGCTTGTATCGCGTCGGCTTCACGGTTGAATCGCGTCGCGATTCAACCGTGAAGCCGACGGCCTTGCGCTGAGCTCCCAAAACGCTACTGCTGAGGCGGCTGCCACATTCAGCGAGTCGACACCTCGCGCCATGGGAATCTTGACCACGTAGTCGGCACCGTCGATGGCTTCAGTCGGCAGTCCGTCGCCCTCTGTGCCCATCACGATGGCGAGCCTTGGCTCAGCTTTAAGCCTCGGGTCATCGAGGGTGACGCTGTCGTGGCGCAATGCCATTGCCACTGTCTTGAAGCCATGGTCGTGGAGAGAGTGGAGTGGGGCATCGAGCCATGCCCATGGCAACTTGAACACCGTGCCCATGGATACCCTCACGGCGCGGCGGTTGAAGGGGTCGCAACTGTCGGTGGTGAGCAGCGCGCCATCGATGCCAAGGGCGGCGGCAGAGCGAAAGATGGCACCGATGTTGGTGGTGTCGCACACGGCGTTGATGACCACCATGCGTCGCGACTCCTCGCACAGCTCCTGCCACGTGGGCTGCTGAGGCCGACGCATGGCGCAAAGCACGCCACGGGTCAGCGTGTAGCCGGTGAGCGAGGCGAGAAGCTCACGGCTGCCTGTATATACCGGTATGTCTCCACAACGGCTTATTATGCTGGCGGCATCGCCCTCTATGTGGCGCGCCTCGCAAAGCAAGGAAATGGGCTGGAGACCCTCGTCGAGAGCCACGTTGATGACCTTTGGGCTCTCGGCTATCACCACACCATCGTCGGGGTGGAGTCGGTTGCGGAGCTGATGGTCGGTCAAACGGTGGTAGACGGCCACTCCTGGGGTGTCTAAACTGTGTATTTCTGTAATTGGCATGAGGCTATATTCCTTTTAGTGTTACAAAAGTACAAAATTTTAGTGTTATTTTATGAATGTGTCACATAAAAAGGGTATCTTTGCATATTGGTAAGACTAATAAGAACCAATCATTAAAAAATACGGATTTATGAAACCTACATTATTATTATTGGCTGCCGGCATGGGTAGCCGTTATGGTGGTTTGAAACAACTTGACGGACTGGGTCCTAACGGTGAGACTATAATGGATTATAGTATCTACGATGCCATTCAGGCTGGTTTTGGAAAGATTGTATGGGTTATCCGCAAAGACTTTGAGCAAGATTTCCGTGAGAAGATCCTCTCAAAGTATGAGGGTCATATCCCATGCGAGATAGTTTTCCAGAGTCTCGACAAGATTCCTGAGGGCTACAGCGTCCCCGATGGTCGCACGAAGCCTTGGGGTACCAACCACGCCGTGATGATGGCGAAAGATGTCATCAAGGAGCCTTTCTGCGTGATCAATTGCGATGACTTCTACAATCGCGACTGCTTCAAGGTTATCGGCAAGTTCCTCTCTGAGCTTCCCGAGGGCAGCAATGGCAAGTATGCCATGGTGGGCTTCCGTGTGGCCAACACCCTGTCGGACAATGGCAGCGTGAGCCGTGGCGTATGCGAGAAGGACGAGAACAACCACCTCACGTCGTGCGTGGAGCGCACCGAGATTCTCCGCAATGCCGAGGGCAAGGTGAGCTACAAGGACGACAATGGCCAATGGGTGACGACAGGCGACAACACGCCTGTGTCGATGAACGTTTGGGGTTTCACGCCTGAGTATTTCGACTATTCGGAAAAGCTCTTCAAGGAGTTCCTCGACCTGCCATCAACAAAGGCCAATCCTAAGGCTGAATACCTCATTCCTTGGGTCGTGGACAAGCTCATCAAGAGCGGCAAGGCCACTTGCGAGGTGCTCGACACTACGTCGAAGTGGTTTGGCGTGACTTATTCCGCCGACCGTCCAGGCGTTGTCGCCAAGATACAGAAACTCGTGGACGAGGGCGTATATCCCAATAAACTCTTTTAAAAACTAATTAACTATAAACTTATATCATAATGGCAAAAACAAACACCAACGGTCGCGCCATCGCCATCGTGGCATGTATCTTCCTCTTCGGAATGATTTCCTTCGTGACCAACCTCGCAGCGCCTATCGGCGTCATCTGGAAGAACCAGCCCATGATTGGCGGTAGCAATATGCTCGGCATGATGGGTAACTTCATGAACTTCTTCGCATACCTGTTCATGGGTATTCCCGCCGGCAACTTGCTCACGAAGATCGGCTACAAGAAGACCGCTCTCCTTGGCATAGCCTTTGGTTTCTTCGGCGTGCTCGTCCAGTTCCTCTCAGGCTTCTCTGAGGGCATGACGGGCTTCATCATCTACCTCATCGGTGCCTTTATCTCTGGTTTCTCCGTTTGTATGCTCAACACTGTCGTCAACCCGATGCTTAACCAGCTTGGCGGTGGCGGCAACCGTGGTAACCAGCTCAACCTCATCGGCGGAACATTCAACTCCCTGCTTGGCACCATGACTCCTATGCTCGTGGGTGCACTCATCGGCACAGTGACCAAGGACACCGCGATGAGCGATGTCAACCTCGTGCTCTACATGGCCATGGGCGTGTTCCTCGTGACGTTCTTCGTGCTTCTCTTCGTGCCTATCGAGAACCCGAAGCAAATGGAGGGCAACACCAAGTTTGAGCACACTCCTTTCGCTTTCCGTCATTTCACGTTTGGCGTTATCGCTATCTTCGTGTATGTGGGCGTGGAGTGCGGCATCCCTGGCACTTTGAACTTCTACATCTCTGATACATCAGCAAACGGCGCTGGCGTGATGGGTCTCAACCCAACAGTTCAGGCTGTTGCCGTGGCTGGCTTCGCCGCTGGCACATATTGGCTCTTGATGCTCGTGGGTCGTCTTATCTCAAGTTTTATCGCCTCCAAGGTATCGAGCCGCGCCATGATGTTGACCACAACAGGCGCTGCCACGATTCTCATCCTCTTGGCCATGTTCCTCCCGAAGACCATCACGGGCTCTCTGCCAGTGTTCACCGGTTCAAATTTCCAGGTCGTGACATTGCCGCTTGGTGCCATTCTCCTCGTGTTCTGCGGTCTCTGCACTTCCATCATGTGGTCGTCAATCTTCAACCTCGCCACTGAGGGCTTGGGCAAGTACACCGAGAAGGCAAGCGGCATCTTCATGATGATGGTTGTAGGCGGTGGCGTGCTGCCCCTCATCCAGAACGCCGTGGCTGACGCTACGCTCAATTACATGCTTTCCTACATCGTGCCTCTGATTGCAGTGGTCTACATGTTCTGCTATGCCGCGTTCCTCTCAAAGAACGTGAACAAGGACATCCCAGTCTAAATAATTGAGATTATCTCGCCATCACATTTGGCGATAACAATAAAAAAGGAGCGACTCTTTCGGGTCGCTCTTTTTTTGCGTGTGTTTTAGTTTTCACTCATCTATCTTCCATTCAAGGCAGTTCACGCCATCTCTCAGTGAGAAGTTCATGCCTACCTTCACTATCTTCTTACCTTTGAGCTTGAAAGTATCGGCATAATGGTTGGCGTTGATTTGGTTTAACGCGTCTTCCACAGACTTGTTGAACTTCAATTCCATCACGTAGATGGTATTTGCCGTCTCCACCGTGATGTCTATCCTTCCTTTCGCCGTGTGTTGCTCCACGCTGATGTTGTAGCTTGTGAGCAAGGCGAAGATGATATAGAGCGTTTGCTGGTAGTGACCCTCATAGTTGGTGTTGTCGCAATATGGCACGGTGGCAAGGAAGTCGGCAAGTAGCTGCAAACCGTCTTCCACCTGCCCATGTTTTAACAGTACGGACAGTTGTGCTATGGTCACGTCACCTTCTTCGGCATATTCTTCCAGGTAATTTGGCAGCAAGCTTTCAAAGAGCCCTATTCTTATTTCCTTGTTTGGCAAGTCGAGTGTATAGAGGTCTGCTTCAGCGTCATATCCTTTTATCGTGATGTATCCACTTTGATACATGAGGGGTGTTATCGTTTTCAAGCTCTCCGTTGGGGCATCAAACGCGGAAGCCTTTGCAAACTTGGGTTTCAGCGAACTCGGCAAGACGTTGAATTTCCTCATCATATTGATAAGATATGTTGGCGTTCCGGAGCCAAACCAGTATGCCCCCAACTTTCCATCGGCAAAGCAGTTGAGCAAACTGTATGGGTTGAACACGTCGGGTGAAGGCCAGCAGAAGTGGTAGCCGTCGTAGTGATCCTTCAGCTTGTGCACTGTTTCTTCTTTGGTTATCTTCAGCTTCATGGCGAGCTCATCTATGTCGTTGCTCATTTGGCTCAAAAGCTCGTCTTTTGTTATGCCGCAAATGCCGGCGTAAGGCTCGTCCATGCTTACGTTCTTGATGTTGTTCAGTTCGCTGAAGATACTGAGCTGTGAGAACTTTGTTATACCAGTTAGGAAAACGAAGCGGAGCATGGCTTCGCAACCTTTTAAAGGGCTGTAGAAATTACGCATTGTGTCGCGCAGTATATTAAGGCTCTCTCGCTCATGCACAACATCGAGCAGCGGTGCGTCATATTCATCGATAAGAACCACTACTTGCTTGCCTGTGTTGTCTGAAACTGTCTTTATCAGGTTAAAAAGCCTTACGTTAGGGTCAGTGGAATCACAGGTCACGCCAAAGCGATCTTCATTATCTTTCAATATATAAAGAAGGTAGCGGTTTAGCTGTTCCCTTTCCATGTGCTTGCCAAGGCTCATGTCAAAGTGCAGGACAGGATATTCTTTCCACTCATTTTCCAGCCTTTCGATGGCAAGACCCTTGAACAGGTCTTTTCTGCCCTCAAAATAGCTTTGGAATGTAGACACCAGAAGCGACTTGCCGAACCTGCGGGGACGGCTCAGGAAGAAATACTTACCGTCGGTGTGTGTCATACGGTATACGTATTCCGTCTTGTCTATATATAGGAAATCCTTTTTGCGAATTTCCTCAAACGTCTGTATTCCTATAGGGTATAGTTTTCTTGCCATAGTCCAAACTGTTTTATGATTTCTGTATTGCTATCTAACTTTTACAAAATTAATGCAAATCTATCATATTCCCCCAGAAATATTCAACTGTTTTGATATAAATGCTTGTGATTTTTATCTTAAGTGTTTAATGCTTGTGAAATATTCAGCTCCCTGCATTCTATCATTCGCTCTTGTTGACCTCTCGAAATCTAACACGCAATGGATTATGTTTATACAAAAACAAGCCGGAACGCAAACGCTTGCGTTCCGGCTTGATTAATATTGACCATCAAAGGTATTTGCGTACCTAAGAGAAGTTTGTTCGTCAGTTGAGTTCCGCTGCCATTTTCTCGGCAATCTTCTGAGCCTCGTCCATGGTCTTGGCCTCGGAATAGATGCGGATGATGGGTTCGGTGTTTGACTTACGCATATGAACCCAGCAGTCGGCGAAGTCGAGTTTCACACCGTCGATGTCAGTAACCTTAACGTCACTACGGCCTTCAAACTTGGCTTTCACCTTGGCAAGCAGAGCGTCCACGTCGGCGCCAGGAGTGAGGTCGATGCGGTTCTTTGCCATGAAGTAATTGGGGAAAGAGGCGCGCAGTTCCGATGCCTTGCAACCTTTCTGTGCCATTGAGCTGAGGAAGAGGGCGATGCCAACCAATGCGTCACGACCATAGTGGCTTTCAGGATAAATCACTCCGCCATTGCCTTCACCACCGATAACGGCATTCACCTCTTTCATCTTCGTGGTGACGTTGACCTCGCCCACGGCGGCTGCGAAATACTGGCAGCCGTGCTTTTCGGTCACGTCGCGCAAGGCGCGCGTGGAGGAGAGGTTGCTCACGGTTGAGCCCTTCACGTGGTCGAGAATGTAGTCGGCAACGGTTACAAGGGTGTATTCCTCACCATACATCTTGCCATTCTCTTGTATGAACGCGAGGCGGTCAACGTCTGGGTCTACTACTATTCCAAGGTCGTAGCTTCCGTTTGCCACTTCCGACATTATGCCACCGAGGTTCTTCTCCAAAGGCTCCGGGTTGTGTGCGAAGTCTCCGTTTGGAGTGCCGTTCAAGAATTTGTATTCCACGCCTAAGGCATCGAGAAGCTGTGGCAGGATGATGCCGCCTACGGAGTTGATAGAGTCCACGCAGACGTGGAAATGGGCGTTGCGAATAGCCTCTGTGTCAACGAGCTTGAGGTTGAGCACTGAGTCGATATGCTTTTGGTTATACGTGTTGTCCTCTGTGTATTTGCCGAGATGGTCAACATCGGCATACTCGAAATCCTCTTTCTCGGCAATGGCGAGCACCTCGTTGCCGTTGGCCTTTGTCAAGAACTCACCCTCTTGGTTGAGGAGTTTCAGAGCGTTCCAATGGCGTGGGTTGTGGCTTGCGGTGATGATTATGCCGCCGGCTGAGTGGCTCATCCTTACGGCAAGCTCCGTAGTTGGAGTGGTGGCGAGGCCAATGTTTATCACGTCGTAGCCCATTCCCATGAGCGTGCCGCATACCACGTTTTTCACCATCTCGCCAGAAATGCGCGCGTCGCGACCCACCACGATGGTGTTGCTGTCCGACTGCTTGCTGCGGCGGATGAATGTGGCGTAGGCCGTGGTAAACTTTACGATGTCGAGCGGATTAAGCGTGTCGCCAGTGTGACCGCCTATCGTTCCGCGAATACCCGAAATTGATTTGATTAGAGTCATTTTCTTATGGTCTTATTTAATTCTAAGGTTATGAACATTATTAAGGGCCGGCACAAGGCCGACCCCTGTATGAGAAGTTAAATTCCTCTTTCGAAAGTTATGTCGTAGAGACATGGGTATACGCCAGAGGTGGCATATTGTTGCCCAAGGTCGTGCGGCACTATGAGTCGAACCTTTGCCGTCTCATCGTCATCGTTGACATACCTGCCAATGTTGACGTAGGGCAAGGCTGCGAGCCAACCGCTCGGAATGGCCGTGCTACTGTAGAAAAGATACATCAAGCTCGTCTTCTGTTCAAAGCTACCAGAGAACGTGCCCGAGTTGTTGGTCACGTTCATGACCTCCACGTAGCGATAATAGTAAGGCGATATGGTGTTGCTGGCTTGTATGGAGTCGGTCAGCAAGTTGCGTTCGGTGTAGCGGCAAAGGATGCGAGCCGACTCGCCCGAGGCAATAGGCTTGCCTGCGCCTTTCCTCACGATCTGCATATAGAGACCGCTCGACTCGAAGAGCACAAACTGGTTCTTCGACACGTCGGTCGTGTAGTTCTGGTTGCGAAACTGCTCCTCGGAGATGACGTTCACCGAAGAGTCGGCGATGTAGGCGTTGATGGCGCTACGCTCGCGTTTCACTTGGTCGGCGTATGTCTCGTCATCGCTGCACGACGTTATCGCCGTGGTGCAGATGAGAAGAAGAACGAAGCACAACAGTCCTTTGCTCCTTGACTTTATTTGTTTTATGGTCATATCCTGTTTTATGGTCTATTGTATGAGAATCTTCTTGAAATCTAAGATGTTATCACCCCCATGTATTCTTACTTGAATGGCGGAAGGCTTGCCCCTGCCTTTGCGTAAGCCACGAGTTGAATCTTGAATTTCAGCACGGAGAATCCTGGTATTGAACTGCTGCCCGACTCGCCGTAGCCCAATGTCCATGGAATGTACACATCCCATTGGTCGCCAATGTGCATGTGTTGCAATGCGGTGGCAAAGCCAGACGTGAGGTCACTTATCTTCATGTCGGCAACGCCGGCAGTGGTGGCTGTGGCACCATTCTTGTTGGTGGTGTCGAAGACATAGCCTTGAGGATAAGACGTGGAAGGCAGGAGCTGACCGGTGTAGCGCACGCGCACCGAATCGGAATATATCGGACATCCCGAGCCTTTGCCTTCGGTAAGCACGTTAACGATGATATAGTCTGTATTTGGCGATTGCAAGCTATCCTCGATGCTATAGCTTTTGTACATTTTCCATGAGGTGTCGCCGCCGCTCACCTTGGTCTGCGTCTCGGCGTAGAGCTTATCCCAATAGGTGGTATTGGTGTTCTTCCAGTCGGGGTACTCCTCTACCGTGTTGTCCGATTCAGAGCATGAGCCGAGCAGAAGAAGAAATGAGGATAGGCAGAGAGCCACAAATGATATGGCTCTCATGCCCACTCTTGATGTTTCTGTTTTATTCAGCATATATTAAGCGCTTGCTTGTTCTTGTCTTACAAGTCCTTGAT
Organism: Prevotella sp.; assembly: GCA_036743855.1. Classification (GTDB taxonomy): domain Bacteria; phylum Bacteroidota; class Bacteroidia; order Bacteroidales; family Bacteroidaceae; genus Prevotella. The sequence continues at coordinate 2,234 of DAINOS010000008.1, read as the reverse complement.
TTCCTTGGCAAGTTTCTTGAGAAGCGAGGTGATGCTTACGCGATCCTCTATGATGGCGCGCAACTCATTGACATTCACGCGCTCCTGTTCCATGGTGTCGCGGTGACGCAGCGTCACGGTGTTGTCTTCCAAGGTCTGGCCGTCAACGGTAACGCAGTAAGGCGTGCCGATGGCATCCTCGCGACGATAACGCTTGCCGATGGAGTCCTTGGCGTCGATGTGCGTGGTGAAGTGGAACTTCAGTTCGTCTTGAATCTCTTGTGCCTTCTCTGGCAGTCCGTCCTTGTTGACCAATGGCAACACGGCGCACTTGATAGGAGCCAAAGCCTCTGGCAGGGAGAGAACCACACGTGTGGAGCCATTCTCAAGCTTCTGCTCCTGATAGGCGTGGCACATGACGGAGAGGAACATACGATCCACGCCAATGGACGTCTCCACGTCGTAAGGCACGTAGCTCTCGTTTTTCTCTGGGTCGAAATAGCGCATCTTCGTGCCGCTGAACTTCTCGTGCTGTGAGAGGTCATAGTTAGTGCGGCTGTGGATACCCTCCACCTCCTTGAAGCCGAATGGCATCTTGAACTCGATGTCGGTAGCGGCGTTGGCATAGAAAGCGAGCTTCTCGTGGTCGTGGTAACGATAGTTCTCATCGCCCATGCCCAAAGCCTCGTGCCATGCCAGGCGAGCCTTCTTCCAGTATTCAAACCAGCGCATCTCAGTGCCTGGCTGGCAGAAAAACTGCATCTCCATCTGCTCAAACTCGCGCATACGGAACACGAACTGGCGTGCCACGATCTCGTTGCGGAAGGCCTTGCCAATCTGCGCGATGCCAAAAGGCAACTTTTGGCGTGTTGTGCGCTGGACGTTGAGGAAGTTCACAAATATGCCTTGTGCCGTCTCCGGGCGCAAGTATATCTTGTTTGTCGTGCCAGCCGTGGAGCCAATCTCCGTGGAGAACATGAGGTTGAACTGGCGCACGTCAGTCCAGTTCTTTGTGCCGCTGATGGGATCAACGATGCCCTCGTCGAGGATAATCTGCTTCAGCTCGTCAAGGTCTGGGCCCTGCATTGCCGCGGTGTAGCGCGCGTGCAGCTCGTCGCGCTTCTTCTGGTGCTCGAGCACGCGAGGATTCGTCTCGCGGAACTTCTTTTCGTCGAAGGCGTCGCCAAACTTCTTGGCGGCTTTCTTCACCTCCTTGTCGATTTTCTCCTCGTATTTCGCGATTTGCTCCTCTATGAGGTTGTCGGCGCGATAGCGCTTCTTCGAGTCGCGGTTGTCGATGAGAGGGTCGTTGAAAGCGTCAACGTGGCCGCTCGCCTTCCACACGGTAGGGTTCATGAAGATGGAAGCGTCGATGCCCACGATGTTGTTGTGGAGCAGCACCATGGAGTCCCACCAATATTTCTTTATGTTGTTTTTCAGCTCAACGCCGTTTGGTCCGTAGTCGTAAACAGCCGCGAGACCCTCGGGATAAATTTCTGAACTTGGGAATACAAAGCCATATTCCTTGCAATGACTTACAATCTTCTTGAATGCGTCTTCTGCCATGATTTCTTATCTATGAATGTACATTTGGCGCAAAGTTACTGCTTTTTTGCTTATTAATGTTGCTAAAATCGTTAATTTTCCCTTTACGCTTGCAGATTGCCGGAAGATTAAGCCTTTTATATATAATTAATGTGTATTGTCTTTTGTGCCATGCTTGAAACGCTTTTGTTTAATTTCCTTGAAAATATTTTAAGATTAGGGGTACCCGATTCACTGTTGTTACGATTTATTAGTGTATTATCTTTAAAAACAACAATCGTTAAGTGTATGAAGAGAGTATTCACTTTTTTGCTCCTTGCGGTTTTCCTATCGTTGACAGGCACTGCCACGGTGCAGGCCTTGCCTCAACAACAGGGAATCGTCATTGAGGCAAAGAACGAGCCTCTGGCAAGTGTTCTCGCCAAACTTGAGAAAGCCACAGGCTACAAAGTACAGTATGTCAACGGCGACGTGTATGGCGTGACGGTCAACCAGACCATCAACACCACCGATGTCAAGGTTGCCCTTGACCAAATCCTTAAAGGCACGGGCTTGACCTATGTCATCGACAAGCAGTATGTCATCATCAAGAAGCAGACGGTGACAGCCTCCGCTGGTCAAGGCGACGAGTTCGTGATGACTGGCCGTGTGCAAGACGAGAGCGGCCTTGATGTCCCTGGCGTGACCGTGATGATAATGGGCACGAACAA
>DAINOS010000007.1:28416-32635 GCA_036743855.1 Prevotella sp. | reverse complement strand
ATGTTCTTGGCATCTATCTCCTTCATCCACTCGTCGAGGCCCTCCTTTGTCTCCTCGCTGGTGGAAAAGGGTAGGCGGCGCGCGCCATACACGTCCATGGTCTCCTGCACGTTGTTCACGAAGTCTTGCACGAGATATGGCAGCGTGGCTGAGTTGGGGTTGTCGGCATACACCTTCTGTATGCCCGCGAGGTTGCGATAGCCCCGCACGCAGTATTTCAGGCTCTGATAGTCTTCCTGCTCAGCGTAGGTCTCTATCGCCTGGCTCTTCTTACCCGTGCGCCACAGGCATCCGGCGTAGATGTTGCGCGCCATGTCGCGATACACGCTTGGCTGCATGCGCTTGCCTGTGGTGTTCCAGAAGGTGATGCCTTCCTGGTATCGCTTCAGGCCGAGAAGCGCGCGCATGCGCATGAGGTTGTATTGGGCACGGAGGCGCTTGCCCTGGTAGGTCTTGGACACCTGCAAGAGGTTGGTGAGCGTGGACGTGCGGCGCGCCAACTGCTGCTTGGTGGGATAGTCCCACGCGTTGAAGTTGACGCAATTGTCGAGATAGCTGTTCAGCCTGCGGCAGTAGGCCAGCATCTCCGCGTCTTTCAGCTTCTTGGCCTTGGCCATCACCTCATTGTTGCCTCCCCACCTATAGCTTGGCAAGTCGGCCTTGCCTACATATCGTTGCCAGAACTTCTCGGTGGCGTCGGTGAAGCGGTCGCCCATGAGCGAGCGGTTGAACACGGAAAAAAGATAGTTGTTGTGGCGAGGCGCTTCCGACACGCACGCGTGGGCGGCGGTGGCGGCAAGCAGCATCAGGACAAGGCTACCTGTAAATCGTCTTAAAATTATCATAGCTGAATCGTTTTATGTTCTTTTGGTTCAAGTCGTAGAGTATGATCTCGTGGTTGGCGGAGCTCCTCGCGTCGTCCACCGCCTTCTTCGCCTTGAGAATGTCGCTTAGGTCTGGCTGCCTCACGGCAACGCTGTCGCCCGGCAACACGGGCAGGTCGTCGTCGCCATGCATTATGCCCACGTATTTGCCCCCACGGAAGAGCACGTGCCAGGTGAAGAGCGGGTAAGCCGTGGAGAGGTCCAAGCCATAGCCGCGGAGATAACGCACGTATGGCATCACGTCCTTGATGTCGAGGATGGGCTTGCGCACGGCGAGCTTGGTCACGTCGCCCGTATTGTACATCATCAGCACGCCACGGTCGGCAGGCGGCGCGGGTTGCGAGAGCTGGTGCAGGCGTATGGTGACCGAGAGCTTCATGCCGCGGTCGTGGCACAGCGCGCGGAGCCTGCCAAGAAAGGCGAAAAAGGCTTGGCGCGTGGTCATGGTCCAGTCGCAATCGACCTGCATCTCCTTCGCAGCGGCCATGTCGTTGGTCTCGTTCATCTGCAGGACACGCCTCAGGATCTTCTCCGCCAACCCCTCGTGCGGCTGGCTCATGCAGTCGTTGACGATGAAGACCACGGGCACCACCTCCACCGTCTTGGGGAACGTGCCATCAAATGCCATGGTGGCGTTGGGTCGCGGCCCGTCGTCGCCAGGCACCACGTCGAAATAGCGGCAATAGACCTTCCCTACCCCATGGCGCGCGAGGAAGGCACGCTCGGCGGCATCGACGCGCAGCGTGGTCTGCCAATAGTAGACAGACCGCTCCGGCTCGCCACGCCCGCAGGAGGTGAGCATGGCTATGGCAACCAACAGCCAAAGGCTTGACCTTAATATCGTTTCACGCCAATGCATAATTCACATGTGATATTCCACATTCTTATGCAAAGATAATGCAAACCGAACGCAATACGAAACAAAAAGCAGAAAGACTTTTGTTTTCAATCGCTAATTGATAAAAATGTATAAATCTTTTAATTGCCGCCTGAGATATTTGGCAAAAAAGCCTTATTTTGCACATATATAAGTGATGAACAAAATAACAAGCGCATGAAGAAATCCGACCAAGACTCGCTCATCAATCTGATGAAGCAAGCGCAGGTAGAGGGATGGAAGTTGAAAATCCGATACCATGAGGTATGGGGCTTCGTGAATGTACTCAACAACCGTGGCGAGACCGATTACTTCGTGGACGATGTGACCGTGCTCGACAAGGACTTTGCCAACCCTTTGAAGAGAGTGGGTGCTTCGGATAGAGGCAGAGTACTGGATACCGTCTTCGTGGTGATAGATAAGAATGAATTGCTGAAGAGGAAGAAATAATGGAAAGATATATAGGTCGCCCTACTTCCAACGAGGGAAGAGGTGAGAAGGAAATCGGTACTTACGATTTCTTGGATAAGTTGGGAATTGTGTATGAGACGGTTTGTCATCCTGCGGCTTTTACGATGGAGCAATGTCAGGAGGTACAAATTGTGATAGGGGAGGAGGCTCCCATCTGCAAGAACCTGTTTCTCTGTAATCGACAGCAAACGCAGTTCTATTTGTTGATGTTGCCTGGAGGCAAGCATTTCAAGACGAAGTATTTGTCAGCAGAATTGGGATGTGCCCGATTGTCGTTTGCCGACGAACAGCACATGGTCGATTTGCTTGGAATCCATCCGGGTGCAGTGTCGCCGATGGGATTGATGAATGACAAGGACAATAAGGTGTTGTTGGTGGTGGACAAGGACTTGCTAAATTCCGAGTATTTCGGATGCCATCCTTGTGTAAACACGGCAACCTTGAAACTTCGCCTCCGAGATCTCTTGGAGAAGTTTGTGCCTGCTACAGGGCATGAATATCGGGAGGTAACACTGAGAACCGAGGAATAGTAACAAATGATATGAGACAAAGAAAAAACATCATGCTGACACGATAAGAGGCATGATGTTTTTTTATTTCATTATCATTTCATTTTCATTCCCATCTCATACATCAGGAAACCGTAGATGTCGGCATTTTCCTCCACCTGCTTGCTCAGTGGCTTGCCACCACCATGACCTGCCTTCGAGTCGATGCGGATGAGCACAGGGGCATTGCCGCCCTGGCATTCCTGCATGGTGGCAGCAAACTTAAAGCTGTGGGCTGGAACCACACGGTCGTCGTGGTCGGCAGTGGTTACCAAAGTGGCTGGATAATGCACGCCCTTCTTGATGTTGTGAAGAGGGGAGTAACCTTTCAAGTATTCGAACATCTCCTTGCTGTCGGCACTTGTGCCGTAATCAGGAGCCCAGTTCCAACCGATGGTGAACTTGTGGTAACGCAGCATGTCCATCACTCCCACCTCTGGAATGCAAACCTTGAAGAGGTCTGGACGCTGGGTCTCACAGGCTCCCACGAGCAAGCCGCCATTGCTTCCGCCGAGGATGGCGAGGTGGTTCTTGTCGGTATACTTGTTGTTGATGAGCCATTCGCCAGCTGAGATGAAGTCATCGAATACATTCTGCTTCTGCATCTTGGTACCAGCCAAGTGCCAGTCCTCACCATATTCGCCACCGCCACGGAGCACCACGTAGGCATAGATGCCGCCGTTCTCCAAGAATGGCATGCGCATCGCCGAGAACGATGGAGGGTAGGTGATGTTGAAACCGCCATAGCCATACATCAAGACTGGGTTCTTGCCGTTCTTCTTCATGCCCTTCTTGTAGGTCAGGAAGATAGGGATGCGAGTGCCGTCCTTCGAGGTGTAGAACGCCATCTCCGAGGTATAGTCGCTCAACTTGAAGTTGACCTTCGGCTGACTGTATATGCTGCTCTTGCCCGAGGTTAAATCCATCTGATAGATGGTGGTGGGTACGGTATAAGAGGTGTAGCTATAGAAGAGTTCCTTGCGCTCTCGCTTGCCACTGAAGCTGGCACTGCCCACACCTGGGAGTTTGATCTCGGAGAGTTTCTCACCTTTTATATTATATAGGTAGGCATGGCTGCAATTGTCCTTGGTGTAGGTGAGCACCATCTTGTCGCCATCCACGAAGGTAACGTCCTCCAGTACGGCATCGCCTTCCGGCACGAGTTCCTTCCAGTCCTGATAGCCAGGCTTCTTGAGGTTAGCCAACATCAGGCGATACCTCGGGGCACCCGCATTGGTGAGCAGGTAGATGTCGTCGCCAATCATCTCCACAGGTGTATAGTTCTTGGAGCAATCGCCCGTCATTTGGATAAACTGCGAGTTAGGCTGGCGAAGGTCACGCACGAAGAGGTTGATGCCTTGGTCCATGCCCGACTCGGTGAGGAACATCATCGTCTCCTCCTTGTTGATCCCCACGCCATAGAAGCGAAGCGGATTGGC
>DAINOS010000007.1:21615-28316 GCA_036743855.1 Prevotella sp. | reverse complement strand
TACTTGCCGTCGTTGGAGAAGGAGATGCCTTTGAGGGCTACGGTTCCGTCGTCGCTCAGCTTGTTAGGGTCGAGGAACACACGAGCCGCACCGCCGAGCTTGTCCATCTGGTAGAGCACGGCTTGGTTTTGCAAGCCATTGTTCTTATAGACATACCATTTGCCGTTCTTCTCGAAAGGGGTATACACCTTCTCGTAGTTAGCCACTTGTTTCAAACGTGCCAGATACTTGCCTCGCTGAGGAATCTTGGCGAGGTAAGCGTTGGTCAGGGTGTTCTCTGCCTTTACCCAAGCCGCTGTTGCCGCACAAGTGTCATCTTCGAGTGGTCGGAAAGGGTCCGCCACCTTTACGCCGAAGTATTCATCCACCGTGTTGTCCTTGGGGGCGGCAGGATACTTCAAGTTTTGTCCCATCTTTTGTCCTGAATGGCTTTGTGCCATCAGGCTCGCTGGGGTCATCATGGTCATGGCGGAAACAGCCAAGGCTGATGATAAAAGGATTTTATTCACAATATTACTTATATTTAATAATCTCTCGTTTTATATGCTTTACGGTTTTCTCTTCGTAAGACTTTTCGTGGGAGAAGTTGCATTCTGTATGCAAAAGTAAGAAAAATATCTTATCTTTGCCATTATCCGAAAAATATCTTATCTTTGTATAAGATAAGCTGCACTCGGCAATTTGAAAGCAAGCTTTCATTGCGCCCGTTTGCATTATCTTTGTAAAAATAGAAATATTGTTATGGCAATAAGCAACAAGATAGAGTTTGGTTTCGCCGAGAGTCCATTCGGCAGCATCATCGTGGCGCGCACGTGGGACGGCGTGTGTGACCTTCAGTTTCTCGATTACAACCGCTTGGAGACCATCCACGAGTTGGCCAAGCGGTGGGGACAATACACGCCCACCACTCAAAGCGACGTCATGGCCGACACTGTGGAGCGCGTCATCTTCGAGGGATTGAACCACCCCGTGAACCTCGACGTGAAAGGCACCGACTTCCAGCTGAAGGTGTGGGCCGAACTGCGCAAGATTCCTTTCGGTACCACGGTGAGCTATCAAGATGTGGCAAATCGCATCGGCGAGCCCAAGGCTGTGAGGGCCGTGGCCACGGCGATAGCGCAAAATCCCGTGGCCATGCTCATACCGTGCCACCGCGTCATCCACTCCGACGGCACGATAGGCGAATACCACTGGGGACGCGACTTGAAAAAGAAGCTCATTGAATGGGAGAAAAGCAAGGCAAAGTGAACCATGGCAAGACACCGTGGAAAATGGTCACAGCAAACCGCGGCTCTTGAACTCCTCAAAGAGAGGCAAGGCCACTGCCTTGGCATCTGGATGCGGCTGGCCTGTTGTGCCAAGGGCACGAAGGTCGAAGAAATGCTTCCAGTCGGAAACGAAAGCCGTGTGGACAAGCTCCGTGGCGGTGTCGAGCGGCAACACCACGCGCGCCTCCTGAGGCTTGCGACCCGCGCCAATGAGGTTCATGTATGACTTCTCGGCGGCGAGGTTGGCAAACACCCAATTGTCGAGAACAGAAGCGCTGCCGTCGGCGACCTTGCGCGCCAGTTCCATGAACTGCTGACCGCTGATTGTCAACACGCCGTTGCTCAACTGGCGCGCCCATTCCGACCCCGTCATTTCGTGCTTGACCCACGTGGGAATGTTGATAGTAATCTCGTTGCCAAACTTCGCCTTCGAATAATTGCAATAGCGAGTGCTCTGCTCTGCCATGGAGTCGGCGCGATGGCGGTTGAACTCTCGCGTTATGGCAATCTGGGTGGAGAAATGCACCGTGACACGCACGGGATGAAGCGGCAACGGCTCGCTCCAATAAGCCTTAAGGTCGCCAAGGCGGTCGTTCTCGGCAAGCACGCGGAGGTTGGTGGTGACATAGAGCTTGCCCGAATCCTCAACGCACCGCGAGAACTTGTTGGCAGCGTAGAACTGCCATGGGCGCTCCGAGTCGTTTCCAGGCTCAGCGTCTGGCTCAATGTCGAACAAGAGATAAACTGAGCCATGCTCGAGCATGGCAAAATGCTCACTCTTGATCATGCGCTCCACAAAAGGCCGCGCCGAGTCGGCCGTGGTGTGGTCCTCGCTCTTGTAGCACACGCGCCCAACGCGCTCTATCTGCTTGTAAACGCCGTCTATGCCGGCACCTTGTTGCCATATCTCGAAAGAAGGATTATTGATTCGCATTGTGAAATTATGTCGTTGTGTTTATCGTGTCATTTGATTTGTTGGGCAAAAATACAACTATTTTTCCGTTAACGCACGGTAGATACTGATTAATAATAAACTTTTTGCTAATTTTGCAATAGAGAAAGGTATCTGAGACAATGGATGAGAAGACAAGCATCAAGCTGTTGAGCAGTCATGGCATCAAGCCCACGAGCAACCGCATTCTCGTGGTCAAGGCGTTGGCAGGGGAGGAATACCCGTCGACGCTGACCGAACTGGAGAGCCGCTTGCTCAGCGTTGACAAGAGTGGCATATTCCGCGCCCTGACCCTGTTTCGCGAGCGGCACCTCGTGCACACCATCGAGGACGGAAACGGCGGGACAAGATACGAATTGTGCATGAGCAACCACACCGACGATGAGGACGATGAAGACCTCCATGTGCATTTTTTCTGTGAGAGATGCCACAAAATCTATTGCCTCCACGACACGCCCGTGCCAAACATAGAATTGCCGCCAGGCTTCACCCGCAACGGCTGCAACTATGTGGTGAAAGGCATTTGCGAGGAATGTAACCGACGTGCCAAACAAGCACGATAGACCCCATGCCATTGACAACCTATAACCAGCAGTAAATATATGAAACAATTTAAGAAGACGGCGGTATTGGCTTTCATGCTGACCGCCTGTGTCACGTTATCCTTCGCGGCGGTAAAGAAAGAGTATCTTTGGCCCAAAGGCAAGATGCCCGACAGCCAGCCGCACCAGATTGCCGCGTTGAGAAGCGCGGCGAGCGGCAAAGGCTTCGATGCCGACAAGAACCGTTTGCCATACCTCGAATGGTATGACGCTCCAGCCAAAGACAAGCGCAAGGGCGCGTGCATGATTCTCATAAGGGGCGGTGCCTATCAATATCTCGCGAGCGAGGCCGCCGAAAAACTCTGGCGAGAACGGCTCACCGAGGAGGGCATACAATGCGTGGCACTTATCTATCGCACGCCACGACCAAAGGGCTTGCCTATCTATAAGACGGCATGGGAAGACGGGCAGCGCGCCGTGCGCATGGTGCGCAGCGAGGCCAAGAAGCGCGGATACGACCCCGAGAAGATTGGGGTGATAGGCATGTCGGCAGGCTCGCACATGGGGCTCCTTCTCGCCACGAGTTCCGAGACACGGGCATACGCGCCATTGGACAAGATAGACGACACGCCCTGCCACATAAACTGGGCCATACTCAACGCGCCGGCCTACGTGACCACCGATGGCAGTCACGGCACCAAGGCTACACGTCAAGGCTATGGCACCGACGTGAGCCTTGACACCATATTCCATTTCGACAAGCACACTTGCCCCATAAGCCTTCACCATGGAGGACTTGACCCCTACTCGCCCAACGGCTCCACGCTGATCTATCGCCAGCTGAGACGCATGAAGGTTCCGGCAGAGCTCCATCTTTATCCCGACGTGGGCCATCGCGCATTAGGCTTCGAGCGCGCCGTAGAGTTCATGCGGCAGATGGGATTTCTTGGGACTACAGCCAAGGAAGTGACCCTCATGAGCCGATTCGACAACGATGACGCACGCGGCGATTACAAGAAAGAGGCAATATGGCCAAAGGGCAAGATGCCTGACCGCCAAGCCAAGCAATGCGAGCCTTATCTGGAATGGCATTTTCCAAAGGTATTGAAAACCAAGGCCATACAGATAGCTTATTCAGGAGGATCGTACATGAACAACGACCCCGACGGCTTCGAGGTGGCTCCTATAAGGCGCTTCCTCAACGAGAAAGGCATGACCGTGGTCACCGTAAAGTATCGCACGCCACGCCCATCGGCCAAGAGCGGCCTCTCCAAGCACACCACGGCTTGGGAAGACTTGCAAAGGGCAATCAGGATTGTGCGCAATGAGGCAAAGAACTATGGGCTTGACCCTAACCGCATTGGCATATCTGGATGCTCGGCGGGAGGACATCTCACGCTCATGGGCGTGACATCATCGACCCACCAAAGCTACCTGCCGATAGACAGCATAGACAAGTTGCCTTGCAACGTGCAATGGGGCATAGCGACATATCCGGCCTACGTGTTGTCAGACGGCACCGACGGACACAACAGCGAGGGAGGCAACGAGAAACGCAACGTGATAAACCCTGAGTTCTCGTTCGACATGAAGACCGTGCCGACGCTCTTCCTCCATGGCGACGCCGATGGCTATTCCACGATGGGGTCGGTGAAGTGTTGGGAAAAGATGCGGGCCATGGGCATACAAAGCGAGCTGCACACCTTCGCCCTGAGGAAACATTGCTTCCAGAAACAAGCCTCGCCAGGCACCGGCAGCTACAACTATCTTGACCGCATTTGGGATTTTCTGACGGAAAAGAAGCTAAATCGCTGATATTTTCGTAATTTTGCACTTCGGAAAACATTAAGATAAAATACATGGAAGAGAAACATTTCAAGCGGACAACCGTCACGGCGGCACTGCCCTACGCCAACGGTGGCGTGCACATAGGCCACTTGGCCGGAGTGTATGTGCCCGCGGATATCTATGTGCGCTACTTGCGCCTGAGAAAGCAACCTGTGATCTTCATCGGCGGAAGCGATGAGCATGGCGTGCCAATCACCATCCGCGCCAAGAAGGAAGGCATAACACCGCAAGACGTGTGCGACCGCTACCATAAGATTATCAAGGACTCTTTCAAGGAGTTCGGCATCTCGTTTGACATCTACAGCCGCACCACGTCGAAGATTCACAACAAGTTCGCGTCCGACTTCTTCCGCAAGCTCTACGATGATGGCAAGCTCGTGGAGAAGGAGACCGAGCAATATTATGACCCAGAGGCAAAGCAATTCCTTGCCGACCGCTACATCATGGGCACCTGCCCGCACTGCGGCAACCCCAACGCCTATGGCGACCAATGCGAGAAGTGCGGCAGCGACCTCTCGCCAATGGAGCTCATCGACCCGCACTCGACCATCAGCGGCGCGAAGCCTGAGATAAGGAAGACGAAGAACTGGTATTTGCCACTCAACAACTATCAGGACTGGTTGAAGCAGTGGATTCTCGAAGGCCACAAGGAATGGCGGCCAAACGTATACGGACAGTGCAAGTCATGGCTCGACATGGACCTTCAGCCGCGTGCCATGACGCGTGACCTCGACTGGGGTATTCCCGTGCCCGTGGAGGGTGCCGACGGGAAAGTGCTCTACGTGTGGTTCGACGCCCCTATCGGCTATATCAGCAACACCAAGGAACTGTGCGACGCTGAGCCTGAGAAGTGGGGCTCATGGAAGAAATGGTGGCAAGACCCCGAGACACGACTCGTGCATTTCATAGGAAAGGACAACATCGTGTTCCACTGCCTTATCTTCCCGACAATGCTCAAGGCGCACGGCGACTACATCTTGCCCGACAACGTGCCAGCAAACGAGTTTCTCAACCTTGAGAACGACAAGATTTCCACATCTCGCAACTGGGCTGTCTGGCTCGACGAATATCTCAAGGACTTCCCTGGCAAGCAAGACGTGCTGCGCTATGTGCTCACTGCCAACGCGCCAGAGACCAAAGACAACAACTTCACGTGGAAGGACTTCCAAGAGCGTAACAACTCTGAGCTCGTGGCCATCTACGGCAACTTCGTGAACCGCGCCCTGCAGCTCACAAAGAAATATTGGAACGGCGTGGTGCCAGATTGCGGCGAACTGACCGATGTAGACAAGAAGGCCATAGACGAGTTCAAGGACGTGAAGACAAAGGTGGAGCAACTCCTCGATGGCTTCCACTTCCGCGAGGCGCAAAAAGAGGCCATGAACCTCGCGCGCATAGGCAACAAGTACATCACCGAGTGTGAGCCTTGGAAGGTTTGGAAGACAGACCAAAAGCGCGTGGAGACAATACTCTACATCTCGCTGCAACTCGTGGCAAACCTTGCCATAGCCTTCGAGCCTTTCCTGCCATTCTCAAGCCGCAAGCTGAGAGACATGATTGGCATGGACAGCTTCGACTGGGCTGAGCTTGGCCGCACGGACCTGCTCAAGTCAGGACACCAACTCGGCGAGCCTCAACTGCTCTTCGAGAAGATAGAAGACGAGGCCATACAGAAGCAACTCGACAAGCTTGCCGCCACGAAAGAGGCCAACGAGAAAGCACAGGCAGCCAAGGACTACAAGGCTGAGCCCGTGAAGCCTAACGTGCCTTTCGATGAATGGGAGAAGGTGGACATAAGGGTTGGACACATCAAGGAATGCAAGAACGTGAAGAAGTCGAACAAGCTCTTGCAGTTCACCATCGATGACGGCAGCGGCACCGACAGGACTATCCTTTCGGGCATAGCGAAATATTATAAGCCAGAAGAACTCGTGGGAAAGGACGTGCTCTTCATCGCCAACCTCGCACCACGCAAGATGATGGGCATAGAGAGCCAGGGCATGATTCTCTCGGCTCTCAACTTCGATGGCTCGCTGAGCGTGACCACCACTCTTGGCGAGGTGAAGCCAGGAAGCCAGATAGGATAATCAA
>DAINOS010000007.1:0-21515 GCA_036743855.1 Prevotella sp. | reverse complement strand
TCATTATCCAGCGCATGCGTATCGTCTGGTCTTGCGACACCGAGCAATGGACTCCTCGCGGGTCGTCCATGATGTTCTCGGCACGGAAATAGCAACCGTCCATGGTCTTGTACCAATCCTTGTTGCCGCCAGTGGACGTCGCGGCATAGTCGATAGTGTCATCGCAATAATCGGTACCAGCCTTAGTGTTGGAATAATTGCACGTGGGCAACAGTCCATAGAACAAGCCAATATAGTAGCCCAACTCATTATACCCTTGCTTCTTGTTGTTGTTTGACACGAAGAAGCTGCGCTCCGCCACGTCGAGCTCGGACAGCTTGTATATTATGCCAGCTTGAGATGGCTTCAGCGTTTGTCCATCGTATGCATGGAGTTTCAACCCCTTTGGCAGGTCGGTGACACCAGCCTTGACATAGCAAGGCGCGCACTTGGCAGTGACATCATTGGCAAAATCGCTCACCACTCCCTTACGGTCACTCACAAGCCACACGTTGAGGTAATCATCGGCGGGCCACAGCAATCGCTCTGCCGTGATGAGCGAGTCGATGTCGCTGCCGTCTTTTTTTGAGAAAGCTCCATCGGCTATAGTCTTGCGGTCAACGCCAGGTTCAACGAGCCTGTTGCCATATTGGTCGTATTGAGCCATCTCAAACCTAATGTTTGTGTTCACGCCAACAGGGTTATGCGACACGGCACCCGAAAACATGTTGTTGAGCCTCTTCAGCTGCATCTCTATGCGCTCAAGCTTGAACTCCCCTCCGTAGTTGTCGATGTCGTCCTTCGTTTGCAACACATGGAAGACCACAGGAATGACGAGTTCTTTCGCAAACTGGTCTTTCCTTGAGGCTATTATCGTGAACGACACGGGATCTGATTTCTTTCCGGTCGTCTTTATGCGAGCCTTCACCGTCACCATCTTGCCCACAAGCGAAGCGTCACTGACAGATATGACGCGACCAGCCGTCACCCCTGGCGTGTCGGAGACGTATTCTATCCAGTCGTCATCCACACGAGAGTCTGGCACTTGGGTGCCACTCTTGGTGTATACCGTGGGTTGCAACTCTATTTGCGCGTTGCCGTCGGCAATGAGACGCTTCTGGTTTGGCATTATCGTCACTGCATCAACAATGGCAGGGTCCACCTTGCTGTTGTCGTGGAATATCTCCTCGTCGGGCGTGCATGCCGTCACCAGCAAGGCCACGGCTGCGAACGAGACGTTGTGTATTATTGATTTTATGGCTTTCATCTTTTTATAAGCAATTCAAAAAAGGTCACTAATAAACGATTACGCTTTCCCATCCTGGGTTTTGCTCCATCTTCTTGTTGTATTGCATCTCACGCGCCGGTATGGGGAAGCAATAGCGGAAGTCATCTGCCGTGAGATAGTTTTTCTCGCCAGAGATAGTGCGTTCCATCGTGTCGCCAAAGCGTTTCATGTCGAGCCACACCTTGTCGCCCTCCATATAAAACTCCTTGAACCGCTCATCGTGTATGGCCTGTATCAAGGCATCCTTGTCGTTGGATATTTCCGGCAAGCCACCTGTGTACCTGTGTTCACGGAACTCATCGAGCACGGCTTTTCCCTCGCTTGTCTTGCCTTGGCGGACAAGAGCCTCCGCCTTGATGAGGTACATATCAGCCAACCTGAAAGGCATGAGGCATCCTTGTGACATATCGGAGCCAATGAGGTTGTATTTGTCATTGTGGGTGCCATCTGCCGAGAACCACGCCTTCTTGCGTATGTCGTTGTCGGCAAACTTGCGGTAATTGACCTTATTTACAAGTCCGTCTGCCACGCCCCCGTCCTCATAATAGGCATAGTTAAAGTCGCAGATATACGTCCAGCGTCCATCCACTATGCGCAAGTAGAACTCATCGTTTTTTATCTCCTTGCTGTAAGCATTGTCGGAACAGTCGAAGATGGTCTTCAATACACTTGCCGACGAGGTGAGGTTTCGTCCGCGCATGGCTGTCGTGGCATGTTGTTCGGCATTACCCCAATCGGTGTCTTCCACCGCGCCCGAGCAAGCCTTCCACGTGTACACGTCTGCCATCATGGCGTTAAGGAAATCAGCGTTCCACGCATAGTTCCAATCATTGGTCGTGGTCTTGGTCAACAATTCGAGGGCCTTGTCGCAATCATCGAGTATCTGCTTGAAAACCTCGGCCTGGGTCTTGCGTTCAGGCATCGCCTCGCCTATTTCCTTCTCTGGCGTGAGGTATATTGGGATGCCCAACCTATTATCCTTCATGGGCGAGTATAGCTGCAACAACTTGTAGAAAGCGTAAGCGCGCCATGTCAACGCCTCGCCCAACACGCGGTTTCGCAAGTTCTCATCGGTGCCCTCAGCTGTCTGCACGCCATTGATGATAAGATTTATAGGGCCAAGGAAACTATATATGTTGTCCCACGCCGAACTGTTGGTATTCAGCCATGTCAGCGAGTTCTTGCCTGTCTGCGTGTACACGTTGTTCACACGGTCATAATAATAGGCCGACTCGGTAGTCAAGTTAGCCTCGCCAGTGTATATCGAGAGCGAGCCATCGACATCGTTACTCGCGAATGGCAACGTTGTCAAGCCCACGCCCATGACCACGTCTTGTGAAGGCATTGTCGGCGTCTTCAGGTAGCGCATGAAACTGGCAAGAATGTCACGATAGTCCTCAACGCTGTTCACCACCTTCGTGTCGTGTGGCGTGAGTGTAAGGAAATCGTTGCACGATGATGTCAGCACACAGAGCAACGCGGCAATGATATATTTTATGTGTCTCATTTATATTATGTTCTTTTGATATGTTTCCACTCAAATGTTGCGCGTCTCAGCCTCAGAAACCCACAGTCAACTTGACATTGAACTCACGTGCCACGGGATAAGAGAAGGCAGAGCCGGAACCTACGTCAAGTCCACGATACTTGGTGAACGTGAGCAGGTTGCGCGCGTTCACGCCAATGGTAAAGTTGTTCATGCCGCCAAACTGCTTCATTATGCGTGCCGGTAGGCGATAGCTGAGCGAGATGTTTGTCATGCGCAGGTAGTCGCCCTTGGAATACTTGTTTGACGTGACGATTGATGTCCAGTAGTCGGTATTCGACGTGGTGAAGCGCGGCACGTCGGTGATGTCGCCAGGAAACTGCCAGTAGTACAGGTATTTCTTCTCGCGATTGGTACCCGACACCGCCAAGTCTGACGAATAGCCGAGCGACGCTTGAAGCGAATTGAACGTGGCAAGGTTCTTCGGCGCGTTCTGGTAGTCGTTGAAGTTGGGCACGAGATGTCCGCACTTAAACGTCCAGTTGGTCGTGAACTCCAAGCCCTTGTAGTTGAAATAAGTGCCGAAGCCTCCAACTATCTTCGGGTGCGAACGTCCCAAGTATTGCATTGAAGGCATGAAAAACGACGGGTTGGTGTTGGAGCCGCGCATATAGTCAATCTTGTCGGGTATGCCGTCCTTCGCCGCGTCGTAATAGTACTGGTATTTTGCCATGTTCTTCGAGTTCTGCTCAAGAAACTGCCCATAAGCTCGCTTGCCAGCCTCCGTGAGGTAATATTGTGGGTTGCCGGTCTCGGGGTTAACACCGGCAAACTTCCATCCGTAAATGCCGCCAGTCTCTTCGCCTATGATGTTGAGCACGCCACCTTTCGAAACGTTTGACTTGATGGCTTCCTGGTACGAAGAGTATGAATAATGCGACTTCACGATGACGTTCTTGTTGCGAGACAAGTTCACCGACGTGGAGAACGTCAAGTCGCGAGTGTTTATCCACTTCACGTTCATGTAGAACTCCAAACCCTTGTTCTCCACGATGCCACCATTGGCCTTCACCTCCGTGCGTCCGGTGGAAGCAGGCACCTGAAGGGTCTCAAGCACGTCCTTGGTGCGCGTGTAATAATAGTCGAACGTCATGTTGATTCGGTTCTTCCACAAGGTCATGTCAAGGCCAAGGTTCATGTCGCGCTTCTTTTCCCATTTCACGGTTGGGTTGGGATAGGTGAAGCTTGTGGCAAAGCGATTGCCATTGTACATCTGCGAGCCATAGGAGATGGTCGAGAATGGATAAGCAGTGCGGTCGATGTTGCCAGTGAACCCATAGCTTCCACGCAATGCCAACTCCGTCACCACAGGGTTCTTGAACCATTTTTCCTTGTGGAGATTGTAGCGAAGGCCAGCCGACCACAATGGCGTGAAGCGGTTGCCGTCGCCAATGACATCGGCACCGTCGGCACGATAGTTGAAACTGAATATGTAGCGATCCTTGTAGCCATAGCGCATGGTGCCGAGAAACGACACGCTGCGGTCCTGGCCGTCGTTGGTTGAGAACATGTTGGCGATGACCGACCGCATGGTCTCATATGACACGGGGATGTCAAATGCCGGCACGCCCGTGATGCGGAAGTCCTTGTAATAGATTGGCGATGTATAGCTGAAGTTGGTATATTTCTTCGACATCACCTCACTGGCTATTAGGAAAGAAAAGAGATGCGCGTCTTTCAGGTTGAACGAGTAGTCTATCTGGTTGCGGATAGTCCAATAGTGGTTCTTGCCCGAGCCTTCCGTGAGCTGGCCGTTGTCAAACTGGTCGGGCATGATGTTGTAGTTGGAGTAAGCTGTCTTGGCGAATTGCTCGTTTGCCCACGACGTGTAAGTGCCCGCGTCAATCTCCGTGGTATTAGTGTTATACGACATGCCCTTGCGGAATATCGACTCAACCGATAATCCGGGTATTATCTCATAGCGGGCGTTGAGGGTGAACTCCACGTCAGAGCCGTCGGTCGTCTTGCGCGTGTCGCGCATCTCGCGCACGATATTGAACTTCTCGTACACGTAACCCGATGCGCGCTCATTGGTGTAGTTGTTGCTCAGGTAACTCAGGTCGGCGGCGTATGAGCCGTCGTCGTTGTAGGGTCGCTCGTATGGATTGGCGAACATGGCATAGGTGAACGGGTCTATCGCCGAGGCGTTGTCGCGGTTCTTACGCGCGTTGGCGGAGAGGTTCACGGCTATGATGAGTCCCTTGATTGGACGATAGTCGAGCTTCATCAGAAGTCCGGCGTTCTGGTACTTGTTTGATATGAGAATGCCGTTTTGGTCTTGGAAATTGAGCGAGGTATAATAGGTTAGTTCCTCAGAGCCGCCACGAAGGTTGATATTGTGCGACTGCGAGTGCGCCGTACGGAAGAGCACGTTGAACCAATTGGTGTTTATGCCCGACAAGCGTCGCAACTCTTGCTGATATTCTTCCGGAGTGATATAGCCATCCACGCTGCGCTTGTAGGTGTATCCGCCACGGCCCGTGACATAAGCGTAGCTCAAGCCATAGTTGTCTACAATGGAGCGCTCATATTGGAGTTTCTCCGCCGAGTTCATGAAGTTGAGGTTGTTGACCGGCGCGATGGCACAGTTGTAAGTTCCGCTATAGCTCACCTGCGTCTTCGAGCGGAAGCCTTTCTTTGTCGTGATGACAATGACGCCATTGGCTGCCCTCGCGCCGTATATGGCAGCTGCCGACGCGTCTTTCAAGATGCTTATCGACTCGATATCGTCTGGCATGATGTTGCCCACACCGTCTTGCATTATCGTTCCGGCATAATCGCCCGTGGAACTTGTCGGCACGCCCGATGTCATTGGCAGTCCGTCCACAATCCACAGCGGCTCGGTGTTGCCGCTGAGGTTGTTCTCGCCACGTATGGTTATCTGCGAGCGCACGCCTGGCGCGCCCGACAGCGTGGTGGAGTTAAGTCCGGCGACTCGTCCGTCAAGAATACGGTCGATGGATGTCACGCCCTGCATCTTCAAGTCCTTTGCCGTGAGAACCGAAGCACTGCCCGTCATGTGATCCTTGTTGATAACCTCCATGCCAGTGACCACCACCTCGTTGATGCTATTGTCATCCTCTTGCATTGTCACGTTCACCATCTTGGCAATGTCGGTCACGCGCACTGTCTGCGTCTTCATGCCTATGTAGGTGAGCACGAGCGTGACGGTCTTCGATGTACTGGGCAATGGCATGGAGAACAAGCCATTGACATCTGTCGTGGTCTTGCGTGTGGAGCCTTTCAGCGACACCGTCACGCCTGGCAGTGGCTGCTTGGAGTCGTCGACCACTATACCGCGCAGGGCATGTCCTTGCTGTTGCTGCTCCGCCATGGCAGATGTCTCGTTTGGCACGGCGACAGCTGGCAAGCACGCCAACGCGAGAATAGCGACGGTCAAGCCGCACAACACACGGCTGATATATTTATTGTTGGGAAAATTCAGCATCGTATATTATATAATGTATAGTCGGTGTTATCTTATCTGTGGGTTTGACACGATGGCTGGACACTTTACGTCCATGAGCAGTTTAGGTCCTATCTGGTAGTTGTATGTCATCACTCCATAGTAGTCATACGATCCCTTGCTCTGCGGCGTGTATTGCTTGAGGCGCATCACGCCCTTCACGCCGTGGCCAGTCTCGAAGAAGACGTAGCACGTCTTGAAGTCATCGGCTGTGGTCACGGGAATCTCCACATCGCTTTCCTCGACATCAACATTGAATGTGGTGGCATCGAGATTCTCGAAGTCGGCATCGGTGAACGATGTTGGGGCCTTCATGTATTTGGTGTGGCAGGGGAACAAATAGTCGGCCTTATGCCCCAAATGGGCACGCATGGTTATTGGCGACTGAAAGCGGAAGCACTGCTTGGCCTCGTCCCAATAGAGCGCGATGTCGGCCATGTCCTTGCGGCTTGCCGACGCGCTCTGCGTCATGCCAGATGTCAACGAGAAGAAGCAAAGGCCGGTGCCGAAGTCGGGATATTCGGGATTGCCGTCGTCAAGCTCTGTGCTGGTGCCGAGGAGCACGTCGCCATAGTAGACCTCAATGTCCATCTTGTCCATCATTCCGGCAAGGCTCACGTCGGTGTATTCGAGCGAAGTCTGCTGCGGCACCTTGCACACTTCCAGTGGGCCATCGTAGTTCACGGCAACACTTCCTCCGAAAGAAGTCTTGCCGTTGAGCGTCACATGATAATCGTTGCCTGTCTTCGTGACGTTGACCTCGCCTTCGGTTATCGCCGCTGGCTTGATGGTTTTCTGCGACTGATACTCTGACGAGCAATAGGCGCGGAAGGTCTGCGATGCCGTGGTCTCACTGTATTTGTATGTACCTTCTGCCACGCCATCGAGATTGGGCGAGCAAAGCTGGATGCTCACCACGGCGCCTTTTCCTTTTGCCGAGGCAAGCTCTGGATTGTATGTCAACCCGTGCTCATAGAGCGAGATGGTGTAGTTGCCGAGTTGCGTGGCGTTGTCGCTCACGGTGAAACCCTCCACGTTGTCGGTCACGGTCTCACCCTTGTCGTTGAAGTAAGTGTCCTTCCAAACGTATGGCACGGTGTTGACCACAGAGTAGGGATTACCCTGCCATATCACACCGCTGCCTACGTTGAACGTATTGTCGTAGAGCACTATCCGCGAGTTGCCAACCGCAACATCGTCTTTGTCGGAACAAGCACCAAACAACAATGCCGAAGCAAGGACTGCGAAAAAACAGTTTAACTTTGGCATATACATATATTATTTGTTCACTACCTTGCGCACTGTACCGTCAGACATCTTCACAATGTTGATGCCTCGCACAGGCAGGTAGATGCGCTTGCCGTCCATGGTGTAGCGGCCAGTTTCAGTGGCAGTGGTCGTGGTTGTAGTGGTATTGATAGAGGTAGAGGTTTTCTCAAGGATGAGCTTGACAGGGAGAAGGCCTGGGAACAAGCCAGCCAAACGAGGCACATTGGTGCTTCCGCCTCTCTGCTGTATGTACGTACCGGCTTCTTCCTCGTTGCCAGAATAAGGCTGGCCCACGAGGAGTTGTGACATGACTATCTTGCCATCCACGTCCTTAATCCAATAGCCGGCATAAAGATCCTGAAAGTTTTTAGGGTCGCCGTCTTCGGCTGTAGCCAACTTCTTAGGAATGGTGTATGGTGTCTCAAAGAACACGTCGTTCCAGTTGTAGAGCTTCATGCCGTTCACCGATGGCGTAGCCTTGACACCCTTGGCAATGGCTACATTCTTTGAGCTTTCCTCAACTTTACCGTTGAAAGTCTGGTTGCACGAAATGTTGAGCATGAAGTCGACATTGGTCTGGCCGAACTCGCCGGCTACGCTTATGCCAACAACCTTGTAGCCAATGTATTTTTCAAGGTCATCGGTCGTGAACCTGGCGAACACGGCATCCATGTCCATGCCGATAGTGTTGTGATAGAAATCATAATATTCATCGTAACCTTGTATTTTCGTGGCATCTCCCGTGGTTTCCGTTACCGTGCCGTGGGCAGGGAGATACAGCTGGTCATCACCAAGCGCCCTTGTCTGTGAGTTTACCCCCCCCCACCAGGGAAAATGTCATTGCGACAACAGAGAGTAAAAATTTTCTCATACTCAATAAGATTTTAATGTTAGAATTATTGTTGAATGAAATTAGAATTACGCTTTTATGAATGAATTAGAAGTATATGCTGACACATTCTTCATGTTTCACGCATGACGGTCAAAAACTTTAGATGCCGCTGCAAAGTTATAAAAAAATCGAACCACACAAGGAAATATAGTAAAATATTTTTAAATTATGCGAATAAATGGTCGCACGGCGATAATTATTGCTTACTTTTGATTTCAAATTGAAACAATGCAATCCTTTTTATGAAAAAACGACACCTGCTCTCATTAGTTATCATGGCACTTCCATTGGCGAATTGCCTGGCGCAAAAATCATGGACAATAGACGGCACGACCGTTGACATTCCAAAGGCCACGACCATCTATTTCAACAAGGCGGTCGATGGCGACATGGTTCCTCTCGACTCCACCAAGGCGGTAAACAACAAGTTCTCGTTCACTGGGACAACCGACAAGCCAGAAGTGCGCTACCTGAGTTTCCGCATTGGTGGCAAAACCCATTGGGCAGATATGTTTGTAGAGGAAGGCACCATAAATGCCACGTTGACAATGAAGAATCATTCCGTGCGTGGCACGATGAACAACGACATTTACCAAGACATCAAGGACAAGGTTAACGGCATCAACGACCGCCAACGCGACATCGTGCACGCCCTTCGCGACACCACGCTGACGCAAGATTCCATAAAGTCGTTGCGTGCCGAATATGATCGCTTGGGCAGCAACGTGTACGACGTGTTGCGCCAAGGCATGCGGCAAAACATCAAGAAGCCTGTGGGCGTGATGCTCTTCAAGTATTGCAGCCGCAAGAACACAATTGAGGAAAACCAACGCCTCCTCGCGCAGATACCAGCCGAATATCAAACCGACGAGACGGTCATGGCCATATCGCGCCGCGTGAAATACGCCCTCGCCACAGCCAACGGCAAGCCTTTCACCGACTTCACCATGCAAACGCCAGAGGGCAAAAAGGTGAAACTGTCCGACTTCGCCGGCAAGGGCAAATACGTGCTCGTGGACTTTTGGGCGAGCTGGTGCGGGCCATGCCGCAGATCCATGCCGGAGCTGATAGAGTTTTACAACAAGAACAAGGGCAAGGGCTTGGAAATCGTTGGTGTCTCGCTCGACAACAATGGGCAGGCATGGCAAAAGGCCATCAAGGCCCTTGGGTTGCCATGGCAGCAAATGTCTGACCTGAAAGGCTGGAACTGCCAGGCGGCACAAATCTACGACATTCGCACCATCCCCAATACCCTGCTCATTGACCCCAAGGGAAACATCGTGGACAAGGGGATGACGCACGAGGCTATTGAGGCATTGCTCGAAAAATAGAGCTGCCTCACCGCCTGTATTATCTCAACACGAAGACCTTGGTCTCGTGGGCCTGCACCTTGCCACTCCATTTGGTGGCATTGCGGGCTATGTCGCTATGCTGCCAAACGTCGCGCACGCTGTACTGGCCGTTCAAGCCAAATTGCTTGAAAGAGACCGAGAGGTTGAGGGCCTTGTCGCCACAGTTGAGTATTGCCACGGCGTGAGAGCCGTCGGCCAATGGGCGCACGAAGACCTGATGGTCAGACTTGTTGACCACGCGCTCGGCTGCCTTGCCCAATGGGTCTTGGTCTATGGCTATTATCTCCTTGTTCAAGATTATGCGCTTGTCTTCCGGTGTGAGGTGGCGAAGGTCGTTGCTCAATGCCAATACCGACGACATCATGCACCACATGCTCATCTGTGTCTGATATTCGGTGTAGGTGCAACCCACGCCGCCGAGGTCGCTCGATGGTCCGCCCTTGCCGTTGAGCCCGACCACCAGCATATCCATGTCGGGCCACTGGCCGTGACGCACTTGCTTTGACAGTGGGGCCGTGACGTTGATAATGTCGAGGATGCCCATGCCGCCTTGCTTCACAATGTCTTTCCACATGTCGCGCACGTCATAACTCGTGCGCCACAGTTGGCCGCCCACGTGCTCGCACCACTCCTCGCCGTGACGCTGTCCCCACTCGCAGATGCCAAGCACTATGTCACGGCCCGATTTCGTCAACGCCTCTGCCATGGCGTTGTATCGGCGGCGCGCCGTGGCACTGTCCACCGGGGCGTTGCAATAGTCGTATTTCAAGTAGTCGATGCCCCATGAGGCGAACGTGCGCGCGTCTTGCTCCTCAAAGCCATAGCTTGCCGTGCAACCGCCACAGGTGAGCTGGGCGGCGTCGGAATAGATGCCGAGCTTCAAGCCCTTGGAGTGAACATAATCGGCAAGCGCCTTTATGCCATTGGGAAACTTCTTCGGATCAGGGATGATGTTGTTGTGGCAGTCTCTTCCACCTTGCCAAAGGTCATCTATGAAGATATACTTGTAGCCAGCGTCGCGCAATCCACTTTCCACCATGGCATCGGCGGTCTCCTTGACGAGTTGCTCCGATATGTTGCCCTTGAACATGTTCCACGTCATCCATCCCATTGGCGGCGTGGGTGCCAATCGAGCGCGGTCGGCGGCCTTGGCTGGCTGTTGGGCAAAAGCAGATGTCGCGAACATAGCCACGACAGCGATAAATAGCATTAATCTTTTTCTCATGTTGTGTGTTTAAGTTATTAGTGTTCAATATTCCACCTTGTCTTTCTTCTCGCTCCACAAACGGAAAGCCTCTTGAGCCTCATCGCGCAGCATCACCTCGGAGGGCAGCTTGCGCTCATCGCGAGGCAGGGCAAGCTCATCGTAGATAAACGAGTCGTCGAACCCTATGGCCTTGGCGTCGTACTTGTTGTTGGCGAAATACACTTTCTTCAGCCTTGCCCAGTATATCGCGCCCAAGCACATGGGACACGGTTCGCACGAGGTGTATATCTCGCAGTCGCTCAGGTCGAAAGTGCCGAGCTCGCGTGCGGCGTTTCTTATCGCCGTCACCTCGGCGTGGGCGGTAGGGTCATTGTTGGCCGTGACGCGGTTCACGCCAGTCGCCACCACCTTGCCGTGGCGCGTTATCACGGCTCCGAACGGACCGCCACCGTTGCGTACATTGTTTATGGAGAGCTCAATGGCCCTTCTCATGAAGTCTTCATTTGTCATGGTTTGGTATTGTTTTAAACGGTCCAGCATGAACGCATTTCATGTTTTTCTCAAGCTGCGTGGTAGAGCTGGCACCCACGAGCACGCTTGTCACGCCTTTCTGGTGCAGAATCCAGGCAAGAGCCATCTCCGCCAGGGTCTCGTCGCGCTCGCTGGCCTGCGCGTTCCACTGCTTGAGCTGGCTCAAAAGTTCGGGTGTCAAGGCCGTGTGCTTCAAGGAGCGCTCCTTGGCCATACGGCTGTCGGCAGGTATGCCATTGAGATAGCGGTCGGTGAGCAGCCCTTGCGCCAGTGGCGAGAAAGATATGAACCCTATTCCATGTTCTTGGCAATAGTCGAGGATGCCTTCCTCCTGCGGTGCGCGGTCTATCATGTTCAGGCGGCCCTGGTAGATAAGCAGCGGCACGTCGCGCTCGCACAGGTATCGGTCGGCAAATTTCAGAGCCTCCAATGGCCAACGGCTGATGCCCAAATAGAGGGCCTTGCCCTGCTTCACGATGTCCACCATGGCCTGGAGCGTCTCTTCGAGTGGGGTCGCGGGGTCATAGCGGTGGCTGTAAAACAAGTCCACGTAGTCCAAGCCCATGCGCTTGAGGCTTTGGTCAATGCTTGCCATGAGATACTTGCGCGAACCCCAGTTGCCATAAGGGCCTTCCCACATGTCGTAGCCCGCTTTCGTGGCGATGAAGAGCTCATCGCGATAGGGTCGGAAGTCATCGTGCATCAACCTTCCCATCGTTTCTTCCGCGCTGCCGTATGGAGGGCCATAGTTGTTGGCGAGGTCGAAATGGGTGATGCCGTGGTCGAAGGCATAGTGGGTGATGGCACGGCTCCGCTCATAGGGGTCTACGCCCCCGAAGTTGTGCCAGAATCCAAGACTTATCTTGGGCAGGAGCACGCCACTCTTGCCACATCTCTGATATAACGCCTCGCTGTCATCGTAGCGGTGCGCGTCGGCCGTGTATTTCCCTTTTAATTCCATAGCTTGCCTTGAAAGGTTTTCTTTTGCAAAGATAGGAAAATACACAAACATTTTTCACAACTTTTCCGCGAAAAAGTTGGTCAACTCTACATTTCTTATTAATTTTGGCTCGACCATTGGGTTCCTCGCGAACCTATTGGTCAAGACATCGATGGATTTGGGTTCTAAGACAACGAGTTACGTGTGGCTCAAGGTCAAGGATTCAAGAAAAGGACGTTTACAAGCGTTATCTTCTACTGTCAGAACTTCGCAAACTTTGATTATCCAGAAGATAGAGCAACTAAGCGTCCACGTTGGGTGTATTATATCTATACCCCCTATTGGAGGGGGTATACTTTTATAATATCTCTTAGCGTGGGCTGTCGCGTTGCTTATCCTGGATAAAAGGCAATGCGAAGGCCTTGACAGTGGGATAAGTGATGTATGACTCCCCACGTTTTTTTATCTATTACTTGTCTTTCTACATTCTGGGGAGCAATGACAACTAACATAATTGATTCCCCTATGCAAAGTAGTCTCGACAAATGTTTGGTCTCGCTTAGTTTTGATGATGGCAGAATAGACAACTACACCATCGCCTATCCAATATTGAAAAAGATGGACATGCCTGCCACGTTTAATATCACCACAGGATATGTCGGCAACAAGCTGAAACCTGGCAACCCCACTGATGTCAAGCCAATGAGCATGGACATGGTGAAAGAACTGTTCTCAAACAAGGCTTTCGAGATTGCCGGACACGGATGGGCACACCAAAACGACATTGAAGACATAGACAAAGGATTCAAGGAGCTCAAAACTTCGCTGAAGGCTGACAATCTCACGCCTTGGGGCGACGGCTTCGCGAGTCCTGGCACAGGCCTGAGTGCGGAGACTTGGCAAAAACTGACAAGAGACGGGAAGCGCAATATAAGATACGCTCGTGTGTCTTTAAGGTATAAGTCGCACAAGATGTTGAAGACCTTGACAAGGAAAGTCAGCCGCATACTCAGACTGCCGTGCCTTTACCGCATGGCTTATCAAGACACATTGATGAACAGCGGGGATGGCGGACTACTTTACAGCATTCCTGTGCTATCGTCCATTACGGTAAATGAACTGAAAGCCGTAATCAACCATGCAGTGAAGACCAAGCAAGCCGTGGTGTTGATGTTCCACAGCATTGTGCCGGATGGCAATGTTCACGACAACTGGGACTATGAAAGCGGCAAATTCGCGGCTTTCTGCGGTTTCTTGAAACAACAAGAAGGTGATGGCAGACTGCAAGTTTGCACTTCAATGGAATTATGGAAACAACTAACCAAAGAGAAATAAGCCATGTTCGAGTTTACATATAGCAACCAAAGAATCAAAGGCATATCGCACGCAATCCAGCAGAGCTACAAAGGCAAACAACAGATTGTGCCATTGTTGTGGACAGAGCATTGCGTGGAATGCTCCGCCCCCGCTTGCTATGCCACGTGTCCTCGCTTCCGCAAACGTGCCGATGGCGACTGTGTTCGACTGGTCAACGGCTTCGCGCCTGTCAAGACGGATGATGGCGTGGGGGCTGTCTGCGAGTTCAGGACTTGGGCCAAGATAGAGTCACAACTCAAGATTCGCCCCATTACCAACCATGCTTATGCGAGCTCATACAGTGTCATTACAAGGTTGGGGTATTTCTTCCGGCGCGTGGCATCGGTGGCACCGCTCAAGCCACTCCAGAAGTTCATAGACGATGGCTGGTTCAGCTATAGGCAAAAACTAATCAATTTGCTGCAGAGAGGCAGGCAGCCGATTCATGCGTTGACACTACAAGGCATAGTGGAGAACAGCGACCATCCCACCACATTCATCATCGACATCAAGAGCTTTTCGGCCTTGCTATACAGGAAGGCCGTGGAGATACCCATGGGCAGGTCTTCTTTCAACGTCAACATTCCTCCATACGAGAGCAAAGGCAAGGAAGACCTCTATTTCATCAATCTGCATCCCGTCAATGCCGAGGAACACGTCAAGCTCACGTTTCGCCGGCTGGAACTATTGCCCACAGACATCACAGAGGGCAAAAAGGTGAAATGCGTGGTGTGGGACTTGGATAACACGCTTTGGAACGGAACGCTCATAGAAGGCAAGGTGACACTCAACGAGCGATTCAAGGATTTGATAGTGCGCCTCGACCAATGCGGCATAGTCAACAGCATAGCGTCAAAAAACGACGCGGCACAGGCTGAGGAAAAGTTGAGGGAGCTCGGGCTGGCCGACTATTTCGTGTTCAAGAAGATAAACTGGAACCCGAAGAGCGTAAACATAGACAACACCATCAAGCAGATGAACATCAACCCTGACACGGTGGTGTTTGTTGACGACAATCCCTTTGAGCGCGACGAGGTGTCGCTGCACATTCCAGACGTGACGTGCGTGGACCCATCCTTGATAGAGGACTTCGCGCGCTGCGGCAGGTTCAACGCCGTGGTGACAGACGACTCAAGGAAGCGCCGCGACACGTACAAAATGCTCGAAGCCATGCACCAAGAAGAGGAGCAATGGACGGGCAACATAGACGACTTCCTGAGGAGCTGCAACATCAAGGCTACAATATCATCGCCAAAGGAAAAGGAGATAGCGCGTTGCTACGAACTGCTCCAGCGCACAAACCAATTGAACTCATCCGGGCGAAGGCTGACCATGGATGAAGTGCGAAGCATTGTCCACAGCGACCAATATGATAGTTTCGTGCTCAGGAGCAGTGACAAGTTTGGCGATTATGGCATAGTGGGATTCCTTATCGTGGACAAGGCCGCCTCAAAGCCTACCGTCACCGACTTCGTGATAAGCTGCCGCGTGGCAAACAAGAAGATAGAGCCCACCATCATCAACTACTTGGCAATGCGCTATGGTGGCGAGCTCTTGTTCAACTACAAGCGCACGCTGCGCAACGGCCCCATGCACGACATCATTGATGAGCTCTCCATGCGACCCTACGCCTCGTCGGAAACCCACGAGACATTCTTGTGTCAGCACAATGATGAATACCCAAAGGTTGTTGACATCACGTCGCTACGCATATAGAGACAGCCTACCTTTCTGCCTTCACGCGGATGCAGGCGTTGGCTATCATGGCCGTGACTCCGCCAGTGGTGATGCCGCTTGAGAAGATGCTCTTGATGACGCTTGGCATTTGCGACAAGATGTCGGGCACGAGCTCCACGCTCATTCCCATGGAGAAGCTGATGGCAAGCACGAGCACCGCCTTGCGGTCTATCTTTGTGGAGGCGATGATGCGCACGCCAGCCGCCGCCACCGTGCCAAACATCAACAGCGTGGCACCACCGAGCACGCAGTCGGGGATGAGGGAGAAAAACTCGCCCACGACGGGGAAGAGACCTAAGAGAAACAAGGCACCTGCGATGAAGTAACCCACGTAGCGGCTTGCCACGCCCGTGAGCTGTATCATGCCGTTGTTTTGGGCGAAGATGGAATTGGGGAAGCTGTTGAACACGGCAGCCAGCATGGAGTTGAAGCCGTCTGCCAAGATGCCGCCCTGCGCGCGCTTCATGAACACGGGACCCTCCACGGGCTCGCCGGAGATGAGGGAGTTGGCGGTGATGTCGCCGAAAGCCTCTACCGCCGTGACGAGGTAGATGAGCCCCAAGCCGACAATGGTGCCCACGTCGAAACGCAAGCCGTATTTGAAAGGAACGGGGATGTTGAGCGCGCTCGTGGCGTGGATGTCGGAAAAATGAATCATGCCCAGGCCGTAAGCCGCCACGCAGCCAATGAGCAGACCCAACACAATGGAGCCCATGCGCAAGAACCTGTTGCTCGACCTGTTGAAGAAGATGATGGTGACGAGCACCAGCACCGCCAAGCCAAGGTTTTGAATAGACCCAAAGGTGCCGTTGTCCATCGCCGCCTGCCCTCCGCCACACGAGGTTATGCCAGCCTTGATGAGACACAGGCCGATGAGGGTGACCACGATGCCAGCCACGAGCGGCGTGATGACCTTACGCGTGTATGGCAGTACGCGGCTCACTATCATCTCCACGACCGACGCCACCAGGCATCCGCCGAAGACATAGCTCAAGCCGAGTGCCACGTCCATCTTGCCATTGACCATGCCAAGCATGCCGGCGCTGATGATGGGACTGATAAACGAGAACGACGTGCCTTGGATGCAGAGCAGCCCCGTGCCTATAGGCCCCACGCGATGGCTCTGGATGAAAGTGGCGATGCCCGAGACGAAGAGCGACATCGACACGAGGAAGCCCGTGGTCTGGATGTCAAACCGCAAGGCCGACGCTATGATAAGAGGCGGGGTGATGATGGCTACGAATATGGCCAAAAGGTGCTGCAGGGCGGCAAACAGCGTCTCGCGGAGTGGCGGACGGTCGTTAAGGCCATAAATCAAGTCCTTTTGCGCGGCCATTATTCCTCTCGCAATTTTATTTCACAATTGTCGAGCGAGTCGATTATCGCCAGGCTCTCGCAGCGTATGCCAGCATCCTCGATGACCTTGCGGCCGTGCTGGAAAGCCTTCTCGATGATAAACGCCATGCCCTCCAGGTGAGCGCCAGCCTGCCGACAAAGGTCGATGATGCCCTTGGCGGCGTTGCCGTATGCCAGGAAGTCGTCCACGAAGAGCACCTTGTCATCGGGCGTGAGATAATCCTTGGAGATGACCACATGGTATTCGCGCTGCTTCGTGAACGAGAACACCGTGGTGGACAGCATATTGCCCATGGTCGAGGGCTTCTTTTTCTTGGCGAACACTACTGGCAAGTCGAGCAAGAAACCCATCATGATGGCAGGCGCTATGCCGCTTGCCTCAATAGTCAGAATCTTGTTGATGTCGGTGTTGGCATAGCGGCGAATCATCTCCACCGCTATTTGTTTCATCAGGTTGGGGTCCATCTGATGATTGATAAACTTGTCGACCTTCAGTATGCCACCTGGGTAACACTTACCATCCTTGCGGATTCTGTCCAATAACGCTTTCATTGTAAAATCGGTTTAATGAATGCAAAATTACAAAAACATCCCGTCTTGTGAAAGCAATTGAACGGGCAATATTTAAAGATTGCGAAAATAATGTGCAGGGCGGGCCCCGTGCCCGTCCGCAACCCGAATGGCACGCCGCAAAAACGTAAAGATTTATGTCAAGAATTTAACACTTGGCAGAGGTCTGTTCCAGAGGGCGAAAAGCAGCATATCGACCTAATTCCGCCCTTGCCCACGACCTTTACAAGCGCAATGTATGCGCCTCCACGCCACAATGCCATCACGATTCAAGCGCGAAGCCGTTGACTTCACGCCGTTATGCCACGATCCCTACGCCGTAATCGCACGACGATTACGGCGTGGAGGCAACAAAAAAATTCCGCTTTTCGTGACCTTAATAGACACGAAAAGCGGAATCGCTTATCAATCAATATGTTACAAAACCCTTGCGAGAATGGCCGCGGATTGAACAAGGGGGAAGCCCTTTCCAAACGAGCGATTCTCAGAGTGGCTTTTGTCAAGAAATGTTATCAGTTCTCATTTCCTTCCGAAGTCGGCTGGAATGTCACCCCATTGCCTTGTCTGCCACTGTATTATGGGCGTGGTGACGTTGTGCGAACGTAGCCATTTCTCGGCACGGCTTATGAGCGCGTAGAGAGGCTCGGTGCGCTCGGTGCGCTCCAGCTTGGTCTTACACTGCTTCTTCTTGACCCAGAGTATGGCATTGTAGGAGTCGGAATAGATGGCCTTGTCGGTAATGCCCTTGTTGTCCATGAGCGCCAAGGCATGCACAATGGCGAGAAACTCGCCTATGTTGTTGGTGCCATACACTATGGATCCGTCGGGATAATAGGGCCCGAAATGGAAGACCTTTTCGCCCGTGGCGAGGTCCACCCCCTGATACTCCATCGGCCCAGGATTGCCAGAGCAGCCAGCGTCTACAGCCCAGGCCCCTCCCTGAGGCATCGGCACGCAGGCCCCTCCCTGACCCTCCCCCACCCAGGGGAGGGAGTGATATGGTGAAGCCTCTCCACGGCACTCCAAAGGTGAAGCCACTCCACTTCCCATCACACTTGGGGATGGTGAGGCGTTGTTGTTTTCGCCGTTATTATAGTTTACACCACTATTCATTTATAGTCTACACCGCTATTCATTTAAATTTGCACCACTATTCATTTAAATTAGTGAGGCATTGAGGTAAATTAGTGAGGCGTTTGGGTAAGGCTTCACCATATTACCCCCTCCCCTGGGTGGGGGAGGGGCTGGGGAGGGGCCTGTATTTTTTTTACATCCTCTCAGGCACCTCTATTCCAAGCAGCTCCATTGCGTTCTTTATGGTCTTGCTCACGTTGCGCGCGAGTTTGAGACGGAAGAGCTTCTCGGCCTCCGTGTCGGCGGAGAGGATGCTGTAATCGTGATAGAACTGATTGAAGAGCTTTGTGAGCTCGTAAGTGTAGTTGGCTATGCCAGCAGGGTTGTAGTTCTGTCCGGCGTCGGCCACCGCCACCTTGAAGGCATCCAACTTCTGTATCAGCTCCACCTCCTTGGCGTTGGGAGCATAAGACGTGTCCGCTGTGGCCACCACGTCGCCGCTCTTCCTGAGAATGGAGCGGATGCGCGCGTAGGTATACTGTATGAAAGGACCGGTGTTGCCATTGAAGTCGATAGACTCGGCAGGGTTGAACAGCATGTTCTTGCGAGCGTCCACCTTCAGGATAAAGTATTTCAAGGCACCCATGCCCACGATGCGAGCTATCTCGCGCTTCTCCTCCTCGGAGAACTCCTTTGACTGTCCATGCTCCTCGCTGGTCTTGCGGGCATCCTCGATCATCTCCGCCACGAGGTCGTCGGCATCCACCACGGTGCCCTCACGGCTCTTCATCTTGCCATTTGGAAGCTCCACCATGCCATAAGAGAAATGCACGAGGTCCTTGCCCCACTTGAAGCCGAGACGGTCGAGGATGAGCGAGAGCACCTGGAAATGGTAGTTCTGCTCGTTGCCCACCACGTATATCATCTTGTCGATTGGGTAATCGGCGAAGCGCATCTCAGCCGTGCCTATGTCCTGGGTCATGTAGACCGTGGTGCCGTCGGCGCGGATTAGGAGCTTTTGGTCAAGGCCATCCTTGGTGAGGTCGGCCCAGACGCTGCCATCCTCCTTCTTGTAGAAGAGACCCTTTTCGAGACCCTCCATCACCTTGCGCTTGCCCACGAGATAGGTGTTGCTCTCATAATATATCTTGTCGAAGCTGACTCCGAGAGCCTTGTAGGTCTCGTCGAAACCAGCATAGACCCACGAGTTCATCTTCGCCCAGAGGTCGCGGATCTCCTTGTCGCCGGCCTCCCATTTCACGAGCATGTGGTGAGCCTCCTTTATGAGCGGAGCCTCCTGCTCAGCCTTTTTCTTGGCATCGTCCTCGCTCATGCCCTCGGCCACGTATTTTTTCTCCAGCTCGGCGCACTCAGCCTTGAAGTGCTTGTCGAAGAGCACATAGAAGTCGCCAATGAGGTGATCGCCTTTCTTGCCCGTTGACTCAGGCGTGCAGCCGTTGCCCCATTTCATCCACGCGAGCATCGACTTCATGATGTGTATGCCACGGTCGTTCACGATGTTGGTCTTTACCACGCGGTTGCCGTTGGCCTCAAGAATCTTGGCCAAGCTCCAACCTAAGAGGTTGTTGCGCACGTGTCCGAGGTGCAGTGGCTTGTTGGTGTTTGGCGAAGAGTATTCCACCATGATGAGAGGAGACTCCGGCGTGACAGCCTTCTCGCCATAGCGTGGGTCGCTGTCGATGGTGTCGAGCAATGCCGTCCACGCCTCTGGCGCTATGACGAGGTTGAGGAAACCGCCAACGGCGTTGAACGCCGCCACAGCCTTGCAATCGCCCACGAGTTTCTCGCCAATCTCTTGCGCGGTGTCTTGGGGTTTCTTGTGCGACATCTTCAGGAAAGGAAACACCACCAGCGTGAGGTTGCCCTCAAACCCGGGTTTCGTCTTTTGAAGTTGCACCATTTTCTCGGGAACCTCTTGGCCATAAAGCTCCTTCACGGCGGAAAGCACAGATGAGCTTATCTCTTTCTCAATGTTCATGGAAGTATGTTGTCTATTTATATTACTTATAATAAGATGTTATTTGCTTGCAAAGTTAGCAAATAATATAGGAATAAGTGTCAGTTTGTCGCAATAAATATCAATGTGGCTAACCATTTTTTGGTTAAACAATGTAAATTATATTGATTTTAACACATAGTGTTTTTGCTTATTCAAAAAAGTTTACTAATTTTGTTTCGCATTGAAATCTAAACTTCAAAAACCGAAAATAATATGAGCACACAACAAGACGTCTACGGCAACCTCGGCCCGAAACGCAAGAAATTTCTCAATTGGCAGATGCGCACCATCTTGGTGTCGATGCTGGGTTACGCAATGTTCTATTTCGTGAGAAAGAACTTCTCTCTCGCCATGCCAGGCTTGACGGGTGAGTATGGCATATCCAACAAGAGCTTTGGCTGGATATTGTTTTTCGGTTCTCTCGTGTATGGAACGTCCCGCTTCATCAATGGTTATGTCGTAGACCGCGTCAAGAGCCACATCGTGATGGCCTTGGGCTTGTTTTTGTGTGCCATTGCCAACTTCGCCTTTGGCTTCAGCGTGAATATCAGCTCGCTCATCACCGGCAGTGACAGCGGTCCCGACTTCACGTCGATGCTCATCCTCTTCATGGGTGTCGTCATCATCATCAACCAGTATTGCCAAGGCATGGGCTATCCACCGTGCGCGCGCATCCTGCCCCACTGGATTCACCCGTCGGAGCTCGCCACCAAGATGTCCATTTGGAACACGTCGCACTCCGTTGGCGCCGCCCTCGCCGTGATAGTGTGCGGCACCATCATGGGCTCGCTCGGCACCGACATGAGCGCCAACACCGCTGTCGTGGCGCGGATAACCGAGAACCTGACAAACAACAGCGTGGCCGACGCCTCGACACAGGCCCTCAACTACGCCGCGCATATCGGCGCGTGGAAATGGTGCTTCTGGATTCC
>DAINOS010000006.1:22686-33545 GCA_036743855.1 Prevotella sp. | reverse complement strand
CAAATTTTTGTGCAAACTAATATTAATTTACCCCCCCCATAGCATTAATCAATGTTAAATAAGTAAACAAATAGCTTCGTTTGTTTGTGGTGTATTTCTATTTATCCTATATTTGCAAGTAGAAAACGAAAATAAACAAAGGTTATCTGTATGGAAACGAAAAAAAACAAAACATTAATAATAACGGCAGAGCACTTGCGTCGCCGTTTGATAGAACTTATCTATCAAGGAGGGACAGGTCACACGGGAGGGGATCTGTCAGTACTCAATCTTCTGACAGTTCTATATGATTACATCATGAATGTTGATCCTGGCAATCCAGACCGTGACCGTTTTATTCTTAGTAAAGGACACTGTGCGGAAGCTCTTTATGTGGTGTTGGCCGATAAAGGGCTCGTCACCGAGGAAGATTTGAAGGAGTATGGTAAGTTTCACGCTCATCTTGGCGGGCATCCCGACAACAGCATCCCTGGAGTAGAGGTTAACACTGGCGCTCTCGGGCATGGTCTCTCCATAGGCGTTGGTATGGCAATAGCCGCGAAAATGAATGAAGCATCTTGGAAGACCTATGTAGTCATGGGAGACGGAGAGCAGGCTGAAGGAAGTATTTACGAGGCAGCCATGGCTGCAAATAAATATCATCTTGACAACCTCGTCGCTTTCATTGATCGCAATGGTCTACAGATATCGGGTCGCACGGAAGATGTCATGCCAATAGAGCCCATTCTTGAGCGTTGGACAGGTTTCGGCTGGGACTGTCACGTGGCTGATGGGGACGAGATTTCTTCACTTGTTGATGTCATGGAAAGCATTGATTATACCAACCGCAAGCCACATCTTATTGTATCGGAGACGACAAAGGGTCTTGGTGTAGACTTCATGGAGAATGTTGCCAAATGGCATCATGGAGTACCCAATGAGGAACAGTATCTTCGAGCTATCTCTGATATTGATGAGCGCATAAAGAGTGCAGAGAATCTTACAACTAAATAGATTTTAATACGATAGCAATGAAACAAAATAACGCAATTCCTTGTCGTCGAAGCATCACCAATACTCTTTTAGAGCTTGGGCGTGTCGATAAAGACATTATCTGTGTCACGAGCGATGCTACGGGCTCTGCTACGCTTGGCGACTTCGTCAAAGAACTCCCTCAACAGTTTGTGGAAGTAGGTATAGCAGAACAAAACGCTGTTGGCATTTCCGCAGGTATGGCCTCCATTGGCAAAAAAGTTTTTATACTTGGCCCAGCCTGTTTCTATGTAGCCCGATCTTTAGAGCAGGTTAAAGTCGACATGGCTTATTCTCAGATGCCAGTCAAAATCATCGGTGTCTCAGGAGGTTTGGCTTACGCTCAGCTCGGAGCAACCCATCATTCCCTTCATGACATTGCCGTATTGCGCACCTTCCCTGGCATGGAAGTATATCTGCCTTGTGATGTTCGTGAAAGCCGTAAGCTCATCCTTGCTCTCAAAGACCGCAAGAAACCCGCCTATGTTCGCGTAGGGCGTGGTGCTGTACCAGATGTCTACGACAATGACGATTTCCCATTCGAGTTAGGAAAAGCTATTACCGTCAAACAGGGTACAGATATCACACTCATCGGTTGTGGAGAAACAGTAGCCCACTGTGCTGAGGCTGCGGATATGCTGGCCAAAGATGGCATTAAAGCACGTGTCCTTGACATGTTCTCCCTCAAGCCTTTCGATGAAGAGTCTGTCATACGTGCCGCAAGAGAGACGGGAGCCATCATCACCGCTGAGGAACACAGCATCTACGGCGGATTAGGAGCAGCGGTAGCAAGTGTCGTTAGTGAGAACTGCCCGTGCCGTGTGAAAATGTTAGGCGTTCCCGATGAGAACGTCATCCATTCAAAGTCACCAGAGGCCTTCCATTATTACGGCTTCGACTATGAGGGTATCTACAAGTCGGCCAAACAAATGTTACAATCCAAGTGCTTATGAACTTTATCATTTCTATAGATCAGAGTACCTCTGCAACCAAAGCTTTACTCTTCGATGATAAATTGAGAGTAATTGCCAATGAGTCTATAGGACATCATCAATACTACCCACGTGAAGGTTGGGTTGAGCATGATGCCATGGAGATTTATGAAAATACGGTCAGCATCATAAGAAAAATTCTGGAAGGCCGTAATTTGGAAAGTGATAAGTATACATTAGCTATAACCAATCAACGCGAAACCATTGTGGCATGGGATCGGCATACTGGGCTTCCCATCTGTCATGCATTGGTTTGGCAAGACACAAGAGGAGCAAAACAATGTCATATATGGCGTTCCGTAGAAGGGTTGGATGAATTGATTCATAGCCGCACGGGCTTAAGGATAGATCCAAGTTTTTGCGCATCTAAGATGCGTTGGCTACTTGATAATATCGATGAAGCTCGCGAAAAAGCAGAACGCGGCGATGTCTTGTTTGGCACTATAGACACATGGCTTATATGGAAACTTACTAAAGGTCAAGTCTTTGCAACAGACTACACAAATGCTTCCCGTACGATGCTTTTCGATATCAACACACTCAACTGGGATGAAGAGTTGTGCAACCGTCTTGGAATACCACGCAAAGCACTTGCGAAACCCCTTGCTAACGATGTTGTTTATGGTGAGACTTCGGTAGAGGGACTTTTCAGTAAGCCTATCAAGATAGCCGGAGTTCTTGGAGACAGTCATGCGGCCTTACTGGGACAGATGTGTTTCGAACCTGGAGCGGGAAAGGTAACATACGGCACAGGATCGAGTGTCATGCTTAACATCGGTCCTAAGAACCAAGATGCCCCACATGGGTTAGTCTCATCCATTGCCTTTTCTTTATTGGGACAGACCTCTTATGCTTACGAGGGTAATATATATTCCACTGGCGCAACATTAAAATGGATGGCAGAGCAGCTTCAACTTATAGTTTCACCATCAGAGACAGATGCTATAGCCAGCTCGGTCGCAACAAGTGGCGGCGTGTATTTCGTTCCGGCATTTGCCGGTTTAGGAGCACCATGGTGGCAAGATAAGATGAGGGCGGCAGTGGTTGGAATGACATTCTCCACCACGAAGGCACAGGTCGTACGTGCGGCGGTAGAGTCGATAGCCTTTCAAGTTACGGATCTTGTTCGTGCCATGTTAGGAGGTACGGGAATCTCTATCCATGAAATCTCTGCAGACGGAGGACCTACGCATAATCGTTTCCTCATGCAATTACAAGCCGACCTTCTGGGTACTGATATAGTAACTACGGAAGTTAGTGATGCCAGTGCTTTTGGAGCAGCCGTGGCTGCAGGATTTGCTATAGGCTTGTGGAAGACGAAAGAGTATGTGACTTTATTGAAAAAGGAGACAGGACGAATAAAACCCCAAGAAAACCTTGTGCAAGTCTATGCTGATTATGAAGGATGGCAACGGGTCATCAAAGCTCTGGCTCATTCGAATGTGGAAATCTAAAAACAACGCTAAAAATCAAACAAAAACATACTAAATACTAAAACACTATGAGAAACGGAAAAACATGCTTCGGCATTATTATTGGCACTCGCGCATACTTCAATTCTGCGCTTGCCAAGGATGTCAAGAAACAACTTTTAAAGGTTCTTGACGATGCAGGTTACGAATATGTCATTCTTCAAGAGAATGCTACACCTACGGGCTCCAGTTCCATTGAGACATTGGAAGATGGAATCAAGAATGCAGAACTTTTCCGCCAGCATCGTGATGAGATAGACGGAATCATTGTCAGTCTACCAAACTTTGGATACGAGATTGGAATCATCAACACAATTTCGCGTGCAGATCTCAACGTCCCAGTTCTCGTGCAGGCCTGTGATGATGAAAATGACAAGGTTGACCTTGACAGCCGCCGCGATGCCTTCTGTGGTAAAATCTCTGTTTGCAACAACCTTTACCAGTATGGCATTCCATATTCCCTGACCAGTCTCCATACGTATAGCATATACAGTGAGGAGCTTGTTGATGACATCAAAAAGTTTGCCGGCATTTGCCGTGTCGTTGATACACTTCGTCATTGCCGTATCGGACAAATCGGTACTCGCCCGTTGGGCTTTAACACGTGTCGCGCTTCTGAGAAACTCTTGCAGCGCTCAGGGATCACCGTTGTGCCTGCCGACATGAGCGAGCTCATCTTCGATGCACAGAAAGTAGCAGACGATGACCCTCGTCTCGTCAAGAAGCTCGCCGACATACACGAGTATGCCAAAGTTCCAGAGAGCTATGAAGATAAGCTCCGTGTTCAAGCCAAGTTCGGTGTCGCTGTTGAAGAATGGGTTAAGGTCAACCAAGTAGATGCCTTGGCTTTACAGTGCTGGGACTCTTTGGAGAAGAACTATGGTGCCGCTCCATGCGTTACAATGGCCATGCTTGGTGACATGGGTGTCCCATGTGCATGCGAGACTGACATCACTGGCGCGGTATCCATGCTCGCCCTGCATCTTGCAGCTAACGCGGCATCCGCTTTGGCCGACTGGAACAACAACTTTGCAGAGGAGCGTAACAAGTGTGTATGCACGCATTGTGGTAACTTCCCACGTGGCTTCATTGGAAACAAGGACTTGAAGCTCACGCCTCTTGGCGTACTTGGCCGCACACTTGGAAAGGTGCGCACATTCGGTGCCATAGATGCTAAAGTGAGTGAAGGACCATTCACGTTCTTCCGCATCTCTACAGACGATCCAGCTGGAAAGATCCGTGCCTATGTAGGAGAAGGAGAAATTACCAACGAGCCTTATGGCATGGATGGATGTATCGCGGTGACAAAGGTGGACAACCTGCAGAAATTGATGAAGCACATCTGTCGTCATGGCTTTGAGCATCATGTAGCACTTGTACGTGGCCATGTTGCCGATGTTTTACAAGATGCCGTAGAGAACTATCTTGGATGGGACCTCTACGTACACGAGTAAGCACTTAGCTGGCAGACTGTATGTGTCTGCCAGCCATAACTTTCACTTAAGCTAAAAACAAACATATGATTGTAACCCATAACTATATCATTGCCCTTATATGCTGCATCTACTGCTGTATTTGCTGGGGCTCCTGGGCCAATACCCAAAAGCTCGTGGCTCAGAAGAGCTGGCGCTCGGAGCTGTTTTACTGGGATTATATTCTTGGATTCTTCATCACAGCCCTGGTGGGTGCCCTAACGCTGGGAACACTCGGAGGCGGTCACACCTTTATGCAGGACTTGTCACATCTTGACTGGACATCAGCAGGATATGCCATGTTGGGCGGTGTGATTTGGAACTTTGCCAATGTCTTCCTCACCCTTGCCATCGCCGTGGCTGGTATGTCTGTCGGTTTCCCCATTGGTGGAGGGTTAGGCTGGATAGGTGGTGTTGTCTTCAACTATCTCCTGATCATCCTTGCTGGGCAAGTCTACCCTGGAAATTCACTACTTTTATGGTTCGGTATAGCTATAGTTGTGGTAGCCATTATCCTCTGTGGCAAAGCCTACGGCAAACTCTCGTCTTCCGAGCATACTACACCGGCAAAAGGCATTATTCTTGCTCTTGTCTCTGGAATAGGGTTCATGTTTTTCTATGGTCTTGTAGTTAAATCTATAGATCCTTCCCTTGTAGCAGGCGGTACTGGTAGTTTTGAGCCTTACACCGGCATATTCTTCTTTGCCGTGGGCGTTGTCCTTACCACGCCTATTTTCAATGGTTTTGCCATGCGTCATCCAGTACAGGGCGAACCTGTCAAGATGCGCGACTATCTGAAGGGTGACCTGCGAACACACCTCATTGGTATGTTTGGCGGATTTATTTGGATGAGTGGTATGCTTGTATCCTTCATGGGAGCCGGAGCTGCCAATCCCGCCATCTCTTATGCCTTGAGCAATGCTTCTCCTGTCGTAGCTATGATATGGGGTGCCTTCATCTGGAAAGAGTTTAAGAATGCACCCAAAGGTACGATGCGTATCGTCAACACGATGTTTGCGTTGTTCGTCATCGGATTAGTAATCGTAACTTTAAGTAACAATTAACGTTAAAAACCAAATAACAATGGATCGAAACCTAAAACAGACAAAAATGAGGCTGTTGACGCTTGCTTCAAGCGTTTTGCTAAGCACTACTGTGGCCTTGGCAGACCATGTCGTCACCGGTTCTGTCGTTGATGCCAAGGGTGAGCCCATGACAGGTGTTACCATCATGGAAGCCGGGTCAAAGGGAAACGGAACAGTGACAGACCTCGATGGCAAGTTCAAACTAAAAGTCAGTGACAACGCTTCGCTCAGCATATCCTACATCGGCTATATATCGCAAACGCTCAAGGGTGGTGAGAATATGAAAATCACCCTGCGCGAAGATAACAAAACTCTTGACGATGTTGTAGTCATCGGTTACGGAGTTCAGAAAAAGTCGGATGTCACTGG
Organism: Prevotella sp.; assembly: GCA_036743855.1. Classification (GTDB taxonomy): domain Bacteria; phylum Bacteroidota; class Bacteroidia; order Bacteroidales; family Bacteroidaceae; genus Prevotella. The sequence continues at coordinate 27,144 of DAINOS010000006.1, read as the reverse complement.
CTCAATAGCCAGTGTTAAAGCCGAAGATCTCGCTAACCGTTCTATAACGACCGTAGATGACGGTCTACAAGGTAAGACTTCAGGTGTACAGGTAATCTCTACGTCCGGCGCTCCAGGCGCTGGTGCGTCAATCCGCGTGCGTGGTTACTCATCAAATTCTGATTCTACTCCTCTTTATGTAGTAGATGGACTCCGTACTACAAATATAAATTACCTTGACCCTGCTGACATCGAATCGATGGAGGTGTTGAAAGACGCGGCCTCCGCAGCTATTTATGGAGCGCAGGCAGGTAATGGCGTTGTGCTCATCACTACCAAAAAAGCCAAGAAAGGAATTCGTAAGATTGCTTACGATATGTCTTACTCCATCCAGAAAGTCTCACGCATACCTAAGGTTCTTAATGCCAAGGAGTACATCAATTGGGTAACAGAGGGCAATCTGGTATCTGAAGACCGCATAAAGCAATATTATGACGGGACTACAGATACCAATTGGGCAGATGTCGCTTTTGAGAACGGCTCTATGCAACGTCATAATGTCTCTTTTCAGGGTTCCAACTCAAATGGCTCGCTTTATGCTTCTATTGCCTATAATGGAAACAACGGTCCAATTATCGGCAAAGAGGACATTATGAACCGTCTGACAGGAACGGTGAATTCGGATTATAGGGTAGCTGATTGGGCTAAATTCTCAAGCAACAATTCCTTTGCACGCTTCCACGTACGGCGTGTACGTGAAGGAGGCATGTATTCTATGCTTGGCTCAGTGATGCAGATGGATCCGCTGACTCCTGTCACATATTCTCCAGATAACCTTCCTCTGACGATGAAGGCTCTGCTCGACCAAGGACATTTCCTGATGCAAGACGAGAATGGGAATTACTATTCCATGTCACCGTTCCAAGAGACGAATAATGTCAATCCTTACATCATGCGTGACGGCTATACTCAACGCTCAGAAGGCTTTAACTTCCGTGGAACTACGGCCTTGGATATCACTCCATGGAAATTTCTCACATTTACGAGTCGTATCAGCTACGACTTTCTCTCCTTCTCTAACAAGAATGTTCAGTGGCCGCACGCTGTTAACACAGATACAACCAACGATTTTGTGACTATTCAAGATACAGAGCGTCATGCTAACTACTGGCAGTGGGAGAACTTCCTCAATTACAACCAGACTTTTGGCAAACATGCCATTAATGCAATGGTTGGCATGTCGTATGATGATCGTGTTACTGATTTTGTAACAGGTTACATTGCCGGTACGAATGCTAAAAATATCGGTATCACGAAACTCGACAAAAATTATCTCTACTTCTCTGACGCGACAGGAACCGCACAAAGAACCATTTCTGGTGGGGAGAAAATTCATCGCCGTAACCTCTCTTATTATGGCCGTGTGTCATACAACTATGGAGATCGTTACTTCATCCAGGCTTCTCTTCGCGCCGATGCTGCTGATTTGTCTATTCTCCCTCTTGAGCAGCGCTGGGGCTATTTCCCGGCCGTTTCAGGTGGTTGGACTATTTCCAATGAGAGCTTCTTCAAGAAATGGCACCAGGATGTCATAGACTTTGTCAAATTGCGTGCAAGTTGGGGACAGAACGGTTCCATTTCTGGTTTGGGCAACTATATGTATGCCTCCAATATCGTTTCTACCAATATGTATCCATTTGCTGAGAATGGTGGCACTTACAGTACGGGATCACGTCCTTCTGCTACTGGCAACGATAAGCTGAAATGGGAAACATCTGAGCAGACTGATTTCGGTCTTGACCTTCGCTTCTTCAAGAGCCGTCTGACGCTTGGTATGGATTATTACATCAAGAAGACCAAGAATCTTATCATGAGTAATGTCACGGCCTCTATGGTCGTAGGCAACACCATCTCGCCTTTAAATGCAGGCGATGTTAAAAATACAGGTTTTGAACTTGACCTCGGATGGCGTGACAATATCGGGGATTTCTCTTATAGCGTCAGTGGAAACTTATCCACCCTGCACAATGAGGTAACGTATATTTATCCGACCCTCAATCGTATTGCAAGCTCTCAAAATTCTGGATCTGGCATAAACTGTTATTTCGAGAAAGGTCATCCTGTATGGTATATGCGTGGATATAAATATCTTGGAGTGAATCCCGAGAATGGGTATCCACAGTTCCAAGATACTGATGAAGACGGTCAGATCACAGACAACGATAAAGTGGAGATAGGCTCTGGCATCCCTAAACTTACATATGGTATTACGTTGACAGCAGCCTGGAAAGGCATCGATTTCCGCATCTTTGGAAATGGTGCCGCTGGCAACGATATTGCTTACGCTCTGCCTCGCTCCACCCGTATGCAGGCGAATACGCTTAAAGAGTTCTACGACAACCGTTGGACGGAGAATAATCGTAATGCCAAGTATATTGGAGCCGCCCTTCATGACTATGACAAATACTTGCAATCGTCAGCCATGGTATTCGATGGTAGCTACTTCAAGATTAAGCAAATCCAGTTGGGTTATACATTGCCAAAGAAACTCCTTGGTAAGACAAAGTTCATTACAAGCTGCCGCATATACGCCCAGTTGGAGGACTTCTTTACCTTCACAAGCTATCCAGGCTTTGATCCAGAGGTCTCTCTCGCTAATGATGCCCTCGGTATCGATTACGGACAGTATCCTTCCACAAAGAAGATTACGTTTGGTCTGAGTATCGCATTCTAAAATTCTAATATGATCATTCAAATGAAAATCAATAATTTATTCAGGGTTGTAGTGATAAGCTCCCTTGCCCTTATTGTCGGATCGTGCTCCGACCGGCTTGATATACCTCAACACAGTGTATCGCCAGTTAACGGCTATTATCAGACTGATGCTGAAGCCGAAGAAGGTGTAACTACGTGTTATACAGACATGCGTGCATTAGAGACAGGTATGGGAACAGCTTTACAAACTGTCAAAGAGCTACTTTCTGATAACGTCTGGACAGGTGGCGGTTCTCATTATGACGGATCGTTCTACCATCTTAACGATTATACTTTCTCTTCAGATTATTCTGCTTTCAAGACTATTTACACGAATCTCTATAATCTCATTTATTCCTGTAACACTGTCCTGGAGAAGGTTACTGACGAGACTCCAGTTAAGAAACGTGGTCGGGCAGAAGCGCTTGTTTTCCGGGCATACGCTAATTTCCAGCTTGTGACCCTGTGGGGTACAGCGCCGCTCGTGACAAAGACTCTATCTGAAAGCGAATACATGCAGGGAAACTCTACTGCGGAGGCCTTATGGAATCAAGTGGAGCAAGACCTTACCGATGCTATTGCCAGCGAGGCACTCACCTCAAAGAAAAATATCAGCACCCCTACATCACGAGTCACAAAGGAATTTGCTGAAGCTTTATTAGGTAAAGCCTATCTCTTCCAGAAAAAGTATGCTGAAGCTGCTAAAGAGCTTGACCTTGTAATCAACAGTGGTTTGTATGCTCTGAATCCAGACCTTACCTATAATGGCACACCAGATGGGGATAATGATCAAGAGAGTATATTTGAGGTTAACTGTCTGAATGATATTCAGAACACTACACCCAATAACAACTTCAAATGGATAATGATGGGATTACGAGCAGAAAAGTATAGCTATTCTTCTAACTCCCCACTCTGCAAGCAATCATTTGGCTATCTACAGCCACGAAAAGATCTTTATGATGCTTTTGTGAAAGTAGAAGGAGTAAATGGATACCGGTTAAACCATACTATCCTTACGTTGTCTCAGTTAAATACCATTCTTGGAGCTAAGCCTGCCATGGAGGTTACGGATAATGAAGGCTACTTCAACTACAAGTATCGTATCTTGCAGGAGTATTTCTCAGGTTACTTCTATGCTAACAATACACGTATCATGAAGTTCAATGAGGTTTTGTTACTTTCTGCCGAAGCACATTTCCAAAATGGAGACCAGGCCACAGCTATAAAGTATATCAACCAGATTCGTGATCGCGCTCAAGCACCAGAAGTTACATCCTTGACATTGGATGACATTAAAACAGAATCACGCTTGGAGCTTTATCTTGAGGGTCAGCGTTATGAAAATCTTATCCGTTGGGGAGATGCCGCTACGGCCCTTGAGCATAATGGGGAAAAGAACCCTGCTTTGGAAGCAGATGGAACAGTGAAGTGGACTTCTTATAACAAAGCTGGTGAATGCGGCTTTGTCAAAGGCAAGAATGAACTCTGGCCCTTCCCAGCAGAAGAGATTAACGTCAATCATAATATGAAACAAAACAACGGTTATTAATATAATACGAATGGAAGCCATTGAACAAGTGCAAGTGTAATTGCATTTGTTCAATGACTTCTCTTCCAGACAAAAGCTTATATGAAAAAAATTTCTATACTATTTTTTATGATCTGCTTTGCCCTTGGTATTAGGGCCCAGCAGAACTTGTTTGCGGCACAAAATATTGAATC
>DAINOS010000006.1:11677-22653 GCA_036743855.1 Prevotella sp. | reverse complement strand
AGCTACAGTCGATGATGACCATTGCGTCACTTTTCGTTTCATCGCCCCAAATGCACAGAAGGTGGAAGTAGCAGGTGATTTCTTGAAAAAGACGGAGAAAAACCCAGTAGGAGGACTTGTTGGGACTGGTCTTGCAGAGATGACCAAGGTCAATGATTCTCTTTGGGTGTACAAGTCAGATCCTCTCACTTCAGAACTATACTCCTATATCTTTGTCGTTGATGGCGTGACAACCCTTGACCCTAATAATGTGTATGTCTATCGTGATTTTGCCACTGTATCAAACGTATTTATTGTAGGCGGTGGAAAAGCCGACAACTATAAGGTTCAAGCCGTGCCACATGGTACAATAGAATCACGATGGTACCATTCTAATGCCTATGGTTCGGAGCGCCGGTTAAATGTCTACACTCCTGCTGGTTACGAAGACCATCCCGATTGGAAATATCCAGTTCTTTACCTTCTTCACGGAAGTGGTGGAGATGAGAATGAATGGCTAACCTTCGGGCGGGCCGCTCAAATAGCCGACAACCTTATAGCTCAAGGAAAGGCTGTTCCGATGATTATTGTCACGCCAAACGGCCACCCGGGAATGGAAGCAGCTCCAGGCGAGAGCAGCGAGGGTTATTATAAACCTCACTATTTTAAGGCTCCAAATGATACGCCATTTGAGGAATCTTTTCCTGAAATCATGCGTTTTGTAGAAAGCAATTACCGCATATATACGGACAAGGCTCACCGTGCAGTTGCCGGCTTGTCAATGGGAGGTGGACATGCATTGAAGATCTCAATGCTTTATCCCGATGACTTCGATTATGTAGGACTATTCTCTGCTGCGTACGGCTACAGGCGTGGTGAGCAGTCAGGGCAAAATAATCCTTATGCTCCAATAGAAGAGAAACTAACTCGACAGTTTGCAAAATCTCCCAAACTTTATTGGATTGGTTGCGGAAATGCTGACTTTCTCTATCCCTTGGTCACTAACTACCGTAGATTTCTTGACCAGCACGGTTGGACGTACACCTATATGGAAACTGCGGATGGCCACGTGTGGAAGAACTGGAGAATATATCTATCCAATTTCCTTCCTCTGCTCTTTCAATAGATTAGTCATTTCGTAATTACGCATAACTATGAAAAAAATATCAATCATATTACTTCTGTTTCTGATATCTATCACCGCAAATGCTCAGCAGAATCTTTTTGCTGCACAAAATATCGAATCACCAACGGTAGATACCAAAGGTCGTGTTACATTCAGACTCATTGCACCCAATGCAAAGAAGGTTCAAGTAGCCGGTGATTTTGTCAAAGCTGATCCTAAGAATCCTGCGGGAGGTATCGTAGGCACAGGACTTGTCGACTGCAAGAAACAGGGCGATTCTCTGTGGGTTTACACATCCAAATCCCTTCCTTCAGAACTTTACAATTATGTTTTTGTTGTCGATGGCGTTGCTCACACAGACCCTAACAACGTCCACGTCTATCGTGATTTTGCTACTATCAGCGATGTCTTCCTTGTACCTGGTGGCCAGGCAGACCTTTATGCTGTGCATAAGGTACCACATGGAACGTTGCGTGCGCGTTGGTATTATTCCGACCTTTTGCGCATGGAGCGTAGAATCAATATATACACGCCAGCGGGTTATGAAGCAAATCCTACGAAACGGTATCCAGTCTTGTATCTCCTTCATGGTATGGGCGGAGACGAGGATGAATGGGTTCACTTCGGACGTGCTTGCCAGATTCTTGATAATCTTATTGCTCAAGGAAAAGCAGAGCCTATGATAGTTGTCTTTACCAATGGCCACGCAGGAATGCAGGCTGCACCTGGCGAAAGCAGTTGGGGATATTATAAGCCACACTATCTTCCTCATGGAACAATGGACGGGGAGTTTGAAACTGCATTTCCGGAGGTTGTAACTTTCGTTGATAAATATTATCGCACCAAGGCTGATAAGGATCACCGTGCTATCGCAGGTCTGTCTATGGGAGGTTTTCACTCCATCTATATCTCTGCCAACAATCCACAGTTGTTCTCTTACGTTGGTATGTTTTCCGCGGCTATCGGCGTGACGCCTGGCACCATGAAGAATCCTATATACCAAAATATGGACCAGAAGATCAACAACCTCTATGATGCGGGCTTGAAACTTCTGTGGACTGGTATTGGAACAGAAGACTTTCTCTACAAGAACAATAAAGCTTTTCGTGAGAGACTCGACAAAGATGGACATAAGTACACTTACGTTGAGACGGGCGACGGCCATGTCTGGAAAAACTGGCGCATCTATCTGAGCCAGTTTGCTCCGCTTCTATTCAAATAATATTATCCCTTATCGAAAGGCTAAATAATAAAGCGATGAAAAAGTTATTACTATCCCTTTCATTGGCGACCTGTGCTCTTACAGCATCTGCGATTGATTATGCTCCAAAAGTGGACAAGGGCCAGCAGCCTCGCATATTGATAACTACAGATTTAGAGGTTGACGACATGAATGGCATCATCCTTGCTCTGACCTATGCAGACTCTTATGATCTTGCTGGAATTGTCTGGACCGCAGGCATGTTTCACTTCTCTGGCGATGGTGGCAAGCATACTCTTGGTGAGATTACCCCAAATTATCGATGTAACGCCACCCACTGTGAGCATACTGTGAAGAATGCGGGCGAGCTTCGGTTCTATCGCCCAGCTGATCCAACGTGGCTCGGAAGAGTTGAGGAATATTATGAAGAGGCTTACAAAACCCTTTCGTTGAATAATCCTAACTTTCCTACCCCTGAGTATATCAAGAGCATCACAAAGGTTGGAAACATTGAGTTTGAAGGAGACTATCGTTTTGAGACAGATGGCTCAAAATGGATAGAGAAGTGCATTCTTGATGATGACCCACGTCCTTTGTATATCCAGCATTGGGGAGGTATCAATACGACCGTTCGTGCTCTTTACAGTATATACGAACGCTATCACGGCACAGCAGAATGGCCAGCAATACTGAAGAAGGTCATTGATAAAGTGCGTATAGGTGGCAGCGGCGAGGACAACTGCCGCGAGGATTCCAAGATTGACAAGATGTTTCCAGGTTTGAAGGACGGAGGTTATGGTCGTGCATTCTTCTCCTACGGTTCATTCTTCTCAGCTTCCGAGGGCCCTATGGGTGCAGCTAAGGAACTTCAGCCTTATCTCCATTCTCCTTACACTCTCAATGCTTACAAGCGCGGTCATGGTCCGCTGATGTCTGAGATTTGGCTTTTCGATGAAGGCCGTCCTATCTTCGGTGAGCCTTTTATCTACAACTATGGTATAACCAATGCCATCGACTGGGCCAAGTCAGCTGATATGGGATGGGGCCCAGAGAACCTGAAGTCTTTTCCACGCATAGAGTTCAAGCGCTACGACTGGATGTGCTGCCAGATGGGTACGGCGCAATTCGTCAACATTGGTCTGCGCAACGATCTTGCCAACAACAATAGTCACTATTCAAAAGTGATGTGGGATGAACTTGCTGCCCGTGCCGACTGGATGGTCATGCCCCCTGAAAAGTGTAACCATGCTCCTATCATCAAGACAACTAACAGTGACTTTATCGTAAAGCATGGGAAAACGGTTAACCTCAAAGCCGAGGTCAGTGATCCGGACGGCGACCAGATGACCGCTCGGTGGTATTCTTGCCCGGAAGTGACAACTTACGGAATGCCAGAAGTTAAGGAAAAGCACCAAAATGTAAGCTTGGGTGAAGCCATACCTTCAGCTTTCCACCAGCAAGAACCTCCTATGGGAAAGAACGTAGTTGTTACACAGGATGCTAACAACATATTTGCAGCTACATTCAGGGTTCCTAAGGATGCGAAAAAAGGTGACCGTATCGTTGTCAACCTCGAAGTACAGGATAAGGGGAAAGAGCGTCCCATGACACGCTTCGCCCAATATGTTATCACGGTAAAATAATACTTTTATGAAAGCTAAAATACTTACAGCGGCAATTCTCCTTGTCACAAGTACAGCTTCTGCACAGACTACACAGTTACAGAACAAAAATTTCAAGCCACGCGTAATTGTTACCACCGACCCGGAACTCGATGATAACAACTCTCTCATTCGCTATCTTCTCTTCTCCAGCGATTTCCAGACAGAAGGTCTTATCTATGCTTCGTCGAAGTTCCATTGGAAAGGAGATGGACATGGTACAAGGCAATTTATAAAAGATTCCGAATACGATAAGGCAGGCCTCGGGTCTCAGACTTCATGGCGCTGGGATCCCGCCGAGCGATTCATAGATGCTGATGTTGATGCCTATGAGTTGTGCTATCCGAATCTTGTGAAGCATGATCCTGACTATCCTACACCTGCAGAACTACGCTCAAAGATACGCTGGGGTAACGTAGAATTTGAAGGTGATTACACTACCGACTCTCCAGGTTCAGATCTCATCAAACGTGTCATACTCGATGACAAGCCTGGGCCTGTGTTCTTACAGACTTGGGGCGGTGCTTCCACTGTAGCTGCCGCTTTACGCGCTATTGAGGATGAGTATAAGGGTACCGTTCAGTGGAATGTTATTCAGAAGAAGGTCAATGAGAAGTGTGTCCTTTGCATGTCAGGCGATCAGGACGGATCCTATCCCAAGTATATCGCCAAGGCATGGCCTAACATCCCAAAGATGGGTACAAGCAACTTTGCACCCTTAGTCTACAATGGTCAGAACATGGTGCAAAAGGAGTATGCATTCTATCTCCAGCCAAAATGGGTTTCTGAGAATCTCCGCATCGGTCCATTCGGCTCTCGCCAGCGCGTTTGGGGCGATGGCGTACAGTATGTTAAAGGAGATATCTATGACTACTTTGGATTTCCTAACTACACCAAGGAGCAATTGACGAAGATGGGTTACCGAGTGTGGTCCGCACTGCAGCCGGCAGGCAGTTTCCTTGCCGAAGGAGACACTTTCTGCTACCTGAATCTGATTGACAATGGTCTACGTGCATTCCAGGATAATACTTGGGGCGGATGGAGCGGTAGATACCGTGAAATCAAACCGATTAAGACCACTAATGGTTTCCAACGCTTCGCTCCAGATGAGGCTATCCCAAAGGATCACTTCTTCCCTGAGATCATGGATGGACTCGCAGCTCGTTTTCACTGGTCGGTCAGCCCCAACTATAAAGACTGTAACCATTATCCAGTGGTTGACGGGCCTTTAGTACTCACCGCGAAACAGGGGAAAACAGTCAATATCAACGCTACAGCCTCCGACCCTGACGGTGACAATCTTTCCATCAAGTGGTGGCAGTTCAAGGTTGGTACTTATAATGGCGACTGTAACGTTGCTGACCCTACTGCGCTTACTACCACTTTCACAGTACCAGCTGATGCCAAGAAGGGCCAGACCATCCACCTCATCCTGGAGGTTAATGATGGGGGAACTCCTAATCTTAAGAGATACCTTCGAACCGTTGTAACGGTGAAATGAGAAAACGGATTCTCTAACGGAGATACATATATAACCCAAAAACTAATTTATTTATGACTATCAAGAATACTATACTTTGTTGTAGCATGTTCGCAGCTACATTAACTGCATCAGCACAGTCTGCTCCTCAGCTGCGCCCTGACAACATTGAGAAAGTCCTTAATGCCATGACCCTGCATGAGAAGGTTGAACTTTGCGTTGGCACCCATCGCAGTGGAGACAAGTCACAGGGCGGTGCTTACGCTGACGTAGTGGCAGGTGTGGCTGGTGCTACCATCGGCATTCCTCGTCTGGGCATTCCTTATACACTCCTTGCAGATGGTCCTGCCGGTCTGCGTATCAACCCGACACGCCCATATGATTCAAAAACGTACTATTGTACCCATTTTCCCATTGGCACTTGTCTTGCCAGCACATGGAATTATGACCTGGTGAAAGAAGTCGGTTCGGCTATAGGGGATGAAGTTCATCGCTATGGAGTTGATGTCCTCTTGGCTCCCGGTGTATGTATCATGCGTAATCCCCTTTGTGGCCGTAACTTCGAATATTATTCCGAAGACCCCGTACTTGCCGGTAATATTGCTGCCGCTTACATCAACGGTGTACAGAGCCAAGGTGTAGGCACAAGTATCAAACACTTTGCCTATAACAATCAAGAGACGGCTCGTAATGGCGGAGACTCTCGGGTCAGCCAGCGCGCTTCTCGTGAGATCTATCTGAAGCAGTTCGAAATCGCTGTCAAGAAATCACAACCATGGACCGTCATGTCAAGTTATAATTGTCTTAATGGCATTCAGACTTCTGAGCGTCGAGACTTATTAACAACCATCTTGAGAGATGAATGGGGCTATAAAGGTATTGTTATGACCGACTGGGGCGGTGGTCGTGACCCTATCCACAGAGGAGGTAAGGCTGAAGGTTTCAATGGCCTCTCTTTCTGGCAAGGAAACGCAGATCGCCCCGCTAACATCTGGGCAGGCAATGACCTTATTGAACCTGGTGGCGAGAAGGACATCGAGGATATCGAGAACGCTGTGAAGAGCGGTAAACTTGACGTGGAATATCTCAACGATTGCGTACGCCGCATTCTGGAATATATTGTGAAGACACCTCACTACAAAGGCTACAAATATAGTAGCGATCCTGATCTGAAGGCTCATGCCATAGTGACACGCAACTCTGCCGCCGAGGGTACGATTCTTCTTGAAAACAATGGCATCCTGCCTTTCAACATAGGTATCAAAAAGGTGGCACTGTTTGGTGTGGCAAGCTATAATCCTATCGCAGGAGGTACTGGTTCCGGTAACGTGAACCGCGCTTACACCGTTTCTCTTGTTGAGGGCATGCGCAATCAGGGTTACACCGTTGACAACGATGTACTCGACGTATACGATAAATATCTGACTCATTTCAACGACTCCATTGCCAAGCTTAAGACAAAAATGTGGTGGTCTACCCCATTGGCAAGGGATTTCGTTCCTAACGGCAGCGCCATTGCGACAGCCGCGCAGAAAAATGATGTGGCAGTCATCACGTTGCAGCGTCTATCTGGCGAAGGTAGCGACCGCACAGCAGAGGACTTCAATCTGAACGGCAATGAGCTGAAGATGATGAAGGACATCACCGAGGCTTTCCACCGTCAGGGCAAGAAGGTTGTTGCCGTGCTTAACATAGGCGGTGTCATTGAGACAACTTCCTGGAAGAATATTCCAGACGCTATTCTCCTGCCTTGGCAGTGCGGACAGGAGTTTGGCAACTCAGTTGCTCTCCTTCTCTCAGGTAAGCTCACTCCATCAGGCAAACTTCCTATGACATGGCCTGTCGCTTATCAGGATGCAGCATCTTCGAAGAATTTCCCATCAGAGGCCAACTATGGAGATATTGTGCAGAAAGACCCTGAGAAGGTAGCCAACATGAAGAACGTTGGTTATACCAATTACGATGAGGATATCTACGTGGGCTATCGATATTTCGACACTTTCGGAAAGAATGTGTCATATCCATTCGGATATGGTCTTAGCTACACTACCTTTGCTTATGGAAAGCCGACGATTACGGACAACGGCAAGAACGTTACAGTTAGCGTAGAGATTACCAACAATGGCAACCGCGAGGGTAAGGAAGTTGTTGAACTTTATGTCAAGGCTCCAAAGGGCAGCGTAGAGAAGCCTTCACAAGAATTAAAGGGCTTTGCTAAGACACGCACGCTCCGTCCTGGTGAGTCACAGATCCTTTCTATGACTGTTGATAAAAAAGACCTTGCTTCATTCGTTACGAAGAATTCTGCTTGGGTGGTAGACCCCGGCACGTACACCTTCAGTGTTGGCGCAAGCAGTCGCGACATCAAAGGCAGTGTTTTCCTGAAAGTGAAGAAGCATATTGAAAAGGTTCACAACGTGCTTAAGCCAGTTGTGAAACTCAATCTGCTCACACGGAAATAATCACTATAAGCTGTATCTGCAGCCGTAGGGCACCATTCAAGGGGGAGGCTATTTTTCGTATGCTTATCAAGAAACGAAACATAGCCTTTTTCTGCCTTATGTTGTGCGACTATAGGCTTAGCAGTAATAGGAAATACATTCCTCGGTAACAAAGCCACGATAAAGAAGATGACGCTTGAAGAAATGTACGCTGACAGCAAAGGCATGGCAACAAAGTGCCTATAGGGTTCTTGAACTCAGTATAATCCTTATCTCATGAATAGATAATATGAACAAATATTCTATTTTTACTTTTGCTGCTTCATTGCTAATGGCAGCAAGTTGCTCGCCTGGTTCGAGATTTACGGAAACAAGTCATGGGCAATACAATATCATTAAACAGAAGGGCGGAGCCATATTAGGCTATTCGCCAAAGTCAGGCATAAAAATCATCGAAGTCGATGGCTTCAAGTTCAAGGATCATAACCGCAATGGGAAACTTGACAGGTTTGAGGATTGGCGGCTATCCTTTGAGGAGCGTGCCTCAGACCTTGCATCCCGTCTTACGGATGATGAGATCGCAGGACTCATGCTTTATTCAGCACATCAACAGATTCCGTCTCCTTCTGAGGGCTATGGCACTTCAACATACAACGGCAAGCCATTTGCAGAAAGCGGGGCCAATGCAAGCGATCTCAGTGACTTGCAGAAGAAATTTCTTAAAGAAGACAATCTGCGTGCCGTTCTGGTAACGAAAGTAAAGGACCCAGAGACCGCGGCAATGTGGAGCAATAACCTCCAGGCCTACTGTGAGATATTCGGCAATGCCATTCCTGCAAACAACTCCTCGGATCCAAGGCACGAAGTGTCTGCAAACGCTGAATACAACTACGGGGCAGGCGGTGACATCTCCCACTGGCCTACCGCTCTTGGGCTGGCAGCTACGTTCTCGCCCGATTTAGTAAGGGAATTTGGAGAAATAGCAGCCAAGGAATACCGTTGTTTAGGCATCACGACGGCACTCTCACCTCAAGTGGATGTCGCCACTGAACCCCGATGGACGCGCTTTACGGGAACTTTTGGTGAAGATCCAAATCTTGTTGCAGATCTTTCTAAGGCGTATATAGACGGTTTCCAGACCACCTCAGGCAAGGGCAAGATGCTGAAAAATGGATGGGGTTACGAGAGCGTTGTCTGTATGGCGAAACATTGGCCAGGTGGCGGACCGGTAGAAGGTGGTCGTGACAGCCATTTCAATTATGGCAAATATGCAGTTTATCCAACTGGTAATTTCGCCATAGCTATGAACGGTTTTCTTAATGGAGCATTCCGGCTTGATGGACCGACAAAAAAAGCAGGATCAGTTATGACATTCTATAACGTCTCATACAATCAGGATCCTTCCGGAAAGAATGTAGGAGAGAGCTTTTCGAAATATATTGTCACAGATCTACTACGTAGTAAATATAATTTTGATGGCATCGCATGCACAGATTGGATGGTCACTCGTGACAATTCAGCTATTGATTCGTTTGACGGGAAATGCTGGGGAGTGGAGACGCTTACCGAAGCACAGCGCCACTATGAGATATTGAAAGCTGGTGTTGATCAATTTGGCGGCAACAATGACAAGAAGCCAGTTCTTGAGGCGTTTCTGATGGGGGTTAGGGAATTCGGCATTAAGGCTTGGGAGAAACGTATCCGTACTTCTGCCCAACGACTATTATTGCCAATGTTTGAAACTGGACTTTTCGAGAATCCTTATCTTGACCCGGCAGAGAGTAAAAAGACAGTTGGCAATAGCCTGTTTATGCGGAAAGGGTATGAGGCCCAAGTGAAATCTATTGTCATGTTAAAAAACCATAAGAATACACTTCCTTTGAAAAACAATAAGCTGAAGGTGTATATCCCCGAACGGCATTACCCTTCCGTTAAGGACTTCTTTGGAAACTCAACTAAGGATTATTGGGGCTATCCCATTAGCAAAGAGTTTCTAAGCAGATACTATCAGGTGGTGGACAATCCTGATGAAGCCGACTTTGCCATCTGCTATATCTATGGTCCGAATAGCGGACCAGGCTACGATGCCAATGACATCAAGGATGGAGGTAACGGATATATGCCTATCAGTCTTCAGTACAACGACTATACTGCTTCAAATGCAAGGGCAATCAGCATTGCCGGAGGTGATCCCAAGGAAAACTTCACCAACCGCAGCTATAGAGGAAAGACAGTGAAAACTTCCAATAAGGATGACATGACGCTCGTTATAAATACTAAAAAAACATGGGTGAAAAGCCAGTCATAGTGCTGATGACTCTTTCCAGGCCAGCAGTGCTGTCTGAAATAGAGCCTTATGCTGATGCTCTGCTTATCGGTTTCGGTACGAGTGCTCAACCTTTCTTGGACATTATAAACGGCACATACGAGCCCTCTGGTCTACTTCCATGTCAGATGCCTAAAGATATGGATACGGTCGAGAAACAGGCAGAGGACAAACCTCGTGACATGCAGCCGTTTGTAGACTCAGACGGACATACCTACGACTTTGCATTCGGAATGAAATGGGGAGGGGTAATTAATGACTCAAGAGTAAAGAAGTATAAATGACAAAAATATAACTTAAAATAACGATATTGCTATAAGACGAACATTATTTGACGAAGAAGAACTTCCATCCTTCTTTGCTCCGATAATGATAACCACGCCATCTACCTGTGCGCAATTGGAACGTGATAATATCTCATTTCGATTGCAGCCAGGAAGGAAGTGGTATTTAGAGAAAGCTGGAAGACACGGGCGCAAGGTTGGTTCTGTAAAAACATAAGAACAAAAAAATACCGAATATTGGGAAGTCGTAAGTTTGCTCCGTAAGGGATATTCCATTCGTGATGTGGCAGCTGACTGGTAAGGACGTGAGTACGGTGCTACGTATTATCCTTATCGACAATTATGTTGACGATACTGTATTGGCATTGCTCGATAAAAGAGAAACAATAATATATGTATGGCGAGACTATAAAATATGAGAAGATTTCTATTTTTTTTAGTATGCTTGCTAACTATGTTTTTAGCAAAAGGGCAAATG
>DAINOS010000006.1:0-11667 GCA_036743855.1 Prevotella sp. | reverse complement strand
GTATTCGAATAAAGATAATATTTCCATGATTTTTTCAAATGTATTTGAAAATTTTGTTGTATCTTTGCGATGGACAACAAAAGATTATGATGGACGAAAGACTTGAGAAAATAGCAAGAGTTAATTATTGGAATGGCAACCATTTCGACAGTGGGGTAGAGAGAACATGGTATCTTAATCGTATCATTCCATATATAGGCAACCGTGTAATAAAGGTTGTTACGGGCCAGCGGCGTGCCGGCAAAAGTTGGCTTATGCGTCAGGTAATGGCATCGATGCTCAAGAACGGAGTCATGGATCCATCACAAATACTGTACGTCAATAAGGAGTTCTATCGTTTCAGTTTCCTACAGACGGCTAACGACCTTATGGATCTCTATGAAACGTATTGTCGTGAGATCAACCCTAACAAGAAGTCTTATGTCTTTTTTGATGAGGTTCATAATATCCCAGGGTGGGAGATGGTCATAGACTCATTGTCTCAGGATCCGAGCATTGATTGTGAGGTGTTTCTTACAGGCAGTAACAGCAAGATGCTATCCGGAGAATTGTCAACACTGCTGTCTGGCCGATATGTTGAGTTTGAAGTTCAGCCTTTTAGTTACAGAGAGTATCTCAAAACGAAAAATTCATCCCCATCACGGTCAACGATGATAGACTATCTGCGTTCAGGAGGACTACCCGAGTTCATCAATCTCAATGGAGAAGAAACTAAGCGGCATTACGTTGAATCTGTCAAAGACACAATTTTGCTTCGAGACATTGTGGAGAGATATAACATAAAAGATGCAGCATTGCTCAACCGTATATTTGCCTATCTCGTGAACAATGGGACTTCTTTAGTCTCTGTAAGTAATGTCGTCAACTATCTTAATAATGAGCAGTCAAAGCGAAATCCCAAGGCAAAGGAGAAAAACTATGAGACGGTGTCCAACTATATAGGTTATCTTACCGATGCTTTTGTCATATTAAAGGCAGACCGTTATGATCTGAAAGGAAAGGAAATCTTAAAGGGTGCAGCAAAATTTTATGCGAATGACAACAGCTATCATAACTACCTGTTCGACGGTTTCGGTTTTGGGCAAGGGGCTTTGCTGGAGAGTTATGTCTATCAAGCTGTCCGACGTGCTGGCTGGAAAGTATATGTCGGAAGAGTACAGAACAAAGAAGTAGATTTTGTATGTACGGATCATGATAACCGGTTATATGTCCAATCGTCATGGACGATAGAGGATGAGGAAACAGCTGAGCGAGAGTATTCTTCATTGGAATCTATTGAAGACAGCTATCCCAAAATCGTCGTTACCATGGAAGATATAGCTCGTAAGAACAGAAACGGCATACAGAATATACAGGCATGGAAACTTGAAGATTACCTGGCAAGATTAAATAGCGACAATTCATAATCATTGACCTGCTCAAGTCCTTGTGTGAGATGTAAGAAGGTGATGTGGCTGAAAAAACCGAAATCGTAGGCAAAAACCATGTAAAACCGCCGTTTTGTTACTTGTTTTGCCGTTTTTTTGTACGAAATCATGATTTCGAATGCGTTGCAAACCTTAATTTCTGTAAATGTTTATTGATTTTGCTAATTTTGCCAGCGAAACATCAGAGACATTTTTCGAACATCTAAACATAAAGGTATTATCGCATGAGAAGAGATTACAGGTTATTGATGACATCGGTTGCCGTTGTCGCCTTGCTTCCCCTTTCGGTCTCAGCCTTGCCTTTGCCAGGTCAAGGGAGGAGTGCCACGCCGGAAGTGGAATCGACGCAGCAGGCGGCCGACACCTATCAACTGACAGGTAAGGTCGTCGACGAGAATGGCGTGCCCCTGCCAGGCGTGAACATCATCATCCAAGGCACCAAGCACGGCGTGGCCACCGACGTGGACGGAAAGTTCAACATCCAGGTGAAGAAGACCGACGTGCTCCGCATGACGTTCATCGGCTACAAGGATGAATATGTGGCGGTGAAGGGTCGCACGTCGGTCAAGGTCGACATGACCCCCGACGCCCACACCCTGCAAGACGTTCAGGTCGTGGCTTTCGGCACCCAGAAAAAGGAGAGCGTCGTGTCGAGCATCACGACCATCCGCCCGGGCGACCTCCGCACATCGAGCAGTGACCTCACTTCTTCTTTCGCCGGCCGCATACCTGGCATGATAGCCTGGCAGACGGGCGGACTGCCTGGCGCGCTGACCGAGAGCGAGATGAACACCAAGTTCTATGTGCGAGGCATCACCTCGTTTCAGAGCAACGCCAACACCGACCCTCTCATCCTCATCGATGGCGTGGAGAGTTCCAAACTCGACCTCTCACGACTCGTGGTGGAAGACATCGAGACCTTCAACGTGATGAAGGATGCCTCAGCCACAGCCATGTACGGTGCCCGCGGCGCCAACGGTGTCATCCTCGTCACCACCAAGAAGGGCGAGGCAGGAACGGTGTATACCTCGGCACGCTACGAGGCCATCATGTCCATGCCTACGCAGAAAATCGACTTGGTGGACCCTGTCAACTATATGCGCTATTACAACGAGGCGTTGCTCACCCGCAACCCCACCGCCACGCCGCAATATTCGCAGGAGCGCATAGCCCTGACGGGCGACAAGCGCTTCCCCTCGTGGGCCTATCCTGCCAACGACTGGTACAAGACCCTCTTCAAGGACTACAGCATGAACCACCACGTCAACGTGAACATCCGTGGCGGCTCGAAGATAATGCAATATTACGTGTCGCTCAACTACAACCACGACTCCGGTATGTTGAAGACCGACAAGCTCAACCAGTTTGACATCAACATCAACAACAACACGCTGTCGTTTCGCACCAACCTCACCATCGACCTGAAGCCCGGCATACAGCTCTTGCTCAACAGCTCAACCAACTGGGACAAGTATCACGGCCCACTGCAGAGCGCGTCGGAAGCCTACAAGCTCGCCGTCAACGCCTCGCCCGTGGACTTCGCGCCGACTTATCCAGCCGATGACACCTACGCTTGGCCTCACACGCGCTTTGGCGTGCCAGTGGGCGGATCACTCTCGTATAACCCCTACGCCACGTTGCAGCAAGGCTATCTGGATCGTGACCGCTACTCCACGTCGAACCGCCTGGAGTATATCCACAACCTCTCAAGCCTTGTCAAGGGCCTTGAGCTTCGCGCCAACGTGAGTCTCGTCAAGACCGGCTACTACTCCACGCCTTACGCCATGGTGCCGGCACTCTACTCGCTGAAGAGCTACGACCAGCAGACCGGCAAGTTCTCGCTCAATGCCGAGAACCCCGACAAGCAGTCGC
The DNA here is from genome assembly GCA_036743855.1 of Prevotella sp. Classification (GTDB taxonomy): domain Bacteria; phylum Bacteroidota; class Bacteroidia; order Bacteroidales; family Bacteroidaceae; genus Prevotella. Next base: position 8,368 of record DAINOS010000006.1, on the reverse strand, counting down.
CAACGCTTGAGATGAACTCCGACCAGAGGCAGAACCTCAGCTCCACGCAGCTCAGCTATGAGATTCGTGCCTACCACACGGCGGCATGGGGCGACCACCAGACGAGCTTGACCCTTGTGGCCAACGCCGAGCAGTCTACCTCCACCGAGGGCTACAGCGTGCTTGAGAGCATGGAGCACCGCAACATGGGTATCTCCATGCGTGGCACCTACGGATTCAAAGATCGCTATTTCGTTGAGGGCAGCTTCGGCTACAACGGCTCCGAGCGATTCTCCAAGAAAAACAAGTTTGGCTTCTTCCCTGCCATTGGCGGTGCCTACGTGCTGTCCAACGAGAAGTTCTGGAAGCCACTGTCCAAGATAGCCCCGTTCTTCAAGTTGCGTGCCACGTGGGGCAAGGTTGGCAACGACGGCGTCATCTCCTCGCCGCGTTTCGTTTACCTGCCAGTGATAAACCAGAGCGGAAGGGTCAACCCGAGACCTGCCGGCCAGTTGTCCACGAGCGGCTACAAAGTGCAGTCGTATGGCAACGAGAACATCAAGTGGGAGATAGCCGAGCAGACCAACCTCGGTCTTGAGGCCAAGTTCCTTGAGGGTCTCCTCGACATTCAGGTGGACGCCTACAAGGAGATTCGCCACAACATCCTCGACTACCGTCGCGTGATACCAGCCTCCATGGGACTGGAGTATTACCAGCTCGACAACGTTGGCTCCGCCAAGAGCCAAGGCATCGACTTCTCAGGCAAGATACAAAAGGCGTTCACGCCCGATTTCTACGTCATCCTCAACACCACGCTGACCTATAGTCGCGCCAAGTACCTCTCGCTGGAGGAAGCCTCCGACAAGCCTGAGTGGCAAAAGAAGGTCGGCCACGACATCAGCCAGCAGGTGGGCTACATAGCCGAGGGTCTCTTCACCGACCAAGCAGAGATAGACAACTCGCCAAAGCAGAGCGGCGACGTGCAGCCTGGCGACATACGCTATCGCGACGTCAACGGCGACGGTGTCATCAGCATCGAGGATGCCGTGCACATCGGCTACCCCACCACGCCGGAGCTCATCTACGGCTTCAACGGCTTCATCAGCTACAAGGGATGGGAGTTCAACTTCGCCTTCCAGGGCTCAGGCCGCCGCACGTTCTTCATAGACCCGTCGGCCATATCGCCATTCTATGGCAACCGCGCCATGCTTAAGGCCATCGCCGATGACCACTGGTCCACGGACAACATGAACCCGCACGCCTTCTGGCCGCGCCTCTCCACAAACAACATAGTGTATCACAACGGTGAGGAAGACCGTGGGGCCAACACCTCGCAGACGGTGTATTCCACCTATTTCATACGCGATTGCAGCTTCCTCCGTTGCACGGCGTTGGAGCTGGCCTACAACATGCCCAAAAAGCTGTTGAAGCGTGTCGGCATCAGAAACGTGAGGATATACGCCCGCGCCACCAACCCGTTTATCATCACCAACTTCCACCTCTGGGACGTGGAGCTGGGCAGCAACGGCTTCAACTATCCTATACAGAAGAGCTATTCGATGGGTCTTAACTTCAGTTTCTAATCGTATTTATCTCATGAACAACATTCATACAAACAAGATATTCCTTTGCTTGGTGTCGATGATGGCATTGCTCTCGGCTTGCGGCGACTTCCTCGACGTGGTGCCCGAGAAAGACATCACCACCATTCCGTCGCTTTTTCAGCAGCGCACCAAGGTGGACGAGTGGGAGGCCGACTGCTATTCGTTTATCACCGGTCTTGCCACGCCACAGGGCAACGTGGCCCTGACTGCTTCCGACGAGTTTGTCGGCAACCAGTATTTGCGCGACCAGATACGCTATCCGCTCAATGGCCTTTTCATTGGCGACGGCGTGCAGAGCGTGCAGAGCCCTTACGGTGACATCTGGCGCGGCGACCGCTATTATGACGCCATACGCTATTGCAACATCTTCATCGACAACACGCCCAACACCTACAACATGACCGAGGCGGAGAAGAAGCAGTGGATAGCCGAGGTGAAGGTGCTCAAGGCGTTTCTCTATTTCGACCTCGTGCGCCACTACGGGCCCATCACGCTCGTGCCCAAGAACATCAGCGTGGAGAGCAGCATCGAGAGCATGAAGCAGCCTCGCCGCCCCGTGGAGGAGTGTTTCCAGGCCATGCTCAGCCTCATCGACGACGCCATGGCCAACGGCCTGCTGCCAAAGGCGCAACAAGCCTCTTCCCACTCGGCTTACTTCAGCCGCGAGTCGGCATTGGCGCTGAAGGCCATGATTCTCATCTATCGCGCCTCGCCGCTCTTCAACGGCAACAGCGACTACGTGAACTTCAAGAACAAGCAGGGCGAGCAGCTCTTCCCCACGCAATACGACAAGGAGAAGTGGCATGAGGCTGCCATAGCGTGCGACACCGCCATTGCCGTGGCTGAACAGGCTGGCTACAAGCTCGTGAGCGGTAGCACGTCGAAGAACACCGCGCTGCTCAACACCATGCAAGATTGCGAGAACCGCGTCTTGGCTCCGGCGTTCAACAACAGCGAGGCACTCTTCTTGGTGAAGTACCCCAACACCTACATGTATGCCGAAAACAAGCTCTACACCTACACCCTGCCACGCTTCCAAAGCTCCGACTATGCCAACTACAACTCTGGCGTGTATGGCTCCCTCTCGCCGACCATGAAGATGGTGGAGATGTATTACACCGCCAACGGTCTGCCCATCGACGAGGACCCAACGTGGGACTACAGCGGCCGTTTCCGCAACATGACCACCGAGACCGACCAGAGCACCTATGCCGACGTCATACCTGCCGACACCCGCGTGTTGCAGGAGCACCTGCGCCGTGAGCCGCGATTCTATGCCGACATAGCCGCCGACCGCACTTATTTCCAGCGTGGACCGGCAAAGCAGAGCGCTTGGTCAACCGACTACAACCTCCTCGTGAAGGCGCACCAAGGCGAGAGCTTCGGCACTCAGGCCAGCTACATCAATCCCCGTGAGCCGCAAAACCTCAGTGGCTACTGGCTCAAGAAAGGTCTCTACAGCAGCATAGGCACGCGCTCCTACGCCAACGACTACGCCTCGAAGGGCGACGACCCATATCCCGTGATTCGCCTTGCCGAGCTCTATCTCTGGCAGGCTGAGGCTTGGAACGAGTATAGCGGCCCGAGCCAGAAGGTGTATGCCGCCTTGAACAAGGTGCGCACGCGCGCCGGAATACCCACCGTGCAGGTGTCGTGGTCGCGCGCCAAGCACCCAGACGACATCAACACTCAGGTAGGCATGCGCAAGATCATACAGCAGGAGACCAACATCGAGACGTCTTTCGAGGGCCGTCGCTATTGGAACCTGCTGCGCTGGAAGGAAGGCGCCGAGCTTGGCGAGCCATTGAAGGGATGGAACGTCGTGGGCAGCACCGACGAGGCGTTCTACAACAACTGGCAAGGCCCCGTGACGGTGTGGAGCAAGCGCAAGTTCGTGGCACCGCGCGACTATTTCTTCCCCATACGCTCCGAGGAGCGCATGAACTCCGGCATAGTGCAGAACCCGGGATGGTAATTCAACAAGAAGTAACAGACAACAAGAATCCTATGAAATACACATTATTATATATCGCGACCGCCGCGCTCTCGCTCGTGTCGATGGCTTCATGCAAGTCGGACGACGACAACACCTTCGGCGTGGCCCCGACAGGCGGCGTGACGTTTCACGCGGTGCCAGGCGGCGCGGTGATGAACTATAAGTTGCCCTCCAACGCCGACATCAAGGACATACGCGTGCGCTACACCGACGCGCAAGGCAAGGAAAACATCGTGCTTGGCAGTTATCTCTGCGACTCACTCTCCTTGGGAGGCTTCAATGGCGCGACACAGAACGTGCCAGCCTACGTGTCCTACATAGCTGCCAACGGTGACATCTCCGACGAGTATGCCACATCGTTCTCCACAGCCGACAGCGGCCCCTACGCCTTCTTCGAGCATGCCGATGTCAAGTCGGCGTGGAACGGCTTTGAGCTGAGCTACGACATTCCCGACAGTCGCATGAAGGGCCTTGCCCATGTCTTCTTCGTGGGCAAGAACCCCAACACCAACGAGACCGACACCCTGCTCTTGGGCTCCGTCACGCTGTCGAAAGGCAAGGCGAGCAAATTTTTCCGCGTGAAGCAAGACGTGGGCGCGACAACGGTGGTGATAAAGACTGAGGACTTTGGCGGATATTTCGTCAAGGAGCATAAGTGGGAAGGCATCAAGGCATACCCGACACAGCAGTTGCCAGCCGCCGACATGACGGTGACGTGCGCCAAGAGCGTGGAGGACGACACCCACAAGCTCGGCATACAATATCTGACCGATGGCGACCTGAAAGGCGTGAGGGCACTGCCGGCAAGCTATAAGGAATACTACACCTTCGCCATGGGACCCTACGCTTTCGGAAGTCCGATAATAGTGGACATGAAGGAGCAAAGGGTGCCCGCGTCGGTGAGAATCTACACGCAACTGAAGGCAAAGGAGAGCTACAACACCCCAGCGTGGAACGGCATGTCGTGGACCAGTCTGCCTTGCGATGTCACGGTGTATGGCTCCAACGACCAGGCCTCCTGGACACAGTTGGGACACTATGAGGAGTCGGACGTGTTTTCCGACAACTCGTGGTTCAACGTCAATCACACCGTGCAAAGGATGGAATCGTTGACCACCAGCGAGATGGAAGAGGCTGACCCAGTGTACATGGAGGTGACGTGCCCCATCAGCGAGCAGAGTTTCCGCTACCTGAAAGTGGTGCCAAACAAGAGCTTCTCTTACGATATACCAATGTTTGCCAACACCTCCGAATACATCTATATGCAGGAGATGGAAGTGTACACAAAGAAATAAGCTGACATAAAACGTATTTAATCACATGAAACACCATATTTTATCACTTCTGAGCTTGCTTGTCGTCTTCGCCTCTTGCGGCGACGACCTCGCGGGCACTTACAGCGATTTCACCGACGGCAAGCCCTTACACTATGCCGGCAAGGTGAAAAACGTCACGGTGAACCCAGGATGGCAGTGCCTGCGCGCCACGTGGACGCTGAGCACGGATCCTGCCGTGAAAAACATCTTGGTGACTTGCGCCTCCGAATCGGACACGATTCGCCAGACGCTGGACCCTACGGCTACCAGTTGCAAGATAGAGAATCTTGCCAACAAGGACTACACCGTCACGGTGCAGTCGCTCGACACCGACGGCTCCCTATCATTGGCCGACGGTATTGTGAGCCGCCCATATACTTACGACCACGAGGCTGTGCGTGCTTTCACACGTGGCGTGAGCAAGGCGTTCCTGGCAAAGAATCATCTGCTGCTTGTCATGGGCAACTGGGAAGACGGTATAGAGGATTTCCACATCTCTTTTACAACGACTGATGGCGTCGAGCAGAACAAGCAGCTCTCTCGACAGGACTTCACGACCAAGTATCTCGACTTGGCGGGAGTGGACACGTCGAAGCCCATCGTGCTGCATCGCACGGGACACATAGAGGGATGCGAGGATCTGATACAGTTTGAGGACTACACATTCTCCAAGGAAGTGTTGCTCAACACCGACTTCGCCTTGGAGATGACCGAGCGCTATGGCATGTCAAACGATGATGAGACGGGCTTCGCCGCGAAGATGCAATCCATCGATGTGGACCATAACCTCTACACCTTGGAAGACTTGCTCTATTTCCCCAACGTGAAGACCGTGAGCCTGGGCAAGAACCGCTATTTTGATGGCACCCATTTCGCGTGGCCTACCGTGACGCAGACGGAGGAGAGCAAATGGGCGCTGGAGAAGATGCACGAGATCTACGGCACGCAGATAGTGGTCTATGGCGACAGCTATCTCCCTGGCTTCACCATGAGCGGCCTGACACGCAAGGCTGCCAACACGCTGCCGTCGCTCAACTATCTGAGCACCACAGGTTGGACAATCTCCAACTCGGAGAGCGACAACAACAACAGGTACCTCTCTGGCTTGCTCGACAACAACATCTCGACGACATGGAGCTCTTGGCCTGCCACAAGCACGGCGCGTACCATGCAGCTCACCATCGACATGAAGAAGGACAATACCGTGCACGGCATGAAAATCGTGCAAAACATGAACTCGGAGAGCGAGGGCTTCCAGCCCGCGCAAGTGTCGGTGCAGTATAGCCTTGACGGGCAATCGTGGAAAGACCTCTGCCACGTGGAGAATGTAACCATTGGCACTGCCCTTGGCGAGGCCACGCTCATTGGGGCAAAGACAGCGACAAAGGCCCGTTATCTAAGGGTAACGGTCAAGGAGCTGACTTACCTCGGCCAGACAAAGGTATCGCTGGCTGACATCGCGGTATATTAATAAAAAACGGTCGCGGACGGGCCTTGTGACCGTCCGCGACCGAATAATCATTTTTACGATGAAGAATACTTTATTATCCATTTCGACCGCGGCCTTGCTCTTTTGCGGCACGGTGACAGCTTCGGCGCAAGAGGCCGATGGCTTCCAAATCTCGGCACGCACGTCGGGCGTGGCAGACACGACGGTATATCTCATTGGCTCTGACGTAGACACCTTGGCAACCACTCGCATGAACCATGGCAACTTCTTCTTCAAGGGAAAGGTGGAGAAGCCCGAAGTGGCCTATATACGCGTGGCCAATGGGGTGGGGGCCATCCCCGTGATGCTGGAGAACGCCAACTTCCAGATGCTCGCCTCGGCAAAAGGCGTGACGCTGGTGGGCGGCGACTACCAGAAGCTCTACAACGACTATACCGCGATAACAAGCGGCACCCAGACGGAGCAGCAGAAGGTGCAGAAAGAAATGCAGGAGGCAGCACAGGAAGGCAACCAGACGAAGATGCAGGCGTTGCAGGCAGGTTTTGCCGCCTACGTGGAAAAGGCGCGCAAGCAGGAGCAAGAGCTGTGGGGCCAGTGCGCCAAGAGCTTCGTGGGTGCGTATCTCCTCGTGATGAACATGCAAGGCATGCCCACGGCGCTGGTGCGGAGCCGCTTCGACCAGCTCTCGCCGGAGTTGCGAGAATCCGCGATGGGCAAGGTGGTCTCCGATTATCTCGACAAGGCGGAGAGCATAATGGAAGGCAAGACGGCTCCCGACTTCACGCTACCCTCGGTAGAGGGCGACTCCATCGACATGCACGCCTTGAAGGGCAAGGTGAAAATAATCGACTTCTGGGCTTCGTGGTGCGCGCCTTGCCGCCGAGAGATGCCCACGCTCGTGAGGCTGTATAAGGAGTACCAGACCAAGGGGCTGGAGATTCTCTCCGTGTCTATCGATGACAAGAAGGACAATTGGAAAAACGCCATCTTCGAGGACGGCAACACGTGGAAGAACGTGTCGGACTTGAAAGGTGCCAAGTCGCCAGTGGTGGCACTCTATGGCATCAAGTCGATTCCGTTCATGGTCGTGGTCGACGAGAACAACAAGATTGTTGCTGTCAACCTGCGCGGAAAGGCACTGGAAGAGAAGATTGCCCAACTCTTAAAGTAATTATGCGCCATGCGTGAGTTTATCTCTCTGTTGCTCGCGCTCCTGCCGTCTTTCATGATGGCAGGCAGCGCCAAGCCTTATGTCGTGGGCAAGCTGCCCAACGGCATGACCTATTATGTGCAACGCAACACGGAAATGCCCGGGCAAGCCGTCTTCTCGCTTGTGCACGACATCGGCGCGTTGGCGGAGGAGCCCAAGGAGCATGGCGTGGCCCACTTCATTGAGCATCTGGCCTTTCAGGGCACGGAGCATTTCCCGGGCGAGAGCATGGTGCAGACGCTGGAACGCCACGGCGTGATGTACGGTCACGACATCAACGCCACGACATCGGACAACAAGACCGTTTACCGTCTCACGGGCGTGCCCACCGATGATGCTCGCTTCCTCGACTCGTGTGTCTGGATCATGCGCGACTGGGCGTGCGCCTTGACGCTTGACCCAAAGAAGATAGACAAGGAACGCTCGGTCATCATCGAGGAGATAAAGATGCGCGACAACGCCCAAAGCCGCATGCAGCGGCAGTGGGGCGACTCCTTGCTGAAAGGGTCGCGATATGAGGGCCACGATGTAATATCAACGCCAGGGCAGGTGTCGAAGGTGTCCTACCAGACCATCCGCGACTTTTATCACAAATGGCACCGCCCCGACCTTGAGGTGGTGGTGGTGGTGGGCGACTTCGACGTGAGCGTCATGGAGAAGCGTCTGCGCGACATACTCTCCACGATACCCAAGGCGGAAGGCCCTTGCCCACTGAGAAGCAACGACCAGTTCTCCCTTGTGCCAGATCAAAAGGCATTGCGTTTTTCTCTCTGTCGCGATGCCATGGCACAAGGCGAGACCATGGCTCTCATT
>DAINOS010000005.1:0-34328 GCA_036743855.1 Prevotella sp. | reverse complement strand
GTATGCCTGTGAGATGGAACGGGAAGTCGACGTTGAGGTGAATCCAGAACAACGGCTCATCCTGCATTGGGTAAAGCTCACGGTAGAACTTCTTGTAGTCTTCGTCTTTCAGCGTGGAAGGGGTCTTTGTCCAAAGCGGCTCCACATTGTTTATCACGTTGTCGGCATCAGTCTCAACTTCCTTGCCGTCTTTCCACTCCGTCTTCTTACCGAAGGCGATTGGCACGGGCATGAAGCGACAATACTTGGTCAGAAGAGCCTGAATCTTGTTTTTCTCCAAGTATTCCTTGCAATCGTCTGAGATATGAAGGATTATATCGGTGCCGCGGTCGGCTTTCTCGGTATCCTCCAGCGTAAACTCTGGCGAGCCGTCGCACGTCCAGTGCTGAGCTTGCGCGCCATCACGATAGCTCTTTGTGATAATCTCAACCTTGTCGGACACCATGAAGGCGGAATAGAAGCCCAATCCGAAATGGCCTATGATAGCGTTGGCCTCATCCTTGTATTTGGCGAGGAAATCGGTGACACCAGAAAAGGCTATCTGGTTGATATACTTGTCTATCTCCTCTGCTGTCATGCCAATGCCGCGGTCGCTGATGGTCAGCGTCTTGGCATCGGTGTCGAGCTTCACGCGCACGGTCAAGTCGCCCGCCTCGCCCTTGAAGTCACCTTTCTGCTGGAGAGTTTTCAACTTCTGCGTGGCATCCACGGCATTTGAAACCATCTCGCGAAGGAAAATCTCATGATCTGAATAGAGGAACTTTTTGATTACGGGGAAGATGTTCTCGGTAGTAACCCCGATATTGCCTTTCTTCATTTTGTTCGGTTACGTTATATTTTTTCTGTCGAAAGAGATACAATTATTATGCCAAGTTGGAAATACGGTCTTGCAAAATGATGAAAAATGTGAAAAGAATTTATTTTTTCACTTTGTAGAGCAAATTTTCTGAATGTTTGACAAAAGTTTCAAGATAATTGGCTATTTTTGTCACGTTAATTCATTTCAATAGGTTTAGGTTAGTTTTTAAAAGGTTAAAAGGTGCCCCATCTCGTGTCGTGAGACCAAGGGATGGGGAGTTTTGTTTTTATGCGCCGCTACCTAAACCGAAAGCCTCAGCGCAAGATGCCATGCTTGGCTATTGTCAACTGCAAGCCGTGGTTGTTGCCAAGCAGAGAACCAGAATCGAGTCCAAAGGAGCCTTTGACCATCCAGCCGCCTCTGAAATGATAGCTTGCCTCAGCCAGCAGGCTGGTGTTGTGGCGCGGATTTGTGTAAGGCTCGTCATAGGTGCCATATCCACGCTGCCAACTCAAAAGCACTCGATAATCAAGACATGGCATGGGAGTTCCCTCAAGCCCCATGTGCCATGCCACGAAGCGATTGTCTTCCACGCGCAACAAATGGTCGTCGTTGTAAGCCGGAGAGCGATAGAGCGGGTTGCCCATCACTTGTCCCCAATGTTGCACACACATATAGTTGCCATGGTTATAATAGTTGTCGCGTCCGCCTATATGGTCGGGAATGGTCGACGTGCGGTCGTGATACACAGGGCCGCTCTGGTATGTGGTGTGTAGATACTCCACCACAACACTTTTCAGCCATTGGCAACGCTTGAGCCTGAGTTCGCCACCAAGCAGTATGTCTTTCAGAGGATACAAGAGGTATCTGTGGCTTTCCTTCTTTTGATAGTCGGCACCATCGCCATAGCCATCGAAATCGAGGTGGAACTGTTGTGAGTGGTCCTCAAAATAATGGTCGGCATACACCGACGCGGTCCACGCCGGAGCGTCATAATTGACACGCGCCAACCACGCGCCACTTTGGTTTCCCTCAATGTTGCCATAGCCTGCTCCATCGGTGATGTCGGAGCCGGACGGTATGAAAACACGCCAAAAGTCTTTTATCCCCTTGCCGCCAAGTTTCATCTTGGTGAGTTTCCCGTCTTTGAGCGACACCTTCGACCCCGCGAACTGTGCTTGCATCTCCAAGCCGAGCTCCACGCTAAGCGGCTTCTCGCCAGGCTTGCCTATTCTCAAGAAGCCGGACTTGGAATGATAAAGCACGTTCTCATTGTAAGGCGACAATCCGCCATTGGTGAACTGTCGTTGCCACCGTTGGTCGGTGAACATTCCATAAGCCATGTGGACCTTAACGGCGAACCATCTTCCGAGAACTGGCACTGTCCAGTATTCTGGCACGGCGATCCTCACCTGCGGCACAGGTCGCGCGTTGATGCCAAGGGCCTGCGAGCCGCTTGAGAGCCGTTGGTTTTTCAGCTCCATGGGCCATTCTTTCGAGCCTATGGTGAGCACTCCATGAAGCCAACGCCCTTCGACATACGCCTGCTGGACGAAAAACTTACTGGAATAATGGCTTGCCACGGCAGCGTCGACGCAATAGCCCAAGCCCCAGCGTCGGGCAGAGTCTGTGGCAAGCGGACGATACAAGGCACCACGGAGATAGCCATTGTTCGACTCCAACGAACTCAACCCATGCTTGTTGGCATTGAGCCACAGCGGTGTTGTTCCAGACGAAAACGAGCCTTGGAGCTCCGCGTCATACTGGATATTGGAAAAAGGCCGCGCCTTCCCTGCCCCAACCTCATGCTGCCATGCATATTGGGCGGAAGTGTCAAGGCAGACTGACAACGCCACTGCCAAAAATATATTTCTTGTTCTTGGGAAAGCCATTATTTAATTCACATCGCCACAACTTACATTGAAAAGTCTATGGCATAGCCCAAACCGCGTTTATTTCACTCCTTCAAAAGTACCTGTCATAGTCAAAGCAGGTGGCATTCCTTTATACTTATGTTCATTGACCACATTGACATTGTTTCCATTAAATGTCACCGTGAGATTCCCTGACGTTATTTCATAATTGTTTTTTGTGCCGTTGAGCGTGACGTCAACTCTCACCTTGCCACTGTAATCCAGATAATAGGCGTTTTTGTCCTTGTCGTACGGAATGTTCTTGACCACGTATGTTCCCTGTACTATCTTGCCAAAAGGAGCGCCTTGACCGGTGAAATCGAAATTCTCCTCAGGAAAGACTATGTTCAATGAGCCATCCTTGTTTTGCGAGATGTCGTATTTGGCACCATCGGCTGTCGCGGTATAATCTTTACCAAGCGAGATTTTAAGGACATCCTTGCCATTGTAGACACCAGCCACGGAAGGAGTTTCTGGATTATCGTTGTCGTCTCCACAAGACATGAGGATTGTTGTCGTAAGCATTGCCACAAAGAGCAACATAAGAGATGCAATCTTTTTCATTGAGATAAATTAAATGTGTGTTTCTTTGATGATTAATTTTGCTTTTGCAAAGTTACAATAATAATAGAAAAGTCAGAACAAAACAGCTTACGAAAAAAGAATCGGGCAATAATTGAGCCCGATTCTTTTTCAAATCTCTAAATGGTGACATCATCAGACTTACGCATAACTGTGCATACCGCTCAAGAAGTAGTTGACACCGAAATATGTCATTATTATGCTAAGGAAAGCCAACGTGATGTATACGTGATAAACCAACGGTTTGCGGAAGGCAGGAAGGGTCTGGGTATGAACCACCACGGCATAAATCATGAAAGTGATGAGTGCCCACGTCTCCTTGCTGTCCCAGCTCCAATATGTTCCCCAGCTCACGTTTGCCCAAATGGCACCGATAAATATGCCTATGCCCATGGCGGTGAGTGCCGGATAGAGAAACACGCGACTCAGCACTTGCAGTTCCTCGCAATGGGAACGCAGCGTGATGCCCATGATGCCGCAGATGAAAGTCAAGGACAAGAGCGCATAACTCATCATGATGATGCTCACATGGAGGCTGAGCAACGGACTGTTCAACACTGGCATCATTTGGCCAATGGCAGGATCCATCTGGTTGATATGGCTCACCAAGAGGAAGAAACCAGAGAGGAGAAAGCCAAACACCATGACCATGCGAACCTTGAATTGCATGAAAATGCTAATGAGCATGACAAACCATGCCACGGTCAACATGCTCTCGTATCCATTCGACATTGGCACGTTGCCACTGATGATCCACCTCAACGCCAAGCCAAAGGTAAGAGCAAGAAACGAGACAACCAATAATATCGGCAAAGCATAATCGAGAGCCTTGACCGTCTTTTTCCTTGTCATGCGATAGATGGTGTAGAAGAGGGCGATAAAACCTAAGGTCAGGTTAACCATGAAGAGAATTGTCGCGAAAGGGAAGGCATTGTTAATACGCTCCGCCTTATATTGGGTAGCCGATGGCAAAGAACTTCCACCACTTATCTCTTGATATTTCCTCATCTTGTCGAAGAACTCATTTGCGAGATTCATCTTCCCAGCCTTTACGTCGCGATAAAGCAATGGGAACACATTTTTTATATAGATTGCGTGTTGGCGCTCCACCGCTCGCGGCAATTTGTCCACAGGCGAAAACCACGTAGTGGTGCCAGCCTTGATAAAGGGATGGTCTTTTGTGGCTCTCACGTTCCGAGTGAAAGTGTAAGGCAACACCTTGAGAGACAAGCCTTGACGAAGCTCCATGACAATCTGTATTTTGCCATCTATGTCAGCCGCCTGCTTATGCAATTTGTCTTGCTGCCCATCGTAGTATTCCTGGACATATCGCCCTATGGTATAACCTCCCATCTCGTTGTTGAAGAAGATGTTGAGCGGAGCGTAATCAGGAAGGTTCATCGATGACTTCAGCTCTCCGCCTTTAATCTTGATGAATGGCTCGTTGGCCCAAACATCCCCATAAAACAACCAGCCTGAAAGGACTTGTTCGGCTGTCAAGCCATGGTATCCACGCGCACCGTAAATCTTCTTGCAAAAATCGAGGGCAAAAGTCTGTACTGGGCAGATGCGGTCGTTGTAAAGAATGTACAACTCGCCAAACTTCTTAGCCGTCTCTTTCGGGAGCACTGCATTCCGAAGGCTCGATGAAGAAGAATCGGCATACGACGGCTGGACGTTACCGAGGCACAGCATTAGGGTTATCATCAACGCGCCTTTCTTGAGAAGCGGGCTTCGCAAGAGCTTACGATAACAACCTTTTGGGTCGAAAAGCATCCAAATCAATGAGAAGAAGAGCAAGGCGTATCCAGTGTAGGTCACTGGTATGCCGTAAGGGTCGGCATTGATGGCGAGTATGCTGCCTTTGCCATCCTCGTCGTAGGAAGATTGGTAGAAACGGTAGGAACGATGAGAATAGATATGGTTCATCGACACCTCGCCATAAATCTTTTCTTTCCCGTCAATCACGGTGAACTTGGATGAATAGTCGGCTACGGCATCGGTGCCGTCATGCATCTTGGCCTCAAACTTTCGCAAGCATAGGGAGAAAGGCAATTTTTCCTCTTTCATGCCCTGCTTTTCGTCTGCCGCCATATATATGTTGGATGGTTGTCCGGCACGCAAGTGCATCATGCCCCTCTTTGCCGAGACATGAGTGAGAAACGCGCCTATGAGGATAATGACAAAAGAAAGATGAAGGGTAAGCGTGGATGCACGCCTAACCTTCATCTTTATAATATAGAATACCCCTAAGGCGGCAAGTGCCGCCCAAATAAGGGTAAACCACCATGCCCCGTAATAGTGGGCATGTACATAACTTGTGCCCTGGCTTTTCTCCACTATTGTGGCGACAGCCATGCAAACGAGCACAAGTATGTATAGAAAATATATTATTCTCTTAACCATGATTAGATGGAACGGAGGAACAGCACCACCGCGTCACGATCTTCCTTCTTCAAGTTGTAGAACTTGAGAGCGGCTTCGTAAGCGTGCGAGTTCTTGGAATAAGCATGCCACATGATTGCCTCAATCTCATTGCGTGCACGGCAGTCGTGCAAGCGATCTTCGGCGCCAGTGTTGATAAAGCTCAGGCCACGACCCCAAAGAGGAGTAGTGCGACACCATGAACCATGAATGTCGTTCTTCATGTAGAGCTTATGCTGCATCATGTCGGTGTAAGGGTAAATGGTCTGATTGGCGTACTGAGGCAACTTCTTGCCTTCGAGCATCTTAGGCATCCAATAGTTGTCTGGTCCTGTAACCCACTTTGCGCGATGGCAACTTGTGCAGCCCATCTCGTTGAACAGTTCCTTACCTCTTTGCACCCTCTTGTCGTTCAAGTTGCGGGCACGAGGAATGGCAAGGCCACGATGCCAAACCATGAACTGGTAGAACTTATCGGCAGACATCTCCGGAGTGAGACTCGTGCCAGTCCACTGGTTGTCAAACTGATTTGTATTCGGTGACAGCAAGCCCTTGACCCTTGCCTTGATTTCATCGTCAGTGTCGGCATAATAAGGAGCAATGTGACCATCCTTTATCTTCTTTATAACCTCTTGATCCTCAGACATCGCATTGGCCCAAGCGTCAGTGGTATACAATTTAGAACGGTCAGGACGAGTCACGTTCGTGATGTTCCAGATGGCGTTGGCACCAGGACCATCCTGCAATGTGGCACGTGTCAAGGCATAAGTGAAGCGCTTGATCATCTTCTTTCCAGGAGTGCCGTCAACATATTGACCAGCTCCACCGGCAGTCGCAGCATACCAAGCACCTGAGGCAAAGTCGTTGGCTGAGGCATCCCAGAAATTTGGGTTTACATACTCGGACACATTCTTGCCTTGCTTCTTGAAGTAATTGGCGGTAGCCTCATACTGAGCCTTGATGTCATCTTCCGTGATAGCATCGAGAAGCCCCGTGCCAATGATGCCGATAGTGCTCTCCAAACGGAAAGCGACAGCCTTGTTGCCAGTGTCGTATGGATTAGGATTGGTATGGAAAGCACTTCGTGGTATGTCCACTACCGGATAAATCAAATCATATTTCTCTCCATCAGGGAATTGTAGTGGCAAACCGCTTTCCATGGCCGTGACGTGTTCCCATTTGATATTCACAGCGTCCTCATCGATAGGAGCCTTGAATGGTGCCGTAGCCTGGGTCTGAGGCATACCTGTTACCTCGCTTACATAACCACCGTCATTGCTGTTGGCTCCATCCGTTGGATGGTACACCACGAGCAGATAGCCATTGCCATTGCCATAGATTGACTGATACTTGTCCTTGCGCTGACCATGACCGTAGCCAGGGTGACAGTCCAAGCATGAACGACGCACGTATGCCGGGCCAAGACCAGCTACAGGAGCGGTATTGATAGTGTACTGATGGTCAAAGAAGTATTCACCATTTTTGAAGTCGCCCATGAAGCCTTGTTCCTCCACGGCAGGTGACTCATCCTCATAGCACGAGGAGTTAACATTCAGTGTCGTTCCCTTTTCGCCTCCAGGCAACCACTCATCAGCCGAGAAATTGCCCACGGCCTTATTAATGTACTGACCGTCACTCTCCAATGGTTCTTCACCATTGCCACCAGGAGTCGGATTCTCGTCCGAGCAAGATGTCAACGGCAATGTGGCTGCCATGGCTAATGACATCAAATAATAATGATACTTCTTCATAATATTTATAGTATAATTATAATAATGTGTGTGTTTACATGGATATAACGCAGCCCCGTCCTTTCATTACGAATGAGATGGGGCTACGTTCGTTATATGTTTTTTCTGTTTCCCTTCGCAAGCGGTTACTTAGCCTGCTGGTTCTGGAACCATGTGCCAACCTCGTTAAGGCAGTCGTCGCAATCCTTGATCTTGTCGATAGCGTTCTTCACTGCGGCTGAGCCTGGGTTCTTCTTGAAATAGCCCTGAGCTGCGGTAGCGTCATCAAGAGACTTGAGGGCTGCGTTGAGCGCGTTGTTCATCTTTGTGGCGAGTTCGGCATTGTTGTTCTGGAGGAACTTCATGATTGAGTGCTCAGCAGGAGTCGTGGCATCAACGTCGCGAGTGCCATAGAGCGAGTTCTTGATGGAGTAAAGGTTGTCCTTGTAGTCAACAAATGAACGATGGCTGTATGGTGACTCAATGTAGTCGATAGACTCCTTGTCACCATCCTCAGTCGTACCGCCTTGACCATTGGCAACACGCCATGCCTGGCCAAGCTTCTGCTCCTGCACCTCATTGCAGATGTTTGAGCAGCCACCCACGAGAATCTGGTTTATCGTACCAGGCCATGAAGTGTATCCAGTGGTAGCGGATGGCATAAGAAGCCACTGACCCCAGCAATACTTGTCCTTTGCCATGCCCATGTGATGGCTCAGGTGGTTGAACACGTAATTGTTTTCAGTAAGCACCTGCTTGGTCTCCGTGCTTGCGGCAGAACCCATCCAAGTGTATTCGAGAAGGGCGGTCATGTTCTTAACGTCACCAGCGACAGCGTTCAAGAATGCCAACTCGTCCAAACCGTTCACAGAGGTCATGTCCTCATAGTCGTCCTTGGTCTTGAGTGCCTCCACCGTGCGGTTCTTGCCATCACGGAAAAGCACGAACTCCATGCCGTGGAAGCCAAGCACTGATTGGAACTTCTCGTTGTTATCGCTCACGAACTGCTCAGGATTGCTGCCCTTCAAGCCTGCTATGAGAGTGGCGTTGTTGAGAGCGCTCACAAGCTCGTCGTGGTCGAGTGGCCATGAGTCGATATGCGGGTCGATGTTGTTGCTTCCGTCCTCGGCAGAGCCATAGAGCCAAGCCTCACTGCGCTCCCACTCGCGGCGTGCGTTCTTGAAAGCCTCGCAGCAAGCGTCTATCTGGCTTTGTGTCATCGTGCCAGCCTCAGCAGCTTGGTAAAGAGTTGTCGTGGCAGCATA
This sequence comes from Prevotella sp., assembly GCA_036743855.1. GTDB lineage: Bacteria > Bacteroidota > Bacteroidia > Bacteroidales > Bacteroidaceae > Prevotella. The sequence goes on along the minus strand of DAINOS010000005.1, from coordinate 25,615 downwards.
GAGCTCGCGCGCATTCTTGGCAAGTGCCTGATAAGTAGGATAAACCACGTCCTGCGTGTAGACCTTGGCAATCTTCTGCATCTCAAGGTCGCTGTTGTTGACAGTCACGTCAGCCTGACCAAACTGATCAAGATCGGAGTACTCTACCACAGGATCGTCACTGCTGCTACATGCGGTGAAACCTAAAGCCATGGTGCCCATGAGAAAGGCCATAGCCAACTTCTGAATCTTTTTCATTGCTTATTAGCTATCTTTTGGTTTATAAATTATTCTTATGCTATCAATTAAAGGAAGAATCCCTGATAAGCCACGCCAATGTTGAGCGCTGGCTCGTTGTTGTACTTGCTGTCGAACTTGCGATAGTTGTACTCCGCTTTCACGCAAATGTCCTTGATGGGATAATAGTTGATGCCGCCAGCGAGGATTTGCTTCTTTGTCCACGTGCCGGTAGCGCAATGGATATAAGAGTCGTAGTACTCATAGTGACCAAACACATACAACTTCTGCTTCATGGCGCGAAGTTTCGCTATCTGTGAGAATACGTCATAACCCACTTCCACCATGGTCGCTATGGCATGAGAGCCGAAGTTTTGGTTCGTCTGATAAGGCTTCACATATTGAACACCTGGCTTGACCAACTTGCTGATATTCGAGGCGTCGCTGACATAACCATAATCAATATTGCCACGCGCAATCCAATTGTAACGGTTGAAGCTGAAATCGAATGAGCCTAAATAAATGTTGCCCTTGTATTTGTGTGCCACCTTGCCAGGCTTGTCCATGTCGTTTGGAGTGGCATTGTGCATTGATTGGCCGTAATAACCACTGATGCCCAAGCGAAGTCCAGGAATCGTATAGTTGTCCACACGTGCGGCAAAACCGTATTTGTTTGCCACCTCATACTCAAAAGGCTTTGTCGTGCCAGGGTTTATCCACTTGTCGCGGCTGAACTGGAAAGCGTCCAAACCGGCAACCATCTGTGCCGTGTAACGGAAGTCACCCACATGCCCCCAAAGAGAGACACCTGTTTGATGCCATGTGCATGGAAGAATGGTATTCTCGCCCTCAGGACGATAAACGGTAAAGAAATTCAGCGGCTCATGATAGGCGTTGGTCAAGCCGAATGGCACCACGATGTGGCCAGCGCGCACATTAAGGAAACGGCCGAAAGACTTTTGAATCCAGAACTGTTCCAGTTCCACGTCGCCGCCTTTCTCCTGCTCTTGCTCCATCTCAATAGCCTCTTCTGCCTCATACTCGATAGCTGAACCAGCACCACCATGCTCAAACTCTATCTCGGTACCCATCGTCCAGCCCTTGCCGAAGTCATAGCCCAAGTAGATGACAGCGTGGGGAATGTCAAACCTGCCATGGCTTGGGTCATTCTTGTGCGCGGAGGCACTGCTGTAACGGTTTCCGCTATCGCTATAATAGTTGCGGCTGTAAGCCACTTCACCGTAACCGCCAACACTGAGGCGGTTGCCCTTGACGTGGTTCATCACGGAATCGGCAGCGCTCTGCTGTGCCTTAACACTTTGGAAACCACCAAACAACAGGGCCGTTGAAAGGAGTGAAAGAATAATGTTGTTCATCGCTATTGATAACCTTAATTTTCGAGTGCAAAGGTAAAAGTTTGTTTAAAAGTATACAATACTCAAAAATAGGTAAATCTTTTCATCCCCACGGTCATCATTTTTGGGTATAGATGCCAACGAAACAAAAGATGAAGATAGGCTACAAAAATAAAAAAGAGCAGAAACCGCAATTCCCGTCATCTGCTCTTCATTATATATAATAAATAATGTGGACCTGCGGGGAGTCGAACCCCGGTCCGAACAAGGAAGCCATATGCTTTCTACACGCTTATTCCAGCCTTGATTTTCGTACGGCAGCAAGACCTGGACCACCAACTGCCGTCTTATCCTCTAAAGCGTTTCGCCAATGGCGCGAGGCTGCCAATGACTATTCCCGATTTAGTCTGCACCGCTTAATCTCCGGATTCGGAAAAACATCCTCGGAGCGATGTCTCGTCCCCGCGCCTTGCGCAGGGATTAAGCCAGTAACCTACTGTACTTCAGTTAGGCAGCGAGAGCGTAGTTGTTTTCGCCAATTAAATTGTTGTTCACTCAGATTATGGAGCTAGCCAACGAGGCTCCGCGTGCTTACATACAATTTCGTCTTGCCGTCAAATCCATACAAGCCCATTGTATATTATATTTGGCAAAGTTACGCATTTCCCGCGTAACCGCCAAATTATTCCCTGCAAATTATTCCGTCCAGCTTTCATCAATCTCCTATCCAAGATATTTCGTCAAGAGGCGCTTGCATCCGCTCTTTCTTATCTTGTCTATGCTTTTCTCCTTTATCTGTCTCACGCGCTCGCGGGTCAACCCCAACTGCGCTCCAATCTCCTCCGCGCCTTCTTCCTGGCATCCCATGCCAAAGCTCTTGCAAAGAATGGTGACCTCGCGTGGCTTGAGCACTTGCTTGAAAACATCCTTGAAGTCCTGATCCATCGACTCCTTGTCTACCTCCTTGGTCAATGTCTCATCGTTGGAAGGCAAAATATCCTCAAGGCAGTTGCTGTCATCGTCTGAGAACGGGGCGTTGATGCTCATGTGGCGCAAGTCGGCGTTCAGCGTGTTCTCAATCCTGTTGGCGTCAATGTTTGTGATGTCTGAAAGTTCTTCCGACGAAGGCTGACGGTGGTTCTTTTGCTCAAACTTCTCTATCTCAGTGTTGATTTTCGACAACGCGCCCACTTGATTCAGTGGCAGTCTGACCATGCGTCCTTGCTCGGCAATGGCTTGCAATATGCTCTGCCTAATCCACCACACGGCGTAACTTATGAACTTGAATCCACGAGTCTCATCAAACTTTTCGGCGGCTTTCACGAGACCGATATTGCCCTCATCGATGAGGTCGGTAAGCGACAGTCCTTTGTGTTGATACTGTTTAGCCACCGAGACCACGAATCTGAGGTTGGCTGACACAAGACGATCCTTTGCTCGTTCACCCCTCTTGCCGCCCTTGCGTATTTCATCGGCAAGTTGAGTTTCCTCTTCTGGATCAATCATTGGAATGCGTGCTATCTCCGCGAGATAACGCTCCAAAGACTCACCTTGGCGGTCGGTTATGCTTCGAGAAATCTTGATCTGTCTCATCATTAATGCTCCTTCCTGTAACTTTAATATGCATCTTTCAATATGCAAAAAGTATACCAAAAAAGAGTTTCTTGCCTTGCAGGTCAAGACAATATCGTGCTACTCAATATCCAGTTCTATCGGGCAATGGTCAGAGCCGTATATCTCAGTGTGGATTGACGCATTTGTTATGCGGTCGCGCAGGCGGTTGGACGTGAGAAAATAGTCGATTCGCCACCCCGTGTTTCGCTCACGGGAGCGGAAGCGGTAGCTCCACCACGAATAGGTGACATCATCGGGATGAAGGGCACGGAACGTGTCGGTGAAACCACTGTTGAGCAAGGTCGTCATTTTGCCACGCTCCTCGTCGGTGAAGCCGGCGCTCAGGTGATTTGTCTTTGGGTTCTTGATGTCTATCTCTTCATGCGCCACGTTCATGTCCCCACACACTATGACAGGCTTCTTCTCATCGAGGCCATGGAGATACGCCTGGAAGTCGTCTTCCCATTTCATGCGGTAAGCCAACCGCCGAGGCTTTCCGCCCTTTGTCTCTGCCTCTTGCGAGTTTGGCGTGTAGACGCAGACCAGATAGAAGTCGGGCATTTCCAATGTCACCACGCGCCCCTCATGGTCGTGCTCATCGATGCCAATGCCATAGCTCACGCTGAGCGGAGTGTGACGTGTGTAGATTGCCGTGCCGCTGTAGCCCTTGCGGTCGGCATAGTTCCAAAACGACTGGTAGCCTTCAAACCGCAAGTCGAGTTGGCCAGCCTGCATCTTGGTTTCCTGAATGCAGAAAAAGTCGGCGTCAAGCTCCTTGAAGTAAGCCTCAAAGCCTTTGCTCTTTATGTTGCCATCGTCATCGGTCTTCGGCTTGACACAAGCACGGAGGCCGTTGACATTCCATGATATAAACTTCATCATATCCTCCTTGCCTCGCCTCTAAGAAGACTCATGAACTCCTCGCGCACCTTCATCGACTCGAACACTCCACTGTATGCCGATGTCGTGGTGACGCTGTTTTGTTTCTCCACGCCACGCATCTGCATGCACATGTGGCGCGCCTCGATAACCACCATCACGCCCTGCGGCTTGAGAGTGTCATTGATGCAGTTCATCACTTGTTCGGTGAGACGCTCTTGCACTTGAAGCCTGTGAGAGAATATGTCGATGACCCTCGCTATCTTGCTGAGCCCGGTGATATGCCCATTGGGAATGTAAGCCACGTGAGCCTTGCCATAGAAAGGCAGCATGTGGTGTTCGCACATTGAGAAGAAGTCAATGTCTTTCACGATTACCATCTGGTCGTACTTCTCCTCAAAGAGCGCGTCGGTGAGCACCTTGTGGGGGTCTTGGGTATAACCGCGCGTGAGTATCTGCATGGCCTTGGCCACGCGCATGGGGGTCTTCTGCAAGCCCTCTCGCTCAGGGTCTTCGCCCAAGAGCGAGAGTATCGCCTTATAGTGCATGGCGAGCTCATCGAGCCCATCACGGAATTCTGTCTCTGGATTCATTTATAAGTATATATAATAAGGAGTATATATAATATTAGTCGAACACGGTGATTTGCCCTTTCACGATGACCGCGGCCTTATAGCCCATGCTTTTTATCGCGCTGAGCATTCGTCGCGCCTCGTTGATAGAGCGATAGTTCCCCACCCTGCAAATCCATCGAGGTGAATAGAAATGCACGTAGATGGGCTGGTCTGGGAAACGCATCTTTATGTCGTTTCCGGCTTGTTGGGCCTTTGTCTTGTCGGCGCGCGTGTTTCCTCCCGCGAAGGCCTGCACGCGATAACCCGTCACCTTGCGGGCCCCACGCATGACCTTCTTGCGCATGTCCACGGTCGGGATATGAAGTTCTGCCTCCGCTTCCTCCTCAGCGATGGCTTTTTGCTGTTCTGCCGATTGCCTCTTGGTTTCGGCAAGTTGCCGTTTTTCCTCAGCTTCCTTTCGTTTTTCCTCAGCCGATTTTTCAGCTATGCGCCTCTGTAAGGCCAGTGCCTCCTCCACCGCGTTTTTTTGAGATTTTTGCGCCTTGAGTTTCTCTTCCTGCTCATGCGCGCGGGCTTTCTCCAAGCTGTCGTTTTTCGCGGCGTTGGCCACGGCGGTTGGCGTGGCTTCATGTTTGGCCTTGACGGTCTTTGTCGCAGTGGCATGAACAGTTGGCTGTGTCGGCGTCACGGGGACGTTGGCTTTTGTGGCTGTGGTGGTGTTTTTCTTTATAGTCTGCTTCTGCGCCTGCTCCACTGCCACACTCTGCGTTATGGTACCGTTTACAAGCGCGTCAATCTCACGGCTTTGCGATATGGAGACTTTGCCCTTGCCCGCCTGGCTCTGTTGCAGGTGTTGCGTGAAAGTCTGTGCCTCAGCCGATACCATGACACTGATGATTGACAAAAAAAGAAAAACGAATCTCTTCATTAATTAAAATGCGTTTTTGTTAAGATAAGGCGGAAAGAGATATCCGCTGTGTTCCTCCTCATTTAGTGTGTAATGCCGATGATGCCAAGGGCATTGTTGCCCGTGACACCACCGGTTTTAATAAAGAATCAATAAATTACTTCTTCCAAGCGTCGATGATGCCCTTGAAGTCAGCAGCCTTCAAAGAAGCGCCACCGATCAAGCCACCGTCGATGTCGGGCTTAGCGAAGAGCTCAGGAGCGTTGCCTGGCTTGCAGCTGCCACCGTAGAGGATTGTAGTGTCCTCAGCAGCCTCCTTGCCATACTTCTCGGCGACGATAGAGCGGATGTAAGCGAGCATCTCCTCTGCCTGGTCAGAAGTAGCGGTCTTGCCTGTGCCGATGGCCCAGATTGGCTCATAAGCCAGCACGATGTTCTTCCACTCGTCAGCTGTGAGGTTGAACACGCTGCCGTCGAGCTCGGCCTTCACGACCTCGTTCTGCTTGTTGGCCTCGCGCTCCTCCAGTGTCTCACCGCAGCAGAAGATGACCTTCAAGCCGTTGGCAAGTGCGAGCTGAACCTTCTCCTTCAGGATCTCGGCTGTCTCGTGATAGTACTGACGACGCTCTGAGTGGCCAAGGATGACATACTGCGCGCCTGTTGACTTAACCATGGCAGCGCTCACCTCACCCGTATAAGCTCCCTTTTCCTTGTCAGCGCAGTTCTCGGCGCCAAGAGCAACCACATTCTGGTCGAGGACCTGAGCCACGCTTGCCAGATGGATGAAAGGAGTGCAGATGATGACACCGCAGTTTGGCTTGTCAGCCTTCAGTGTCTCGTTGATTTCCTTTGCCAGGGCAACACCCTCTTGCAGGTTCTCGTTCATTTTCCAGTTGCCTGCTACAATTTTCTTTCTCATGATGATTAATATTAATATTAAAAAATAAAATGAGCTATCAGTTTCGCCGCTTCCTCCTCCTGAGGTATTTGGTCCACGCCCACGTGCGGTCGGCGAAGACGAGGAGGATGAGCGGGATAAAGAACAAGAGCACGACCTTCATGATGGTCTCTCCCAAGCCATTTGACGGCATCTTGCCAATGTCGAGCTTCGACAATGGCGCGTTGAGGCTCATGCTCGAAGGCAAGTCGTTGTGACTCCACTTCCGTATTATAGTCCCGTTTTTCAGCAGCAGCAATCCGGGGTTGCTGCGTATGATGGTCTTGAGCGTGGTCTCATCGGTGAAGCAGAAAGGGTATTCCGCCCCCGTGATGTCAGCCCAATGGTCTATGTCCTTCTGTGTAGATGCGGTGAGGCAATAGAATGGTATCTTTTGCTCTTGGCAATACTCGTAGAGCTGGTCTATGTCGCCGAAATTGGAGTCGTCTGCTTGCTCAAGGTGTGGCGACACGAGAAGGAAGACGTAACCCTTTGCCGTGAGCACGCTGTCGGTGATGTCGTCACCATTTGGCTTCTGTATGGAGAAGTCGTGGATTGGAGGCACGTAACCTTCCTTGGTCTGCACGGTCTTGGAGTCGACAAACTGCCACGACGAGTCGGGATAGTTGTCGAGGGTAAACTCTTTCTTCACGCCATTCTTTTGCAGAATGAAAGTGGTGTTGAATTGTGGCTGCGGCGCGCCAGCCGGAATTTCCATTCCCTTCTTGATGTTCATGCCAATGTGGTAGGGACGGAAATCAATCAACGGAAGGTGATAAAGGCAATGCGCGCTGAGCAAGAGCACAAAGAGGATTGTGTAGTTTATCGCTATCCACTGCGTTGAGCGCGACAGGAAGCGATACATATGCAACGGTTGCCATGCCAAGACGACAGCGGCAGCAAGGAGCACGATGTTCTTGAGCAATGTCTCAACGTTGGTCAACTGCAAGGCGTCGCCAAAGCACCCACAGTCTTTCACTGGATTGAACAACGCTATCCATAGTGTGACGAGTGTCATCACGACCATGAACGCCACAAGAATCTTTGACACGAGATGACGACGGATGGCGAACAGCACGAACACGCCGAGGCTGAACTCCAACGTGGACAAGGCCACGGAGGAAAGGAGCGTGACGATGTCTGGCACCATGCCTCCCAATCCCACTGCCGAAAGATAGTCTTGAAGTTTGTATTGGGTGCCTATCGGGTCAATGGCCTTGACAAAGCCGGAGAACACGAACGTGGCACCGAGAAGGAAACGACAAACATTCACCAGCAAGGTCAACGCTATCGCCTTGACCTTATTAAGACTTTGATGTGTGCTTACCGTTGCCATTTTTATTATTTCAAGCGTATTGCCCCAAAAACAGAATAGTTGATGATGTCGAGCAGGTTGGAGTCGACGCCCTCCGACGCCAACGCCTGCCCCGCGATGTCCTCAAGTTGCTTGATGCGGGCAATCTTGGTGAGGATGAAGTCGGTGTAACTGCTCACGCGCATCTCACGCCACGCCTCACCATAGTCGTGGTTTTTCCTTACCATCAGCTCAAAAGCCTTGTTGGCGACGCCATCGTAGAGGGCCAATGCCTCCTTGGCGTCCATGTCGGGAGTGAGGACGGATGGATGGGCGAGCTGTATCAAGCCGATGATGCCGTAGTTGACCAAGCCGATGAACTCAGGGCGTATGCCCTCGTCGACCATGGCCTTGCCGGTGGTCTCAAGGTCACGTATGCGACGAGCCTTTATGAAAAGCTGGTCGGTGAGCGACGACGGACGCAATATGCGCCACGACGCCCCATAGTCGTGGAGTTTTTTGGCGAAAAGGTCGCGACACTCGTTTAGGGTATCCTTGAACTCCTGGTTTGTATCTTGTTTTGCCATAACGGTATCTTCCTTATAGACTGCAAAGTTACTAAATTTTTAAGAGTGTATGGCAGAAAACAAGTTTTTTCTTCTTGGCTCGCTTTATCTCACTTTTCAGCCTGCCTCCTGTGTATTACCCTCACTGTGCCGCAAAGGGCGTCGTAGCGCACTTGCAGGGAGTCGCGCTTCACGCGGAGCATGTTTTTCTTGTACAAGTCTTTCTCCACGCCGTATTGCGCTATGGTGGCTTGCAATGCCGAGTCGGTGCGGCCAACGTCGTTTTGCGTCATCTTGAGCGAAGCGTCTTGCCATATCTTGAGTGCCTTCTCGCGACTTTCTATCGCCTTGGGATGGTTGGCGCGAAGCTGCGTGATGGCGTTGAGCGTGGCTTGATAGTTGCCGGCCTTATAGAGCGAGTCTATCTTGCTCATGAGTGGCGCGGCCTTTTCGTCTTCAGTCTGCTGGCAGGAGGCGAAAAGAGCCATGGCTGCTATTACAAGCAATGTTATCTTTTTCATTTTTCTATTTCTTTCGGAGATTATTTTCTGCCTCGCCATTGCCTTCTACTCTCATTTCCTCACAAGCAACGCTGAAAGTTCCCACAGGATATAGATGGGCAGGAACACCGCGAAGAGCGTGAAAGGATCCGACGACGGGGTGATGAACGCCGCCACCACAAGCAGCACCACGATGGCATGGCGACGATAGCGATTGAAAAACGAGCGATGGAGCAGCCCGAGTTTCGAGAGGAGCCACGAGAGCACAGGCAACTCGAAGATGATGCCCATCATGAACGTGAGCATCAGGAAATTGTCCATGTAGCTGTCGAGAGACAGTTGGTTGGATATAGTCGGTGACAGCTGATAGGTATAGAGGAAGCGCAACGTCAGGGGGAATACAAGCCCATAGCCCACCGCGCAACCGGCAAAGAAGAGCACCGTGCCGAGAACGAAAGTGAACCGCACGCCACGCTTCTCGTTGGCATAAAGCGCGGGACACACGAACCGCCATACCTCAAAGACGATGTATGGGAAACTGACCAACAGCGCGAGCCAAAACGACAACTCGCACTGAAGGAAGAATTGCGACGCCAACCGCAGATTGATGACCGACACGTGAAAAGGCTTCACGAGGTCGCTGGGCACAGGCACGAAATGACCCGAAAGTGTCGCAAGCCAATGGTAGAGGAAGAAGTCGTTGGAGGCTGGTGCCATAACCACATGGTCGAAAAGCCATGGAATGAACGCGAAGCCCGCTATCAGCACCACCGCCCACACCACGACGATGCGCACGAGCGTCCATCGCAGCACTTCGAGGTGATCCCAAAACGTGGCCTCGCCATCAGCGCTTGTCCGCGTCCGTGGCTGGCTTGTCGGTCTTGTCATCGGCATTTACGGTCTTGTCAACGGCATCGTTGATGCCGTTGACACCATCCTTGAAACTCTTGACGCCCTGCCCCATGGCTTTCATCAACTCGGGTATCTTCTTGCCGCCAAAAAGCAGCAACACTACTATTAGTATGATGATGAGCTCAGGGGTGCCAAGGCCGCCGATGAGCATGAGTGTAGATAATGTCATTTTTGTATGTCGTGTTTTGTTTTCTTGAGATTAAGCCTGTGAGCCTGTCACAGTCCTCTGCCCCATTCGCGGCATTGCTTCTCGGCATCGCTATCGGGAGCCCACTTCACCTTCAACGGCTCGGCGGCAATCTCGAATCCGGCTTCCTCAAGGCGTTGCTGAATGCGTTTTTCCACGCCGCCGCCCCAACCGTAACTGGAGAACACGGCTGCCTTCTTGCCCTTGAACCGCATGCCATGAATGAGCTCAAGTATGCCGGCTATGGCATAGGTCATGCCAAGGTTGACAGTGGGGCAACCCACGAGAATCTCGCGCGAGCGGAACGTCTCAAGTATGATGTCGCTCTTGTCGTCCTTGGTGGCGTTCATAATCACCACGCGGGTCTCGGGATGAGCCTCGCGCACGCCGTTGGCTATCTGCTCAGCCATGCGTCGTGTGGCTTGCCACATGGTGTCATAGATAATGGTCACTTGGTCTTCCTGATAGTTGGAATCCCATTTCTGGTAGCAGTCCACAATGTCCTTGATGTGGTCGGTCCAAATCACGCCATGCGAGGGCGCTATCATCTTGAGCGGGAGGTTAGCCTTTACAAACTCGTCGACCTTGCGCTTCACGTTGACGTTGTAGATATTGAGGATGTTGGCATAATATTTCTCAGCCTCGCGGAACAGGTCGCGCTGGTTCACGGTGTCGTCGTAGAGGCTCTCCGTGGCATAGTGCTGACCAAAGACGTCGTTGGAGAAAAGTATTTGCTCCTTGTCGGCATAAGTCATCATGGTGTCGGGCCAGTGGCACATTGGCGCCTCTATGAAGTGCAGGGTATTCTCGCCGATGTTCAGCGTGTCGCCCTGTTTCACGTTCACGAAGTTCCAGTCCTCGTGATAGAGCCCACGCAATATTTGCTCACCTTTCTTGGTGCAATAAATCGGGGTGTCGGGGATGAGCTTCATCAGGGCTGGCAGAGCGCCTGAATGGTCATTCTCGTTGTGGTTCATCACGATATAGTCGATGTCGTTCAAGTCGATGTCTTCCGCCAAGTGTGCCACGAACTCATGGTCGTATGGAGTCCACACCGTGTCGATGAGCACGTTCTTCTTGTCGCGAATAAGATATGAGTTGTAGCTTGAGCCAAAGTGGGTGGACAGCTCATCGCCATGGAAGTGCTTCAGCTCCCAGTCTATTTTTCCCACCCATGACACTTTCTCTGTGATTTTCTTCATCGTTTAGTCCTCCTCTTCTTCAAAGTCCTCTTTTCCTACTCCACACTCAGGGCACACCCAATCGTCAGGGAGGTCTTCAAAAGCCGTCCCGGGTTGTATGCCGTTGTCTGGATCTCCTTTGGCTGGGTCATAAACCCATCCACATATTGTGCAAATATACTTCTTCATAATGCCATGTTTTCTTAATTGTACTTTTTGCAAAGTTAAGGCATTTATTTGAAATGCCCAACAATTATCGTCATTTTTAGTCGGCTCCACGGCGTAAAGATGCCCTAAATGAGGGGTCATCGGCTTCACGCCGTAATCGCGTCGCGATTCAAGCGTAATGGCATCGCGATTCAACCGTAAAGCCGACGCGATTCAAGCGTAAAGCCGAAGGGGTTGCGACGCAATGGCGAATTGTCAGTTTTTTCCTGTAAATTTGAAAAGGAAAAATGTCTGCTATTCCGCTATCAGAGAGAACTCTGCCGCTGAAGCATAGTCAACACCATAATGGCCGTTAAGAGCGCGGAACCGTATGTAGCGTGCCTTGACAGGCTGCTTGAACATGACTTTTTTCACTTCTTCGGTTGCATCGAATCGTCCCTTCGCTATAGGTTCGCCCCAATTTTTGCCATCATTGCTCACGTAGATCTCGTAGTCCCTGACGCGACCATAGCCAGTGTCTTGGCGCGGCAGGATTGTGAAGCCTTTCATTAGTTTTGGTTCCGAGGCGTCAAAATCAACCCAATGAGGATATTTGGCAAGCGTAATGGAATACATTGTGTGCCAATAGGTAGACTCGTCACCATCAACAAGATGCGCGGCTTCACCCTCATCAGGTTCTTCTGATGAAGCGAATGCGATCTGAAGAGGAACAACGTCAACCTTGTCAAACTTGACAGAGGTCTTCAGTTGTGGATTTTCCTTATACCATGTCGTGATTGTTCCACCATTGCGCATGTCAACGGGCTTGGTGTACCGTACAGCTTTTTTGCCTCCGTTCACGGTATAGAGAATGGTGCGGTTGGCGGTTGGACTACTCAAAGTCACCTTGCCAGTGTTGCCATGTGAAATGCTGATAGGCTGTTCACCGGAAAGGGAAACCTTCGCTGCCTTTTCCATGGCTTCCGCGCTTGAGTCAGCGGCTGGACGAATCACGAAACCGAAACTGTAGTTTTGGCTGTAGGCACGGTCGTCGTTGAGCGGTCCGCCCTGTCCGCAGCTTGCCCCGCCAAGGCCGGTGACCTTAGCGTCGAGGTGCAGGTAGGTTCCATCAGACTCCGGGAGTTCATTGGCATGGGCAGTGACCGTCATTTGCTGCGCGCTCCAAGGCAACGCGGATACAGACATCGTGCTGTCGGCAACAAACACGACTGCCGGTTTGCCGCTCTCGCTCAACGCGCACCAACGCACCTCTTCGCGGTTGCCCATGGATTGTGGCTTGGGCAGAACAATGTCCTGCTTTCCGACGATGCCCCGATGGTGCTCTATGAACTGTCCCGTCTTTCGGTCGCTGTAATTGTTCACCGGCCCACGTCCGTAGTAGTCGAACTGGTTGTAAGTCTTTGGCAACTTCATCGCATAACCGATACGTGGCAGGACCACACTCGCTTGACTGGCGGAGATGGCACTATTGAGTTCGATAGAGCCGTCTTTATAAATCGTGTAAATCTGGTTTGTCGTGAACTTGAAGTCGTCCTTGCCGAGGGCTTTCTTGTCAACATTGAATGAGTAAGCCGACTGTGGGTCACGGTCGCGGTTGGAGTAAGCCTGTCGGCATCCTTCCTTGCCCTGGCTTTCCACTGTCAGGCTGATTTGCAGTGAACCGTCTTTCAGTTTCATTATCGATGGCTTGCCAATCACACGGTGCCGCAGGTCGTACAATCCATACTTGAACCATTTGCCAGGGTAGCCAATGCCGGCATCGTTGTCGGTAGGAGCACGGAAAGCATCGAGCTTAGGACCGTTTCCATCGGTGAATACAGTGTTGTTGCCGTAGGCAAGCGTACTGATCGCGCCAGTGGAGAGGTCGAACGTAGCATTGAAGCCTGAACCCTTTACATTCAACAGCTTGGCATCTTGCGTGAAACGGATGTCGCCATTGGCAGTGGCAACCGTCTTCAATGCCGGAGCCTTTATGTCGGCACCCTTCACACGCAGCTGCTCCTCCATCTGGGCATAGCCTTTCTTTGCCCATGGCATGTCCTTGCCCTGGAGGAACTGAATCTTGACAAAGTATTCACTTTGTGGGTCGAGTTTGGAATAATCGTAGTCAAGAGTGTACACCTGACGCTCGCGCGGACCGAGAATGTTCTTGGCTCCCATGAGCGGCATGTCCTTGGCAACGCATTCGCCGTCTTTCCACAACGACCATACGATATGGTAGCCGCGCAGCGGTTCAAAGTAGTTCTTATTGAATATTTCGACGCGGCCCTTTGTCATGTCAACTGCCTTGACGCCAACATTCTGGTAAACCTTCTTCACCTCGTAGTATTGTGCCTTTGGTGAGAGGTCCGGACGCATGATGCCATTCATGCAGAACATGCCATCGTTTGGCTTGTTGTCAGTGCCGAAATCGCCTCCGTAGCCCCAATAGCGTTTGCCGGTCTTGGGGTCTATGTTGTAGATGGCCTGGTCAACCCAATCCCAAATGGCACCGCCCATGAAGAAATTGGTGCTTTCGATGGCATTCCAGTAGTCGATGAGATTGCCGACGGCGTTGCCCATGGAATGAGCATATTCAGAGATGTGATATGGGTACTTAATGTTGTACTTGCCTTTCACGGCCTCCTGCACCCAAGGAATTGAAGGATACTGGTTTGAGCCCATGTCGACGATATTGTTGTTTCGCTCATACTGCACTGGGCGACTCGTGTCGTAAGCCTTTATGGCATTGTAGCAGTCTTTGAAGTTGTCGCCAGGGCCAGCCTCATTGCCAAGGCTCCAAATCACGACAGAAGGGTGGTTGACCGTGGAGTGCACCATCTCCATGTTGCGTGCTATGTGGGCGTTGCGGAATTCCTTTACATGCGAGAGCGACTCCTTGCCATAGTAGTACTCATGGCTCTCGATGTTGGCCTCATCCTCAAGATATATGCCATACTTGTCGCACAGGTAATACCAATAAGGAGCGTCAGGATAGTGGCAGTCGCGCACGTGGTTGATGTTGGCGCGCTTCATGAGGAACACTTCGCGCTCCATTTGTTGGCGTGTGACATAGTGCCCGGTGGCAGGATTGTTCTCATGCCGGTTAACGCCCTTCAACTTGATGGGTTGGCCGTTGAGGTAGTAATATCGTCCTGCCAGTCCAAATTCATCCTTGTTGGCAGGAGTGTCCTTTATCTCGATTTTGCGGAAACCGACGATTGTGGAGAAGGTCTCAACGACATTGCCTTTCTTGTCCTTCAACTCGCCAACCAATGTATAGCGGTGAGGAGCTTCCGCGCTCCAGGGTTTTACGATGTTGCCTGCATTGAGCGTGGTCTTTGCCGTGAGTTTGCCGTTCTTTCCTATTTCATCAACCTTGGCAGTCGCGCTGAGACCAGGCACGAGAGTGTTTTCATCGGAGTAGAGCTTGTTTTCATATAACGTATAGTCTATGGAATAGCCTTTTGCTGCCTTTGTCGTGAGATTGCTCAACTCGGCAGATATGTTCAGCGACGCATTTGTGAAAGTAGCGTCATAGTCGGGAATGGCCTTGATGTCGCGCACCTGTACTTTTGGCTTGGCAGTGAGTGACACAGAGCGGAATATGCCCGGCAGACGGAACATGTCCTGGCTTTCGAGGAAAGAGCCATCTGAATTGCGGTATACCTCTACTGCCACGATATTTTCGCCATTCCTATTAATATAAGGTGTAATGTCGAACTGCGCGAGGTTGCGTGAGTTTTTCGAGAATCCCACATACTTGCCATTGACATAGATATAGAAGAACGAGTCTACACCATCGAAGTTGATGTATATCTCCTTGCCGTTCCAATCGGCAGGAATGGAGAACGAGCGTCGGTATGAGCCTACTTCATTGCGGTTCTTGTAGGTCATCCAGTTTTTGTTTGGCTCGCGCATGACACCGCCTTTCCAGTCGCCCACTTTCACATGGTGTTGGAAAATGACACGTTGATTGGAATATAACGGATAGCCGTATTTGAATTCTCCCTTATCGTTCATTCCAGCGGTGTTCCAGTTCATTGGCACTTGAACACGATCCCAACGGCTTGCGTCGAAGTCGACGCGGAAGAAGTCCTTTGGACGTTCATCGGGATTCTTGGCCCAATGAAACAACCATTCGCCGTCGAGTGAGCGCCAGAACGAAGAGTTTTCTGGTAACACGCGGCGCGCCTCGTCAACATTCTTGAACGAAAAGAACCACGCGTGCGGCTGCTGTTTGTTGTAGGCCACAGAGTCTGGGCTTTGCCATTCCCACCCCGTGGGTGACGGCATTTGCCCATAGTAGAACCCTCCGAGTTGCGTCTGTGCATACATAGGTGACGCGAACATGACCGCAAGGAGAGCCAGAGTTAGTTTATTCATAGAAATAAGTTTTATTTTGTCTTAAATTTGCAGGCTTGCAATTGGGGGCTTATTTTCTCTTCTTGCCCAAAGCCTTGGCGTACCATTCTTTCAAAGCAGCCCTTGGCGTGCCAAGCCTTACAAGCCTGTCAAGGTCTTGGATAGCGTCTTGAAACTCGCCGAGCCTTATGCGTATGTCGGCGCGAGACAGGATAAAGTCCTTGTTTTCCGGTGTAAGGCTAATAGCCTTGCCATAGTCATATTCCGCCAACTCCAACATACCTCTCTCATTCTCAATGCCGGCCCTCGCCGCCCATACCACAGCAGAGTCAGGGTAAGCATCGACGAGCTGGTTTATCCCATCAAGGGCTTCGGTGTAGTGCTTGTCTTTCTCGTTGAGCAAGGCAAGGCCGAGACGAGCCTCAAAATTGCCTGGCACAATGGTCAGAAGGTTCTCGTAATCCAATCTCGCGAACTTATAGCGGCCAAGCTGCTCATTAGCGTATGCCCTGTAATACAGCGCTGCGACATTGGCTGGATTGTGACGCAACACGATGTCGTACTCATTCTTGGCGCTTTGCCATTCCTCCAACTGTACGTACCATGACGCTTTGCGCAAACGCAAATCAATAGAGTCGGGATAAAACGACAACCTCTCCGAGGCAACCTTTAGGCTGTCGCGGAGAGGATTAGATGTTTGAGCCATGGCTCCCACTGAGAGCCACAGCATGAAGGTCAATAATGTTATCTTCATTTATTCTTTTGCTGAACATACTCGGCGAATGCCTTGTCAAAGGCATCGAGCTGCGCGCTGGTCTTGTGCTGTTTCTTCAGCACGCGACGCAAGCCTTTATAATATGTGCCGACACGCGAACTGATTGTCGCCTTGTCATCTCCAGAATTATAAATCTTGTCAAGGTCGGTATGCATCTGTGGCACGAGGTCGTTAAGGAACGCATTATCACCGTCCTGCGTGTCAACTGTGCTGTCAGCCTGCGCCTGATTGGAATTTTCATCCACAGCTTGCTCATAGTTTGAGTCTGATTGTCCTTGAGCGCTCGTGTTCTTGTCTTGTGACGTAGAGTCGGTTTGCTCAGTTTGTTGGGCCTCGTTCTGGTCTTGGTCGCCACCCGACTGCGCCACGAGAAGCGCTACGGCAACGCAAACAAGCACAACGATGATGGCGATGATGACAGCCATCTTCTTGTTGCTCGATATGGTTGGTTGCGCATCAGTAAGTTCGTCTGCCGGACGGTTGAAGCGGTGCTTGTCCACGGCTTCCAACAGCGCGGCAATGCTATCGAAGCGCTCGTTTCTACCGAAACGGCAGCACTTTTCTATCACGTTATGATACTCAGCGTCGAAGCCAAGGGCCTTGAGCAACACGCCAAGCGAGTAGATGTCCGCACGAGCGTCAAGTCCCACGGTGCCATCCTTTGCCTCTGGCGCTACATACTTGAGACATTCTTGAGGCTGCTTCATGATGTCGGTATAGCGCACCTTGAACGTAAGGAGCCTGACATCATCACCCTTGCGAGTGACAAAGATATTAGAAGCGTTGAGACAGCCATGAACCAATCCCTTGGAATGGATGTAGTCGATGGCATTGGCCACCTGCCGGAAAATCTTTTTCTTCTCGTCATCGGAGTGGCCTTCGAGCAACCAATCCGACAAGTTGCGGGAGTCTTCCCATTCGGTCTCCACGACGGGACCCTTCTCCGCGTCATCGTTCAAGGCTAAGAACTTGAATATATAGTTGCTGTCGAGGTCTTTTCCACGTTCATACTCTTGGCGCATATATCGCTGGAAATTAGGCTTGGAGCCATAGGCTTCCTTAAGTCCAATATTCAGTATGTCTTTGCCACCATCCTTGCCTGTGGCAATAGTGTTAATGCTTGAGTTGTTGATTTCCATATCCTTGTGATATTAAAAAAGTCGATGAATAATTATTTTTTTTTGCCTTCGGAGCCAATAGGGAACAATCCATAAAGGCTTGCGTCAATCATGTCTGTTATTTTCCTGAAATCTTCCTGGCTATCCTCGAAGTTTATCTTGTCGCCATCAATGGTTATCAGTTCGCCATCGTATGTGGAGAGCCAATTGTCGTAGCGCTTTTGAAGTCCAGTGAGATAGTCGATTCTTATGGACTTTTCATAATCACGCCCACGCTTTTCTATGTGTTTGACAAGAGTAGGTATCGATGAGCGGATATAAATCATGAGTTGTGGCTTTTTCACTAACGACATCATCAGTTGGAAGAGGTCTGTATAGTTCTTGAAGTCACGGTCCGACATATATCCTTGATCGTGGAGGTTGGGCGCGAATATACACGCGTCCTCGTATATGGTCCGGTCCTGTATAATAGTGTCTTTACACTTGGAGATTTCCACCACTTCCTTGAAACGCTTGTTAAGGAAATATACTTGAAGGTTGAATGCCCACCGGCTCATGTCGTGGTAAAAATCCTCAAGATAAGGATTGTTGTCCACGGGCTCGAAGCGTGGAGTCCATCCATATCGAGCCGCAAGGAGCTTTGTCAATGTGGTTTTGCCACTTCCTATGTTTCCCGCAATAGCAATATGCATATCCTTATATCTATTTATATGAACAAGCTTCTGCTGCTCATGTCGATCTTTTTGTTAATGGAAGACGTAATGGCCGCAAAGTCTTCCTTGTTGCGAACGAAGTCGAGATTTTCCACGTCAATCGTTATCTTAGGGCCTTTGTATTGCCTTTGAAAGAACCTGTCGTATCGGTCGTTGAGATTCTTCAAATAGTCGAGCCTCATGTTTTGCTCGTACCCTCGCCCTCGTTTGTGGATATTGTCCACAAGATGTGGCACAGACGCCCGCAGGTAAACCATGAGGTCGGGCTTTTCCACGACCATCATCATGGAGTTGAAGAGACCCATATAGGTATCATAGTCACGGTCTGACATATTGCCCATATCGTGGTTGTTGGAGCTGAAGATGTACACTCCCTCATATATGGATCGGTCTTGGATGACAGGCTTGTCGGATTTTCTTATCTCCAGCAAGTCCCTGAACCGCTCCTTCAGGAAATAGACTTCCAAGTTGAGTGCCCATCGTGGCATGTCCTTGTAATAGTCCTCAAGGTATGGATTATAAGTCACACTCTCCAACCTCACGTCCCAGCCATAGTGCTTTGCCAGCATTTTTGTCAGGGTTGTCTTCCCGCTACCTATGTTTCCAGCAATGACGACGTGCATTATCTTAAACTGAGATTATAGTTGTAATAATTCTTGTCTCCTGTTATGTCTTTCACTATTTCGATGCTTTCTGGCAATTTCACGGCCTCACCCTCTGCCATGCCTTTCGTCTCCAGGATTACGAGTCCTTGCAACCTGTCGAGATATTCATCAAGCTCAAAATATTGTCCTTCATAGATAAACGTCGTGCGCTTTTTGTGTATGGTATGGCGATAAGGGTCTGCCTGTGCCAGGAGCGACTCCGACAAGGCATTGCTCACCTGACGCTCCGTCTCAATCTCCTCGTTTTCATTGATTCGCCGCTTGGTGGTATGCACGTTGATGAATTTGCCTTTTTCCCACATCCTGCGACGAAGGCGAACTTCAGAGCCTGGTTCGGACACAAGGTAAGTTTGCCATATCTCGCTGTTCACCGTGTTAGGTATATCGCCGCCCTTTACCTTGACTATGTATTTCCTCTCCTCAGTTATGGGTTGAGGCAAGCCAAGCACACTGCTTATTTCCTTCAACACACGGTTAATCTTGGTATCGAAATTGTCGTGGTTGTTAATGACCCGAAGGTGTGGATGCCCTGTCCACGCTTGAACGACCTTGCGATCAAGCATTCTCGCCTTGTCGATGCCCTCAGTGCGCACCTCGTTGCTACTGGTGTTGTAATACTGCTCTGCACCGTCGGCGGCTGATACAAGATGCAACACGGCATCGTAGCGGTCAAGAAGCTGCTGATTCGTAACGTTGCAAAGACTTGTTATCTTCTCCCACATCTCATGGGGAAGATACGTGGAAATGTCGAGAGCGCCACGGTCACAAACTATCACGACAGGCTTGTCGATTGTCTGCGCCATCGCGGAAAAATAGTCCTCGAAAGCGAGTTGCGTTTTCAACGTGTCTTTCTCACCCTCGTAGAACCATTGCTGGTTTTTCGTCAGATAGTCCATTCCAGCCTGAAGGAAGATGGTAGGTATCTCAGGGATGGTGAAAACCTTGAAGCCTCTACTTGAGAAATACTCCATTATCTTCACTAACGCCGTGGTCTTTCCCGCGCAAGGACCTCCGGTCAGCACTATCTTTTTAACGTCTTTCATATCTAATGGTCGCTCCCTTGCTGATGGCAGCGTGGCATGCTCTTGTTAAATAAGTGTTTAATACCTCGCAAAGTTAGCAATTTCTTCTCTTAACTCAAAAACAAAAATGCACGAAATCACAAATAAACGTCAATTTGTGATTTCGTGCAATTAGTTTTATGCCATCAACGCGAAAGAAACGCGCTGGCACAATAAGTCAGAATTCAGATTACCAAAGCAGGAGGCGCTGATTTTCGGGCAAGTACATCTTATCGCCCTTCTTTATGCCAAAAGCGTCGTAGAATGCTTGAATATGAGGCAACGCGCCATTGACACGCCACTCACCCAAAGCATGGGGGTCACGCTTTACACGATTGCGAATTTCCTGCTCTGTGATATTTTGCCCCCACACGCCAGCGTAGGCTATAAAGAACCTTTGCTCCGGGGTAAAGCCATCAACGGTTTTCAGTGGATGATCTTTCGTGGCATCCTTGAAAGCGTTGAACGAAACCATAAGGCCTCCGTGGTCGGCAAGGTTCTCGCCAAGGGTGAAGCAACCATTGCTGTGAAGACCTGGCAGCACTTCAATCGAGTCGAAATAGTTGGCGTATAAGGTAGCGCGCTCGTCAAAGTTCTTGGCATCTTGAGCTGTCCACCAGTTATGAAGATTACCCTCAGCGTCATATTGACGGCCTTGGTCATCAAATCCGTGGGTCATCTCATGGCCTATGACCACGCCAATGGCACCATAGTTGAATGCCGCGTCAGCCTTGGGGTCAAAGAAAGGACGCTGCAAGATTCCGGCAGGGAAGCAAATCTCGTTTGTTGTCGGGTTATAATATGCGTTCACAGTTTGTGGAGTCATCTGCCACTCATCGCGGTCCACAGGCTTGCCTGCCTTGTCTGAAATCTCTTTCTCAACCTTGAAGAGCCGAGTGGCGAGAATATTCTCGAAGAAGCTCTTCTTCGGGTCAATGTCCAGCTTGGAATAGTCTGTCCACTTGTTAGGATAACCCACCTTGACATAGAACTTTGAAAGCTTGTCCAACGCGTTGTTCTTTGTTGAGTCGCTCATCCATGTCTGCACCTTGATACGCTCAGCAAGGCTCTTCTGTAGGTTCTTCACGAGCGTCTCCATCATGCGCTTCGACGACTCAGGGAAATACTTCTCGCAATACATCTTGCCGAGAGCCTCGCCCATGGCGTTGTCCACGGTGTTGGTGGCACGCTTCCACAATGGGTAGTCCTCCTTACGCCCAGACATCGTGCGGCCAAAGAAGTCGAAATGTGCCTCACGAATGTTGTCTGAAAGATATGTGGCTGACGCCGTGATGAAATCCCATTCCATCAATGCCTTCCAGTCTTTTGCGGTGAGAAGAGCCTCCAACTTGTCGAGACCATTGAAGAATGCTGGCTGGCCTACGATCATCTCTTGTATGCAGTTCTCGTTGATGCCTTGTGCCTTGGCAAGCTGAGCAAGGTGGAGATTGGGATAGTTTGTCTCAAACTCCTTGAGGGTCATCTTGTTGTAATTGGCTTGCGGGTCACGTAGCTCAGTGTTGCTCTTTGAAATGAGCGCGAGCTCTGTCTCAAAGCGAAAGACTACCGCGGCTTTCTTCTTTGCGGTCTTGGCGTCAAAACCGTAAAGACCAAACATCTTAGCAAGATATTTCTTGTAAGCGTTGCGTATCTTGACCGTGGCCTCATCATTGTTGACATACCAGTCTTTCTGACCAAGTGTAAGTCCGCCTTGGTAGAGTTGCAAGATGTTTCTTGTCACGTTTTTGTCGTCAGCTGCGAAATAGGTGCCGAAAGGTTGTCCGAGGCCTATCTTGGCGTATTTAAGCTGCAAGGCATGAATGCCCTTGAGGCCTTTCGCCGCCTCAATCTCTTTCAAGTATGGTTTCACTGGGGCCAAGCCTTCGCGGTTGCGACGAGCCGTATCAAGCGCGAGTTTATAGAAATCGCTCAACTTACGCTCTGTGGTGCCGGCGGCAAACTTCTTCTTGGTAAGCGATGTAAGGATTGAACTCACTTGCTTGTTGACATTCTCCTGCAACATGTCGAAAGAGCCATAACGACTGTAAGCGGCCGGCAGTGGATGGAGTTTCTGCCATCCGCCCGTGGCAAACTGGTAAAAGTCGTCGGCAGGCTTTACATTACGATCGAGGTTGCTAAGGTCAAGTCCCGACTTCGAGACATTGCTCTTTGCGTCCGCGCCAATAATTGGTGCGATTGCCATCATGATCATGGGTAAATAATGTGCTATTCTCATAATATGATTTTGAAAATAAATGATTGTTAGCGTCCTAATGCCACTTAGAGTTTTTCGAGTTGTTCCGAGAGCTCCATCCAATGGTCATTTTCCTTGTCAAGAGCCTCCTTTGTAGTGGTATACTCCGTAACGAGTTTCATGTCGCAAGCGTTCTTCGGGTCAATGAGCAACGCGTCAAGCTCTTTGAGGCGCGCCTCCATTTCGGCTATTTTCTTCTCCGACTCTGCCACGGCTTTCTTGACCTTGCTTATTTTCTTCTGGTGCTCTTTATGCTCGGCGTAAGATTCCACACGCTCGGCAGGCTTGGCTATCGGCGTTTCAACTTGTTTAGCTGGAGCCTCAGCCACGGGAGCAGGTTTTGCAAACGATGCCGCTGCCGCATTGTTCTGGCTTTTTATCCAGTCGTACACACCACCGAGATGTTCTTTCACCTTGCCGCCGCCAAACTCGAAGACCTTTGAAACGAGACCATCGAGGAAATCACGGTCATGGCTCACGATGATAGCCGTGCCATCGAATGCCTTAATAGCTTCCTTGAGCACGTCTTTAGAGGGCATGTCGAGATGGTTGGTTGGCTCATCGAGTATGAGGAGGTTGACTGGCTCAAGAAGAAGCCTGATCATTGCCAAGCGGGAGCGTTCGCCGCCACTGAGCACTTTGACCTTTTTCTCCGAGATCTCACCACCAAACATGAACGCGCCAAGGAGGTCATTGATTTTCAGTCGCATGTCACCTGTAGCAACCTCGTCGATGGTATCGTAAATGGAAAGGGACTCATCGAGCATTTGGGCTTGGTTCTGCGCGAAATAACCAATCTCCACATTGTGTCCAATCTTCAGTTTGCCTGTAAAAGGTATCTCGCCCATGATACACTTCACGAGCGTTGACTTTCCCTCACCGTTCTTACCTACGAATGCCACTTTCTCGCCACGCTTGATGGTAAGGTTTACGTGCGAGAATATGGTGTGGTCGCCATAGGCTTTGCCAACCTCATCGCAGATGACAGGGTAATCGCCTGAGCGCAAGCAAGGAGGAAACTTCAGGTGCATCACCTTGTTGTCGACCTCGTCAATCTCTATTGGTACAATCTTCTCAAGCTGCCTAATCTTTTGCTGCACCTGCACGGCTTTGGTGGCTTGGTATCTGAACCTGTCTATGAAAGCCTTGGCGTCAGCAATCTCTTTCTGTTGGTTTTGCCAAGCGCGTATCTGCTGTTCGCGACGCTCTTGCCTAAGTACGAGGTACTTGTCGTATGGAACCTTATAATCTTCAATGTGCCCACACGTTATCTCTATCGTACGGTTTGTGACATTGTTTATGAAAGCACGGTCGTGGCTCACGAGGAGCAACGCCGCCGGAGAGTTGATGATAAACTGCTCCAACCATTGTATAGACTCAATGTCGAGGTGGTTGGTAGGCTCATCGAGGAGCAACACGTCGGGCTTGCGCAGCAATATCTTCGCCAATTCAATACGCATTCGCCAACCGCCCGAGAACTCTCGTGTGGGACGGTCGAAGTCAGCGCGGTCGAAGCCCAAGCCCGTGAGTGTACGCTCTATGTCGGCTTCGTAATTGTCGCCTCCCATAAGCTGGAACCTCTCATGCTCTTGGGTGAAGCGCTCCACGAGTTGCATATACGAGTCGCTTTCATAATCGGTACGGTCGGCCATCTCCTGCTCCATCTTCCGCAGTTCCTCTTGCATCTTGGTGCGTCCCGAGAACGCTTTGCGTGTTTCCTCTATGACGGTGGTGTCATCAGATAATTTCATCACCTGAGGCAAATAGCCTATCTCACATTCGTTGGGGATGCTGACAGTGCCTGACGTTGGTTTCTGTATGCCGCAGATGATTTTCAGCATCGTAGATTTACCTGCCCCGTTCTTGCCAACGAGCGCGATGCGGTCATGGTCGTTTATGACATAACTAACGTCATGAAACAACGGGCGAGTGCCAAACTCTACATTCAATCCTTCTACTGAAATCATTTTACCTTGTCTTTTCTTTTCAATTGCAAAGGTAGCAATATTATTGCGATTAATGTTGGCAGAATGAAAGAAAACGATTACTTTTGCATAACTACAAACATATAATATATCTGTATATAGTCCGTAAATCACATTAAAACCATACAATATGAAAGCGATTATCACAAGCAAGGCCCCTGGAGCCATAGGGCCTTACAGTCAGGCAATACGCACTGGAAACCTCATTTTCGTAAGTGGGCAACTGCCTGTAGACCCCACGACCGGCAACTTCGCCGAGGGCGGCATCAAAGAACTGACACGTCAAAGCCTCTCAAACATCAAGGCCATTCTTGAGGCTGAGGGCACAGACATGGCACACGTAGTGAAGACAACTGTCTTCCTCGCCGACATGAGCGACTTCGCAGAAATGAACGAGGTCTACGCCACTTTCTTCACCACGCCATTCCCTGCACGCTCAGCCGTGGCAATAAAGACCCTGCCCAAGAACGCTCGGGTGGAGATTGAGTGTGTTGCGGAAATCTAAATTTGTTTTTTACGGCATCGGCACTAAGCGGAATGCTTGAGCTGATGTCGTAGTTCTACATCATCATGGGAAAAGGAAAACTACAAAAGTTCGCTGAGATGGAGACTTTCAAGAATGTCTTTCAATATCCATTCTCAGTTGTCAGCGATGTGCCTTTCGAGATGAAAGGTCATTGGCGTGAGCAATATTTCAAGAACGACAACCCCATCGTGCTTGAGCTTGGTTGCGGAAGGGGTGAGTATGCGGTAGGCTTGGCAAGGCGATACCCTAACATTAATTTCATTGGCGTTGACATTAAGGGCGCGCGCATGTACACAGGAGCGAAGCAGGCCCTTGAGGAAAAACTCGAAAACGTGGCGTTTCTCAGAACAAGCATCGAGATAATAGACAGGTTCTTCTCCAAGGACGAAGTGCAAGAGATATGGCTCACGTTTTCCGACCCACAAATGAAGAACCCTCGAAAGCGACTCACTTCATCGTATTTCATGGAGCGTTACCGCCATTTTCTCGTTGACGGAGGCATCGTGAATCTCAAGACTGATTCCAACTTTCTCTTCACCTATACTCGATTCTTGGTGGAAAAGAACCATCTGCCAATTGATTATTGCACTGAGGACTTGTACCATTCCACTCCGGAAGGCTTACAAGGTTCGCCTCTTCTCGACATACATACCTACTACGAGGGAATGTGGATTGAACGAGGTCTTAACATTCGCTACCTTCGTTTCCGTCTGCCACACGAAGGCTTGTTGCAAGAGCCCGACGTGGAGATACCTCTCGATGAATATCGGAGTTACCACAGGGACAAGAGAAGCTCAAAGGCAACGGCAAAATAAGAACAAATATAAAAATCGAGTAGGAGGAAAACGAAGTGGTTTTTCTCCTACTTTCGTTTTCCGACCTC
>DAINOS010000004.1:18501-36423 GCA_036743855.1 Prevotella sp. | reverse complement strand
GGACTGACTACTGTGCCAATAAGGTGTATGAGAACGACACGCTGCGGATGTCGCTCTTCGATGGCGGCTACGTGTCAATAAGGAATAAACGCGTAGAAAGGTTTTCTGTGAGTAGTGTGCAATGACTGCTTCACGTTCATTTAGCAAAGTTAAAACGTTATTATTATAAATATGTGGTATCGTGGGCGCGGTGTGCCAAGGATTCATCTATTATTATGATTTCGTGTTTTTTTCTTAATACCTTGTGCCATAGGGTGTTTTGTTCGGATGCGCTCAGAGTTTGTAAAAAAATAACAAATTTGTAGCATAAAGCTATTGCCGTTCTGATAATTTTATCCTACCTTTGCAAAAGTAATAAATGCGCACAAAAGAATTGCGCAAACGAAACAATAAGACGCTAAACCGAAATGCATATGAAATAACAAGCTTTCAGATTGCGCTTTGACGAACAGAAATTTATATTAATACTTAAACCCAATCAAAAAAATGAGACATTATGCCTATTTCTTGGCTGCCTGCCTTGCGCTTATCTCGTTGGTCTGCTCCTGTGCCATGGACGACAAGGCCGATGAAGCAACGCCGAGACTGCGTGTGAGCCAAAAGTCGTTGTCTGTCGTGAAGACAGGAAAACTCAAGGACGGCACCGCCGCGACATTCCAAGTCGCCGCCAACAAGGGCTATCGCATCACCAGCGATGCCGATTGGCTCTCAGTGGACAAACCCGAGGGTGTCGGACTCGTGGACGTGGCTGTGGTTTGCCAGGAAAACAATTCCGGTGCCGAGCGCTCAGCCAGCCTTTACGTCACTGCCGATGGTGGCCTTAAAGACACGGTGCTCGTGAGCCAGAACCTTTTCGACCCAGACGAGGAACTTAAACATCGCACGTTCTATTCCGAAGACTTTTCGTGGACGGAGCCCATCGCTGCCGCCAATGGCCTGAAAGACCCAGTGGGCGATCCCGACAATGGTTACACGCGCATGGAGGTCACCAAGCCCGCCGCAGCCGAAGCGTGGGCAGCTTGCGGCTTGACCGACTGGTACAAGACGGTGGTGAACCCCAATGGCGCCAACAAGATAAACATCCAGAACGGCTATCTCTGCTTCAACTCAAACGGCACGTTCAACACGGGCGTCATCCTGCCAGCCTTCACCGGCATCTCCGATGACGAGACGGCAAACGCCACGCTCACCTTCCAGGCCGTGCCAAACATCGGCTCGAAAGGCCCAGACAACGTGCCACTAACCGTGGAGATAATATCCGGCTCGGGCTCACTCTCCGACGCTTCCGACTTGCAGTCGATCACGTTGGACATAACCAAGGAAACCACATGGGCCACGCAGACGTTCAGCCTCTACGGAATAGACTCAACCACGCGCATCGCCATCCACACCGCCGCCCCGGCAGGACAGAAGTATTGCCGCTGGTATTTGGACAACATCTTGGTGAAAGAGTAATCCTTGAACCTTTTTTATTACATCTCTTTTTTCAGAACAAGAAACCATTAATAAATAATGAATCTAAATCAATATTCCCCCCGTCTTGCGGTTCTCTCCGTCTTGATGGGCAGCTCGTTGGCCCTTTGGGCTGGCACGCCGGTCAAGATCACCGGCAGCGTGAAAGACACTAATGGCGAGCCCCTCGTGGGCGCGACCGTGGCCGTGCCAGGCTCCTCCACGGGTGCCGTGACCGACATTGACGGCAAGTTCACGCTGACCGCCGACCCCGATCGCGAGCTCACCGTGAGCTATGTGGGCTATACCTCGCAGAAAGTGAAGCCGGGCAAGAACCTCGTGCTCAACATAGTGCTCAGCACCGACCAGCAGACCCTGAAAGATGTCGTGGTGGTGGGATATGGCACGTTGGACAAGAAGCGTGTCACCTCTTCCATAACTTCCATCAAGGGTTCCGACCTCGTCAATGGCCTTGGCGGAGCCACCATAGCCACGGCGTTGCAAGGCAAGGTGAGCGGCCTTACCATATCGGGCTCGTCGTCGCCAAACTCATCCAATGGCTACCAGCTGCGCGGCGTGGCATCCATCAACGCCGGCAAGGGGCCTCTCGTGGTCATCGACGGCGTGCCGGGCGGTGACCTCAGAATGATAAACCAGGAGGACGTGCAGAGCATCGACGTGCTGAAAGACGCCTCGGCAGGCGCCATCTACGGCACGCGCGCCGCGGCGGGTGTCATCCTTGTCACCACCAAGCAGGCCAAGGAAGGCAAGGTGCGCGCCACGTGGACCACGGAGTTGTCTACGGAGACCGTGAGGAAGAGTCTCGACATACTATCGTCGAAAGACTACATGGCTTATGGCATAGGCCAAGACTATGGCTACGACACCGACTGGTATCGCCAGCTCGTGAATGACCGCCAGCTTTCGCAGCGCCACGTGCTCTCGCTCTCAGGCGGCTCGAAGAACCTGCAGATTTACTCCTCGCTGATGTATTCCGACCAAAAGGGTATCGTCATCGGCGACGGCAGAACCGACTACTCCGGCAGAATGAACGCCAAGTACAAGATGATGGACGGCAAGGTGGAGATGATGTTCAAGGCTCAGTATCGCCAAGCCGACCGCGACCGCCGCAACGGCACGAGCAGTTTCGAGCAGGTCATCTCGCTCAACCCGACAATACCATTGATGGATCCCACCAATCCCAAGAACTACAACACCACCGTGGGCATTGGCGGAACGACCCACAACCCCGTGGCCGACATAGAACTGAAAGACTATAAAGGCACCGACAAGTGGTTGCAGGCAGACGCCACGCTCAAGATAAACATCTGGGACGGTCTCGCCGTGCAGGGCACGATGGGTATTGACCACCGCGACTATCAGCTCACGCAATATTATCATCAGAACCACCAGAGCATGGTTGAGTCGAACAAGCGCGGCCAAGGCACGCACACGTTCAACAAGACCGATAACAAGAGCTTCGAGGCTTACGCGTCGTATCTCCACGACTTCGACCAGCATCGCGTGGACGCGGTGGCAGGTTGGAGCTTCTATGAGACGGGCGGCGAGGCTTTCTCGATGACCAACGCCAACTTCACCGTCGATGGCATAGGCCCTTGGGACATGTCGTCGGGCACCGACCTCAGCGACGGCTTGGCATCCATGTCGTCGAGCAAGGACCCACGCGAGAGGCTGATGTCGTTCTTCACGCGCGTCAACTACGACTATGCCGACCGTTACATGGCCACGGCTTCCTTCCGTCGCGAGGGCAGCTCAAAGTTCGGCCCCAACAACCGCTGGGGTAACTTCTGGGCCTTGTCAGCCGGATGGCGCATCTCCAAGGAAGACTTCATGAAATCGTTGCCATGGGTCAACGACCTCAAGCTCCGCGTGGGCTATGGCGTGACCGGTAACAACGACTTCGGCTCGGGCTACACCGTGCGCACATACAAGAGCAACGACATGTGGCCTACCAATGGCGTGTGGCAACCAGGCTACGGATCAGCCAAGAACTACAACCCCGACCTGAAGTGGGAGGAGAAGAAAGAGTGGGACTTCGGTCTCGACTTCAGCCTCTTGAACAACAGAATCTCGGGTAAGTTCGACTATTACATCCGCCGCGTCGACGACATGCTCTTCGAGGTTCCCGCGCCGACACCTCCAAAGGTCTACACCACCATCATGGACAACGTGGGCTCGCTCACCAACAAGGGTTGGGAGTTTGAGTTGACAGGGCAAATCGTGAAGAGCAAGGACTTCAACTATTCCTCAACCGTCCGCCTGTCGCACAACTCATCGAAAATCGACAACCTCGGCGACACCAACTCTTACCTCTATGGTGGCTCGTTCCCAGCCTCGATGGGCTATGCCACGAAACTCGTGAACGGCTCAAAGATAGGCCAGTTCTGGCTCTTCAAGTATGCAGGGCTCGACGAGAACGGCAAGTGGCTCATCTACGACAAGGACAACAACGTGGTGCCAGCGAAGGATGGCACAAAGCTCAACACCATCGACGCCAACAAGCACTATGTGGGCAATGCCATACCTAAGCTCATCGCCTCGTGGGACCACACCTTCTCATACAAGCAGTTTGACCTCGGCATCTTCTTGCGCGCTTGGCTCGACTTTGACGTCTTCTCGCAGCCGAACCTCTATTATGGACTGAAAAACTCAACCGACGACAACGTGCTCCGCGTGGCTTACACCAACAACAAGGAGATAGACGACACGCGCATACTCACCGACTATTTCCTCTCCGATGGCTCGTTCCTGAAAATCGATGCCGTGACCTTGGGCTACACGTTGAACTTGTCGAAGTGGACCAAATACCTCCAACAGGCACGTGTCTACTTCACCGTGCGCGACCTCGCCAGGATCACCAAGTACCAGGGCTACAACCCGGAGGTCTCAATCAACGGGCTTGAGCCTGGATTCGAGTACTTGCGCTCAACCTCGTCGCTCTATCCGCAGACCATCCACTGGACAGTGGGCGTACAGCTCAATTTCTAAGCTTCAGCAAGAACGCAAAAAGACATCGACGCAAATCAATATGCATTTAATATCATGAATTTAAGAAACATTATCATAGCGGCGGCTGGAACGCTCGCCTTCACAGCGTGCGACCTCGACGAGAAGTTCTATTCGTCGGTCACACCCGACACTTTCTACACGCAGCCAGAGAACACCTACGCCGTGCTCTCCCGCCCCTTCACCCACTGGAAATGGTATCTCGGCAACGACCGCTGGTACCTGCAAGAGCTCACCACCGACGAGATGGCGTGCCCGGCACAGGGTAAGGACTTCTACAACAATGGCGAGTATGTGCGCCTCCACGAGTTCACATGGGCTCCCACCGACCGTTTCATCGTGAACACATACGATGGCACCACGGGTGGCATAGCCCGCGCGCTTGAGGCTTACGACGACCTCTCGAAGGTGGACTACGGCAAGCTCGGCATGAGCGAGGCCGACCGTGACGACCAGCTCAGCCAGCTCAACGCCATCATAGCGTGGTTCTACATGCGCGGTCTCGACTTCTTCGGGGGAATGCCGATATACAATTCAAACAGCGACCCCGTGGTGGGGCGCTCCACCGACAAGGAGACGTTTGAGCACATAGAGAAGCTCCTCAAGGATGCCATACCAAAGCTGAAGCAGAAGAAGGCCCTCGGCGCGTCGGAAGACGGGTACATCAGCCAGGCGGCTGCCGCCACGATGCTCGCCGAGCTCTACTTCAACGCCGAGAGTTATGTAAAGGAAGACCATTACTCTGAGTGCGCCAAACTTTGCCAGGACATCATCAACGGCGTTTACGGCCCTTATCAGCTCGACAGCAAGTGGTCTGGCCCATTCTGCTTCGACAACGACAAGAGCCCAGAGGCCATTTGGAACGTGCCATCGCAGAACGCGAAGCTGGAGTTCAACTGGTATTACCGCTATTTCTACCACACAAACTCGCCAAAGTATTTCAACACCACGTTCCCAGCGTCCATCTACAACGGCTTTGGACTCTCGCCATCGCGCGAGGACGCCAAGACAGCCTATACCGATGCCGACTTCAAGCTCGGAAGGCCATACGCCAAGTTCAACGACAAGGACCTTCGCAAGCAGCCTTACGTGTATCAAGGTGATGGCAAGTACAAGGGAATGTTCCTCGTGGGCGACCAGATCAACCCCTCCACGGGCGAGAAGACGCTTGGCAACCGCAGCCACTCCGGTCAGCTCATCTCCTTTGTGGATTACATCAACGCCGACGGCAAGGGCTCGACAATGCTCAATGGCGAGGAGAACTCCATGATTCGCCTTGTCAAGCTCCCTATCCCAGACAACAACGACATCAATAGGCTTTGGGACCCAGACTTCCCCGCCATGAGGCTTACCGAGGTCTATTATATGCTTGCCGAGTGCAAGTGGCGCGCGGGCGACGGCGCGGGCGCGGCGCAGCTCATCAACACCGTGCGCAAGCGCAACTTCACCAATGGCTTGGACCCGAACCCTGTGCCCGACAACTTTGACAAGTATCGTCTCGCCGACGAGTGGATGATTGAGTTCCTCGGCGAGGGAAGGCGACGCACCGACCTCATACGTCTCGGTCTCTTCACCACTGAGAACTGGTGGGTGCACAAGGCTACCAACGACGACACCAAGAAGCGTTTCCCGATTCCGTCGTCAGCCATTCAGGCCAACCCGCTCTTGGAGCAGAACCCAGGCTATGATGGAAAATAAGCAGCAACCAATATCATACACAATTAAGACAGAATCATGAAAAACCTTTTCAAGACCATAAACCTGGTCTCCGTCATGGCGTTGCTGTTTATCGGCACGTCGTGTGGCGAGGAGAAAATAGCCGTGCGCAATGTCCCCGCAGGCACCCAGCTCACCATAACGCCAAACAAGGGCATGAACCTCGTGGGACGTGTCACGGTGGATGGCAAGCCACGCCAAGGCGTGGTGGTGAGCGATGGCAACAACGTCACCACTACCGACAAAGACGGTGTGTACCAGATGAAGACGGCGAAGACGGAATACGTCTTCGTGTCGATGCCGGAGGATTGCCAGATAGACCAATCGAAGTCGGTGCCGCAGTTCTTCAAGAAGATAGAGATCAAAAAGGATGAGGCCATACAGCGCGACTTCGAGTTGAAGTCGAAGAGCGTTGACGACGCCTTCTCTCTCGTGGCATTGGCCGACTTGCAGGTGGGCACCGCCAACGACCTTGAGCTCTGCGACCCTCTCATGACCAAGATAGCCGACTACACCAAGACCATCAAGGGCTCCGTGCTCGGCATCAGCCTCGGTGACCTCTCGTGGAACAACACTTCGGTCTATGATGATTACAAGCGCTTGGTGAGCAAGCTCAACATGCCAGTGTTCTCCGTGATAGGCAACCATGACCACAACGAAAAGACCATAAGCAACGACTCGCTCGCCGACCAAGAGTTTCGCGATGCCATGGGCCCGACGTTCTACAGCGCCAACATCGGCAAGTGGCACCTCGTTGTGCTCGACGACGTGCTCTACAGCGGTGCCAGCGGCCGCAACGACTACACTGGAAAAATCACTGACCGCCAGCTTGAATGGTTGCGCAAGGACTTGAGCTATGTGTCGACCGACAAGAGCATCCTCGTGGCGTTGCACATCCCGACGTTGAGGCGCAACTCCGGCACTAAGCTCTCAAACCGCGAAGCCCTTTATGACCTCATAAAGAATTATCACCGCGTGGTGATTCTCTCTGGTCACACGCATAACAACTTCACCACCGACATAGCGCCGAACATCCGCGAGTACACCCTTGGTGCCGTGATGGGTGCCTATTGGAACACCTACGATGGCAAGGGCATCTGCAACGATGGTTCGCCACGTGGATTCGGCGTGCTCTCGTTCAAGGGCGGAGAGCTTGTCAACGAGTACTACAAGGGTGAGGAATATCCTCTCGACTATCAAATCAAGATTTATGCTCCCGAAGACGCCACGTTCCGTTTTGGTCGCAAGGCAGGACAAATCTCTTCGCCAAACAACGCTACGCCATTGAAGGAAGACCTCAGCACGGTCCTTGTAAACGTCTTCAACTGGCACACCGACTGGAAGGTCACCATGTCGGAGGACGGCGCGACACCTGTCGAGTTGAAGCCAAACGTGAAATGCCTCGACCCAGATGCCGTGCGCATGCTGCAATATGAGAACTCGTGGGAGAAGCGTCCGACGGCGGAGCCTGAGGGCAACAACGACCACATGTTCCTATACACTCCTCGCTCATCGTCGTGGAAGTCGTTGACCGTCAATGCCGATGACCCATGGGGCAACCACTATACAGCGACACTTAAGGCAAAATAGATGTTCAGGAATGATTTTTAATGAAAGCACCCCTTGTGGGTGCTTTCTTTGATGGATATGGTTTACAACATTTCGTGCACAACCGACACTTAAAAATAATCTGCCAAAATTGCAGCGGTTACGAAAAAAATGTGTAATTTTGTCACCCAATGAATACGTCTGAACTGCAAAGAATAAAGCAACGCTATAATATCGTGGGCAACTGCGATGATCTGAACCACGCGCTCGATGTGGCGCTACAAGTGGCTCCGACCGACCTCAGCGTGCTTATCGTGGGAGAGAGCGGAGTGGGAAAGGAAATAATCCCTCGCGTCATCCACGACAACTCTCCGCGTCGGCGTGAGAAATATTTTGCCATAAACTGTGGTGCCATTCCAGAGGGTACCATCGACAGTGAGCTCTTCGGCCATGAGAAAGGTGCCTATACTGGTGCCGTGGGCGAGGGTGATGGCTATTTTGGCGTGGCAAACAAGGGCACAATCTTCCTCGATGAGGTGGGCGAGCTGCCCATGGCCACGCAAGCGAGGTTGCTTCGTGTGCTTGAGACAGGTGAGTATATCCGCGTGGGAGGCCAGGAAATCAGGAAGACCGACGTGCGTATAGTGGCTGCCACCAACGTCAATATGCGCAAGGCCATATCGGAAGGTCGTTTCCGCGAGGATCTTTATTACAGGCTCAATACCATTCCCATCAACATGCCGCCCCTTCGTGACCGTGGCAACGACATATTGCTGCTGTTCCGTCTCTTTGCCATGCAGATGGCAGACAAGTACAGGTTGCCTAAAGTGACGCTTACCGATGACGCCAAGCAGTTGCTGCTGCATTATAAGTGGCCAGGCAACGTGCGCCAGTTGAAAAACATAACCGAGCAGATGTCGGTGCTCTCTGAGAAGAGGGAAATCAACGCGCAAGACCTCAAGCGTTTCATCCCCGATGACCCCGACTCAACGGAGCTTTCCACCATAAGCAAGCCTGGGCAACACTCGTATGAGAGTGAGCGCGAGATACTCTACAAGATTCTTTATGAGCTTCGTGGCAACATCTCCGACCTCCGTCGCGACCTCACGAGCATGCGCAAGCAGATTGATGAGGAGCGTGAGTTGAGGCAGGCTGGGATAGGCCGTACGATGATAGAGAGCGGAACGCATGTGCCCACCATAGTGGAAGGCAATGGTTTCAGCGAAAACGGAACTTTCAGGCAGCCATCGCCGCAAGATGCAGAGGCCGAGGAAATCAAGCCGGAAGAGCCGGAATGCTTGAACCTTAACGATTTGGGAAGGCAGATGCTGGAAAAAGCCTTGGAGAAGAACGGTGGCAACAGAAAGAAAGCTGCGCAAGAGCTTGGCATCTCCGACCGCACGCTGTATAGAAGAATTAAGCAATATGGTCTCGAAAACAAAGGGTAGTCTTAGTCGGGTGTTTACCACGAGCGCAATCAAACGCATGGGCGTGGCAGGATGGTCATGTCTCATGCTGATGTCGCTGTTGTTGGTGGCATGCAGCGTGAATTATGGTTTCAATGGCGCGAGCATCGACTACAACAAGACCAAGACAATTCAGATAGCCGACTTCCCCATACGCTCAAGTTATGTCTGGGGTCCTATGGGGCCGCTGTTCAACAATGAGCTGAAGGACGTCTTCGCCAACCATACACGCTTGCGGCAAGTCAAACGCAATGGTGACCTCGTGATAGAGGGTGAGATAACCCAATACTCCCAGCGCAACAAGTCGGTGTCGAGCGAAGGCTACTCAGCGCAGACGGAACTTTCCATGACCGTGAACGTTCGCTTCACTAACAACAAGAACCACAAGGAGGACTTTGAACGGCAGTTCACGTCGTCGAAGACCTATGAGACCACGCAAAGTTTGGCAAGCGTACAGGAAGAGCTCGTCACCCAGATGGTGAAAGATCTCACCGACCAAATCTTCAATGCCACTGTGGCCAATTGGTAATCATTTTCCTGAACGACACGAAATGGATATAGCCAGCCTTATACAACATCCCGAGCACCTTGACCGCGACACTCTTTATGAGCTTCGCGGCTTGTTGGCGTTGTATCCTTACTATCAGTCGGCGCGACTGTTGTTGCTGCAAAACCTCTTCCTTTTGCATGACCCCATGTTTAATGAGGAGTTGCGTCAAGCCGCGCTTTACATAACCGACAGGAAGGTGATATTTGATCTCGTGGAGGCCGCGCATTACCAGATGCCTAAACACCAGGTCGCGCACGAGGAGCCTGCCAGCGACAACAATAAGAATGAGGACAGGACAATATCGCTGATTGATGACTTCCTCGATTCAATTCCCGAGGATGAGCGTCCCGACAAGAAGAAAAAGAAGCGCAAGCCCACGCCTGCCGATGCCGCCATTGACTATGTGTCGTATTTGCTTGAGACCGAGAGCGAGGAGGAGGCCGAAGAAGAAAAGAAGGCACCACAGATGAAGGGGCAAAGCCTTATCGATGACTTCATAAACAATGACAAAGGTAAAATAAAACTCAAAGAGGAACCAGAGTATAAGCCAACCATCGAGGATAGTGTCCCTGAGGGTGAAAAAGGCGACAATGAGAGCTATTTCACGGAGACTTTGGCTAAAATTTATATCAAACAAGGTCGATATGAGAAAGCATTGGAAATAATTCAGCGATTAAATTTGAATTATCCGAAAAAAAATGCTTACTTTGCAGACCAAATGCGTTTCTTGGAGAAACTCATACTAAACGACAAGAACAAAAGCAATAAATAAGTAAAGAAAAATAAATAAAAAATAAGTAAGAAAATGTACACATTATTCATCGTACTCATCGTGCTGGCATCGCTGCTAATGATTTTCATCGTGCTCATTCAAGAGTCCAAAGGCGGTGGCTTGGCAAGCAACTTCTCATCAACCAACTCTATCATGGGTGTGCGCAAGACCACCAATTTCGTGGAGAAGGCCACATGGGGTCTCGCTGCCGCAATGGTCGTGTTCAGCATCGTTTGCGCTTACACGGCTCCTAAGGCCGTGACGGAGGAGAGCGTGCTTGAGAATGCGGCTGCCCAGCAGCAGAGCACCAACGCCGCCAACACTCAGGGTTTCGGCGCTGCCCAGGCTCCCGCCCAGGGCGCTCAGGCTCCTGCCGCACAAGGACAAGGCTCGCAGGCTCCTGCACAGGGCGCTCCTGCCGCACCTGCAAAGTAAATAAACATTACCTATAAATAAGAAAGGTGTGCCAATGATTGTTGGCACACCTTTCTTATTTGTGTATTGCTTATGGTATGGAAAATGAACGCTCGTTGAGCATCCTATATGCTGATTAAGCATCTAATGTCATAATCCGACTTTCAGGCCTCTTTGCCTGATTTTGAACGTGTCAAACGCATCGCCGTTTTGTACGTCAACATCCATGAAACGATTGCCATCGGAGGTCGTGGGCGAAACGGTAATTGTCAGTTTGTTTCCTTCGCTTTTCACCGTTATCCAATTCGATTGCATCGACTCAACATTGCCTTCTTTTGTGTTTTCATTCCTTGTCACGTGATTCTCTCCGTTTGTGCCCGTCTCGGTGATGCTGTTCAGCCAAACCGAGCCGTAATTTACGCACCAGAAAGTAAGCGTTCCACCATCTGGCGACACGTTTATGTAGCCATCCTTTGATGTCTTCACTTCCGTTTTCCACTTCATTGGGTCACAATCGCCATCATCCTTGCTGCACGATGCCAAGAAAAGCGGAAGTGCCAACAGGATGACCACGAATAATCTTTTTCTCATTGCTTTATTATATCTAATGTGTATCTGTATTCTAAATGCGGTTTCACATTAAAACTTGCATGAGAGAATACATGAACATTAGTTTGTTTTCCCTCGATTATTTTTTGTATTCCATGTGCACCATCACGGGGTAGTGGTCGGAAGGCGCGCGGCGGTCGCGTACCTCAAATTTTATCTCTGAAGGCGCGTCGTTGCCTTTTTGCGATTCTGTAGTTTTAGGAGTCCAATAGGCATTGGTGAGTATGCCGTAGCGGTCCACGGCGAATTGCGGCGACACGAACACGTGGTCTATGCGCGATGACGACCAGAAGTTGGTGTTGAACGAGTTGAACGTGCCGTTCTCGGCAAAACGAAGGCGCGCGGAGGTGTAGCTGTCCTTGAGTATGCCCGAGTCGGTGAATATCTTGAATATCTCGTTGTTTTGGTCCACGTTGAAATCGCCTGTCACCACGACCGGCGCGCCTTTGGCAATCTCGCGAATCTTCTTCACTATGAGCTTGGCTGCCTCGCGGCGTGCCACTATCCCCACGTGATCCATGTGGAGGTTGAAATGGAAGAACCGGAAGCCAGTCTTCTTCTGCTTGAATTCTCCCCAAGTGCATATCCTTATGCAAGCCGCGTCCCATCCAAGTTTCGGCTTGTCGGGAGTCTCGTTGAGCCAGAAGTTACCATGGTTGAGCAGCGTGAGGTGGTCTTTCTTGTAGAACAGTGCCGAGTATTCGCCAGCCTCCTTGCCATCATCACGCCCCACGCCAATATAGTCGTAGTTGTCGAGACCTGCACGAAGGTCACGAAGTTGACCGACGAGCACCTCCTGTGTACCGAACACGTCGGGAGCCTCAAAGTTGATCATGTCGCAAATCACCTTGCAGCGTGTCGCCCACACGTTGCCGTTTTTCTCGTCACTGCTGTTGCGATTGCGAATGTTGTAGGTTCCCACGAAGATGGATTGCGCGCTCATTGCCAAGGCGAAGAGCAGGCACGCGGAAGATAAAAACAGCTTTTTCATTGGTTTATGATTATTCAAGATTAAAAATCAGTTTTCGTGCGGAGACGGTCATCGCTTGTCTCGTAGCAGCGGCAAAGATATAATAAAAATATGAATCATCGACTTGTTTTTATTATATAATTGAAAGCTTTTGGAAGATAATGGAATAATATACTTGAATAATTGCTAACTTTGCATAGCGAAAATAGCGACGAAAGATTTTTTGTTTGTTTTCTTATGGATGACAAGTCAGTAGATATGCTTCACGGCCCCTTATTGGGCAAGATCTTGAGATATGCGGTACCCTTTGCTCTAAGTAGCATTCTTGAGCAATTGTTCATCACCATCGACGTGGCAGTGGTGGGCAGGTTCGCCTCCAGCGAGGCCCTTGCCGCCGTTGGTGCCAACACGTTTCTCATCAATCTCTTCATCAACCTTTTCATTGGCATCTCGCTTGGTGCCAATGTGGTGTTGGCCAATTTCATAGGGCAGGGCGACACCCAGCGCATTCGCCGTGCCGTCAGCACCACCGCAGCCTTGTCGCTTATCAGTGGCTTCCTGCTCTTGGTGGTTGGCTTGATTGCCTCAAAGCCCATGCTCTTGGCGATGGGCACGCCAGCCAACATCATCGACAACGCCACGCTGTTTCTCAGGATTTATCTGCTTGGTTCGCCGTTTTTCATGATCTACAACTTCGGTGCCTCCATCCTCAGGAGCAAGGGCGACACCCGTCGCCCGTTGAACATCCTTGTGGTGTCGGGCGTGATAAACACGGTGCTTAACCTTATCTTTGTCATCGGTTTCGACATGAGCGTGGCAGGTGTGGCCACCGCCACTGACATTGCCTATCTTTTCAGCGCGTCAGCGGTGGTATGGTTCCTGCGCCGCGACGACAGTGCTTTAAGGCTCAACCTGCGTGCCATAAAGCTGTATCCTCAAGAGATGAAGCGCATTCTCTATGTTGGCGTGCCTGCTGGGTTGCAAGGCATGGTGTTCTCGTTCAGCAACATCTTCGTGCAGTCGTCCATCAACTCCTTCGGCTCATCGGCTGTCGCCGGCGCGTCCATTTCTCAAAACTTCGATTCCTATTGCTATTTCCTGCTGTTCTCGTTCAGCAGCGCTTGCGTGACGTTTGTCGGTCAAAACTATGGCGCGGGAAAATATGACCGTTGCAAGCGGGTGTTCTGGATATGCCTTGCTGGTGGCACGATAGTTTGTTTCCTTGCCAACATGGCATTCTTGGTTTTCGCCAATCCCGTGCTGTCGCTGTTCACCGCCGATGCCAACGTGGTGCACTATGCCAAGGCGCGAATGTTCGCGGTGCTCCTCTTCCAGTGGATAGCCACAGGCTACGAGATACCGTCTGCCGCCATGCGTGGCTTCGGCCATTCGCTTGAGCCTGCCCTGCTCACCATCTTTGGCACTTGCGTCTTGCGTTTGGTTTGGATATTCTTGGTATTACCGATATGGCCGGGATTCAGCCAATTGATGTACTGCTATCCCATTTCATGGGTCCTTACGAGTTTGTTTGTTGGAGGGTTGTTTTGCTATTATTGGCGGAAGTATCTTTCACCTGCGACACGACAAAACTCCTGAGCTCAATGACCTTTTTCTGGGGAATGGTATAGCGCTCGCGTTTCCACTTGGCAATGATTTCATTGGCCTTGTTCAATTCCTCCTCCTCATGGCTTTCAAGATAGAACAAGAGCCAGACCATTGGCAAAATGAGGTTGTTTGCCTTTAACCTTGGCAGTACCTTCTCGAGTTCAGTGCGGCTCTTCGCCGTGTCCTCTCCCAACGCGAGTCGCGCGGCGTAGAACGCGAAAAAGAAATGCGCCTTGTCGTTGGGAAGGTAAGTCTTGCACGTCTTGAGCGATTCCATCATTTGCCTAATCTCGCAAATGATGAGGTCGTGGCTTCCAGCCGTGCCGTAACCCTTGCCCATGAGCAAGCCAACGGCCATTCTCGTTAGGGTCTGCGTGTCTTTGTCCACGTCGACCGATTTCTTCACGTTCACGGCTATTGGCCTGATATATTGCGGCTTTATGCTTACCGCGGCAATAGCCACGCCCGGCAAGCTGACCACGAGATATTGACCTTGCTTGCCAGGCAAGCGTTGCACTATGCCTGTGATGCCCTCAAAAGGTCCGTCCATGATTTTCACCTCGCTGCCTTTAGCCAAGTTGAGCTCCTCAGGCTTGAAATACGTGAGCTGCGCGCCTTCCACGTCGTTTATCTTTTGGAAGTTGAGCATATCCTTGTCGCGAACCTGCACGTATTTCGTTGTACCGTTTCTCATGACGTGACATTTCAAGAACATATAGTCTCGCAGCCGGCTGGTGTCCTTGAAGTTGATGAGGTCTTTCCTTGCGCCCCTCACGAACACGAGACCGGCTATGGCAGGTTGCAACACGCGTGTCTTTCTGCCAAGCCTGTCGCGCAAGCAGTAGCGCATGGGTATGTAGGTCTGGAAGCCATGCGCGGAAAGCTCGTCTTGGGCTTCCATCTCCTTCCTGTAGCTCACGGCAAACACGTACCATCGCTCAATGGCATTGTCGGCAAGCTTGTGTGGGACAATTGTTGGCATCCTATTCAATTACTGAGAATCTCATTTCTTCAGGTAGTCGCTCCTCGACGTACCCACGCAGCTGTTTGGCATTTGGATGTGCAACATGGCGCAAATGGTAGGCGCGATGTCGGTTATGTGCACTGCTGCCGATGTCTGTCCGTGTGGCACGTTCCATCCGTAAAGCACGAATGGGATGTGGGTGTCGTAAGGGTTCCACTCTTGGTGGGTGGTGCCGATATACTTGTCGGAGCCGCTCACGTTTTCCCAGCCGGCCTTGGGCACGATGAACACCTCGCCGCTTCTTCCGCGACGATAGCCGTTGACAATCATCTCGCGTATCGGTTGTGGCACGGTTGTGGTGAGTACTTTTTGGCAATCCACGGCATAGAGAATGCTGTCGTTTTGCTGCAGCTTGGCGCAAACGGCGGCCTTCACGTCGTCCATGGACTTTCCTGCTTTCGCGGCACCGTCCTCGTTGATGTAGACCCAGCCGTCGTTCACCTTCTTTATCACGGGGGTGAACCCGAGTTCCTGTTCCAGTTGAGCCTCGTATGGCTTCAGCGTGTTGCGGAAGTCCAAGCCACCTGCCGGCATGTGATGAGCCTTGAGGAAGTTGTGGTTGTGTGAGCCGCCGTGGTCGGCAGAGAGGAACATCAGCCATTGACCTTTGCCCACTTTCTCGTCGAGCGTCTTCATGAACTGCGCGAGTTGGTTGTCGAGCTCCATGTACACGTCGTGGTTCTCCTTGCCGCGAGTGCCGTAGACATGGCCTATGGCGTCGGTCGACGACACGCTGATGGTGAGCAGGTCGGTGATGGAGTCTTGCCCGAGGTGCTCGTTCTCAAGTGCCGCCTCTGCCATCTGGAACGTCTTGGTGATGCCCATTACCGATGTCTTGACTTCTGTCTTGGGCTTGGTGCCAA
Source organism: Prevotella sp. (assembly GCA_036743855.1). GTDB lineage: Bacteria > Bacteroidota > Bacteroidia > Bacteroidales > Bacteroidaceae > Prevotella. The sequence goes on along the minus strand of DAINOS010000004.1, from coordinate 20,407 downwards.
TCTTCTTGTTTTCTTCCTTAACCCAGTCGGGCAACTGGTTCATATAATAAGTGGACGTGACAAAGTGTCCTGCCGACGTGTCCCACCAATAGGCGGCATCGGCACCATGCCCAGCGGGGAGAATGGCGGCGCGGTCTTTCAGCGCCACGCCAATGACCTTTCCATTGAAGTTGGTCGCTATCTTCAGCATGTCGCCGATGCCGGTTGCCAAGAGGTTGCGTGGCGACATCATGCCCTCCTTGCTGTTCGACCCCACGCTTTTCACGTCAGGGTCGTCGCAGCAGTAAGTCCACTTGCCGTTGAGGTCGAAGTTGTTTGACACGATGCCCGTCAGCGCCGGCACGCTGCCCGTGTATATGCTGGAGTGTCCCACGGCGGTCACGGCGGGGAGATAGTTGATGAGCGTGTTCTCGAAGCTGAAGCCATGGTCCACGAGGTTGCGCAAGCCGTCTTTGCGATACTGGTCGTAATAGTAATAGAGGTAATCCCAGCGCATCTGGTCCACCACGACACCAACGACGAGCTTTGGTCTGTTGATTTGGCCAAAAACGCCAATGGCGGCGAGAAGGCACAACACTACTGTCAGTTTACGTTTCATTATAAAATGTCTTTTTGTCTTTATTATGCAAATATCACCTGTTTTTGACTTTGCGTTGCAAAGATACTCGTTTTTGCTTATATACACAATTATTTGTCGTTGCAAAACAATTAAAGTTGGCCTTTACCACTTGGGGCGACTATTGAAAACGACAAAAGATAGGTGCTCTTAGAGTATACACTCTGACGGTTTGCAATCTAAATCCGAAACTTGGGCGTTTAATTAAATGCGTTTTATCGAACTTGGGGCAATGGAAAATTGCACTTTATCGAAGTTTAAGCTGCTGCTTTTTGCATTTTATCGAAGTTTGGAGCTTAAAAATATGCATTTTATCGAAGTTTTGTCTACTTATAAGCTTGATATTGAGGAAAATATCATATCTTTGCAATAAAAAGGAGAATGATGATTGAAGAAAAAGTTATATTACAAGTACTGACTGAGCAAAAAGAATATGTGCAAGGTTATAATCCACAGCAATGGGTTAATAGGTATGAAGAGAGGCTGTTCGAATTTGACAGTACTCTTGCACAGGTCGTGATTGGAGTAAGGCGAAGTGGAAAGTCAACGCTTTGTCATAAAGTCTTATTGGAACATGGCGTTAAGTATGGCTATGCGAATTTTGACGATGACCGTTTGGCAAAATTACAGACGGAAGATCTGAATACGGTGCTTTCATGCATCTATCAAGTATATGGTACAGACATACAATACATTTTTCTTGATGAAGTACAAGATGTGGAAGGCTGGCATCTGTTTGTCAATCGTCTTCTTCGCACCAACTTGCATATAGTTGTGACGGGGAGCAATGCCAAATTGTTAAGTGGGGAACTTGCAACACACCTGACGGGACGTTATAACGAAATACATCTGTTCCCGTTTTCGTTTCAGGAATATTGCCAAATCCATAAGGTAAATACAAATTCCATCACGACAAAGGCTGACGCTGAAAGGAAACGTGCTTTCATGGACTACATCTCGAACGGTGGCTTTCCGGAAATGCAGAATATGCGTAACAAACGGGGATATGTGCAGAGTCTTATAGAGGCTATTGTCAGTAAAGACATACAACGCCGATTTAATATCCGTAATGTTGATGCATTGCGAAAAATAGCCAATCATTTAATAAACAACGTATGTCAAGAGGTTAAATATGAAGAATTGGCAAAATTGCTTGGACTGACAGACACGACTACTAAGAAATACGTAGACTATTTGCGCCAAGCATTTCTAATACAATTGCTTACCAAGTATTCTTTCAAAAGCAAGGAAAGAATACTACGTAAGCCACATGGCAAGCAGACTCTCATC
>DAINOS010000004.1:2276-18491 GCA_036743855.1 Prevotella sp. | reverse complement strand
CAAGGAAAGAATAAGAAACGCAAAAGCCTATATTGTTGATTCTGGTCTGCAAAACAATCGAGAAAATTCTTTTGCGCCTGAAAACATCGGTTGGCGTTTAGAGAATGTGGTGTATATAGAACTTCTGCGCCGATGTAGCAATGATTTCTTGGATATATACTATTTTAAAGCATCGCCTCGTTCCAAAGAAGTGGATTTTGTGGTATGTAATCAAGATAAAGCCGTAGAACTCATACAGGTGGCATACGATATTGACAATGCCAAGACTTTTAAACGCGAAACAAGTTCGCTTGTCAATGCGTCAGTGGTATTGCATTGCGACAATCTGACGCTAATATCAATGACAACGACACGAGACGTTGTCATTGAAAATAAAAGTATTCATATATATTCTGCCCTGGAATGGCTTCTAAAGCAGAAGTGATGATTCGGCCTCAAAATATTTTCTGCCCTGAATTAATTAAAACTCACGTTAAATGCTTATCTTTGCTCACAGAGAGGCCGCAGTTTAGCATGAGGTAAGCTGCGGCACATGATGACCAACGCAATTAGAAATCGAGAATAATGGAAACTATCAAGAACGACAAGCTCACGCTTACCATCTCGGAGCATGGGGCTGAGCTGCAAAGCATCAAGGACAATGGGGGAGAGGAGTATCTCTGGCAAGGCGATCCTAAATATTGGGGACGGCGCTCGCCAATCCTTTTCCCCATCGTGGGCACGGTATGGAAGAACAAGTATCGTGTCGGCGGCAGGGAGTATGAGCTCTCACGCCACGGCTTCGCCCGCGACACCGAGTTCACGCTTCTTGCCAAGGGCGACAGCCAGGTGGTGTATGGCTTGCACGACAACGCCGATACGATGAAGGCCTATCCCTTCCACTTCAACCTTGCCGTGAGCTACAAATTGACCGACAACAAGATTCACGTGGTGTGGCACGTGGAGAACACCGACGACAAGGAGATATTTTTCCAGATTGGCGGCCATCCTGCCTTCCGCGTGCCCGGGGCAAAGGCAGGCGAGCCGCTGAAAGGCGCGCTCCGTTTCGACAATCCGGAACCGATGCGCGTGTTCATCAGCAAGGATGGCTTCCTCACCAAGGGCTATCATGAGGTGGCGACCGACAAGGGGCTCTTCCGTTTCACGGAAGACAGTTTTAAGGACGATGCCATCGTCTTCGACCACAGTCAGCTCCGCCATATAGAGTTGCTTGACGAGGCTGGCAAGCCGCACGTGACGCTCGACATCAAGACCCCTGCCGTGGGCATCTGGACACCGTGTGGCAAGCACGCGCCTTTCGTCTGCATTGAGCCGTGGTATGGCGTGACCGACTGGGCTGAATTTGACGGCGAGTTTAAGGATAAATACCTAATTAACAAGCTCTTGCCGGGCAGCAGCTTCATGAGCGAGTATATCATCACGATAGGATAAAAAAATATCGCATTGGCTTAACAGTGTAAAGCCGATGCGATAACGGTGTAAAGACGTCGCGATTCAAGCGTAAGGCCGATGCGATTCAAGCGTGGAGCCGACGCGATTCAAGCGTAGAGCCGAAAGGCGTCAAGGCAGACTAAATTAGGGCTGTGATGTCGCTGAACGATTTGACGCGAAAGAGCCGGGGAAAACAGCCGTTTTCCTCGGCTCTTTCCATTTTCCATTGCAACTCGTAGGGCACGTGGACGGCGTATCCGCCAAGGTTCAGCACTGGCAAGATGTCGCTCTTGAACGAGTTGCCAACCATGCACAGCTGGTCGATATTGATGTTGAAAAGCTGGCAGAGGTGCTTGTATTCGTGCGCGGTCTTGTCGGCCACCACTATGCAGTCGTCGAAGAAATGCGAAAGCCCCGACCGCTTGAACTTGTTTTCCTGGTCAAGGTTGTCGCCCTTGGTGAAGACCACCATCTCGTATTTGCCGCAATCGCGAAGCGCCCTCAGCGTAGGTTCCACGCCTGGCAGTGGCGTGGCTGGCATGCTGAGCAAGCTCTTGCCAAGATTGATGATTTCGCTTATGGTGCCGCTCTCGACCTTGCCTTTGGACACTTTTATGGCGTTTTCGATGAGCGATATGGTGAAGGCCTTGCTGCCATAGCCGAGAAGGGGCATGTTTGCCGTCTCGGTGCTGAAGAGGCTCGCCGCTATCTCTTGCTTGCTGCCATAGCGAGAGAGCAGTTGGCAATAGCTGTCCTCCACCTCGTCGAAATGGCCTTGGCAGTCCCAAAGCGTGTCGTCGGCATCGAAGGCCAACAACTTGATGTCGCAATTTGTCAAGTGTTTCATACGTGACATTTTCTCTTTATTGATTTTTCATCTCGAATACCAAGGTGCCGCCATTTACCATGTCCTTGTGCTTGATGGCCGTGCCCTTGACACGCTTCCCGTTCAGCGTGACACCATCGACGAGGTACCTGTCTGGCGAATAGTTTTCTGCCTTGATGGTGAGTGTCTTCCCGTTTTCCAAGTGCAGCGTGGCGGTCTTGAAGAGGGGAGTGCCGAGCTCATACTCACAACTGACGGGGTTGAGAGGGTAGAAGCCCAAAGCGCTGAGCACATACCATGCCGACATCTGTCCGCAGTCCTCATTGCCGCAAAGACCGGCTGGCGTGTCATTGTACAGTTTGGTGAGAATTTCCCTCACATACCTCTGTGTCTTGTGCGGCTGTCCTATCTTGTTGAATATGTAGGCGGCGTGGTGGCTCGGCTCGTTGCCATGCGCGTATTGGCCTATCATGCCCGTGCTGAAAAGCGGCAGCTCCGCGTTTGCCTTTGGCGTATAGGTGAAGAAACTGTCGAGCTTCGCGGCAAAAACCTTCTTGCCGACGAGCTTCTCCAGTCCCTTTATGTCGTGCTGCACCGACCACATGTAGTGCCATCCGTTGCTCTCGCAGATGTGCGAGGTGTAGTCGTCGGGCGAATAGGAAGGTTGGAACGTGCCGTCGGAGCGTCGTGGCTGCATGAACGTGCTGGCCTTGCAGTAGACGTTGCGATAGTTTTGCGCTCGCTTGGCGAAGGTCTTGTAGATGCCGGTCTTCCCCATGTGCTTGGCAAGGGCGGCGATGCACGCGTCATCGTAGGCGTATTCCAAAGTGCGCGACAGCGACCAGTCGTCGCCGAGCGTAGGCTCCTTGACATCGTATGGCACATAGCCGAGCTTCTTGTAAAGCCCTATGCCACGATAGCTGTCCAGGTTGGCGGTCTTGACGCATTGCTTCAGTGCCTCTTTCTCGTCGATTCCAGGCACGCCCTTGAGCACTGCCTCGGCTATCACGGACGCGGCATGGTAGCCAATCATCATGTCGGTCTCCGATGACCACATGTTCCAGACGGGAAGTCGGCCATTCTCCTTGCTGAAGGCCAAGAGCGAGTTCACCATGTCGCTTGCGCGCGATGGTATGAGGAGGTCGTAGAGCGGATGCGCGGCGCGATAGGTGTCCCACAAGGAACAGGTCTCATAGTTGTTCCAGCCTGTGGTCTTGTGTGGTTTCCTGTCGGCGCCGAGGTACGTTCCGTCCACGTCGCACAACAGCGTCGGGGCTATCATGGCATGGTAGAGAGCTGTATAGAAGACGGTCTGCTCAGCTCGGGTACCGCCTGTTATCTCTATCCTTCCAAGCTCCTTGTTCCACTCGTCTTCGGCACGCTGGCGCACGGTGTCGAAGTCGAGGTTCGCCACCTCAGCCTTGAGGTTCTTCGCGGCACCTTCTGTGCCCGTTGGCGAGATGGCTGTGGCCACGGTGAGCTGGCTTGCCCCATTTGTGGCGAACCGTATGTGTGCCACTACGCCCTCACCGTCTTTGTGGCCGTCGAGTTTTGTTTTCTCTATCTCCACCGACTGCATGGGCTGCGAGAAACGCGTGCGAAACCACACCTTCTGGTTGCGCGCCCATCCGTCGGAGAATCGATAACCCTCGATGGTGAACGAGTCGACCACCACGATTTTAGAGTCGGTCGTGGCATCCCAGTTCATGGCTTTGGCGAGGTTGAGGATGACCATGCGCTCCTTGCCGTTTGTGGGGAACGTGTAGCGTTGCACGCCACAGCGTGGTGTCGCCGTCAACTCCACGTTGATGTCATAATCGGTAAGCCTCACTTGATAATAACCAGCATGCGCCGTCTCGTCCTTGTGGCTGAAGCGCGAGTATACGCCCAATGGAGCCTTGCCCTCACGAACTGGCAGCGTGACGGGCATGAACGAGATGTCGTACATGTCGCCCGCGCCAGTGCCCGACAGGTGGGTGTGGCTAAAGCCGGCAATGGTGCTGTCGGGATAGAAGTATCCGGCTATCCGATCCCATCCTGGCAAGCCATTGTCGGGGCTGAGCTGCACCATGCCAAAGGGGGCTTGTGCTCCAGGATACGTGTTGCCGGTGTAGTCGGTTCCTATCAGGGTGTTCACTTTTCGCGCATAGTTGTCGGCAAACAAGGCCGATGGCAAAAGGCATGCGAGAAAGGCGACTATGAGTAATCTTGTGTTTTTCATTTATCGTATGGATTTGAGCGATTGGTGATGATAGTCGTGTGCAAAGGTCAGAAAAAAGGCCGAGACTTTTTTCTCAAATCCCGGCCTTGGCGATATAGGCATCTCAAAGAGAGCCTGATAAAGATTCTTTCTTATTAGTCGTTCTTGTCGTCGAGCATCTCGAATCCGCAATAAGGCACGAGCACCTTCGGCACGCGGATGCCCTCAGGAGTCTGGTTGTTCTCCAGGATTGTGGCCACGATGCGCGGCAATGCGAGCGCGGAACCGTTGAGCGTGTGGCAGAGCTCAATCTTCTTGCTGTCGGAGCGACGGAAGCGGCAGTGCAGACGGTTTGCCTGATAGCTCTCGAAGTTGCTCGTGGAGCTCACTTCCAACCAACGCTTCTGCGCGGCAGACCATGTCTCGAAGTCGACACAGATGCTTGACGTGAAGCTCATGTCGCCACCGCAGAGCAACAGGAGGTGATAAGGAAGCTCCAGCTTCTTGAGCAAGCCCTCCACGTGGTCGAGCATCTCGTGCCATGACTGGTAAGAGTGCTCAGGTGTGTCGATGCGAACGATTTCCACCTTGTCGAACTGGTGCAGACGGTTCAAGCCACGCACGTCCTTGCCGTAAGAGCCAGCCTCGCGACGGAAGCAAGCAGAGTAAGCGCAACGCTTGATAGGCAGGTCTTTCTCGTCGAGAATCTCGTCGCGGAAGAGGTTCGTGACAGGCACCTCGGCGGTAGGGATGAGGAAGAGGTTGTCGAGGTTGGCATGATACATCTGACCCTCCTTGTCGGGGAGCTGACCTGTGCCGTAGCCTGAAGCCTCGTTCACCACGTAAGGAGGCTGAATCTCCACGTAGCCGGCCTTGCGGGCCTCGTCGAGGAAGAAAGCCTCAAGCGCACGCTGAAAGCGGGCCATTTTGCCGATATAGACAGGGAAGCCGGCACCCGTAATCTTGACACCGAGGTCGAAGTCTACGAGATTGAACTTCTTGAGCAAGTCCCAATGGCAAAGCGCGCCCTCTGGCAGCTCTGGCTTCACGCCGCCTTCCTTGATGACGACGTTGCTTGAAGCGTCCTTGCCCTCTGGCACCTTATCGTTGGGGATGTTTGGAATGTCGAGAAGCTCGTTGGTCATGTCGGCCTGAGCCTTGTCGTAGAGCTCCTGAAGGGCCTTGTCGTCGGCCTTGAGATCAGCCACTTGAGCCTTGATCTTCTCGGCCTCGTCTCTCTTCCCCTCTTTCATCAGTCCGCCGATCTGCTTTGAGAGCTGGTTTTGCTGCTGTTTGTTGCTGTCGAGCTTTTGTTGCGTCTCACGGCGTATCTTGTCGTATTCGAGTACTTTTTCCACTGCTTCGCGCGCGTTGGGGAAATGTTTCTTCTCCAATCCTTTAACCACGCGCTCTGTCTCCTCGGTAATGAGCTTTAATGTAAGCATGACTCTGTGTATGTTTAAATAGTTTTTCTTTTGCTTGCAAAGTTACAAAGAATATGTCATTAATCGCTTTTTTGACGATAAAATTATTTCTCCCGAGTATGCAAAACAAAAAAGCGGGGCAGACAGAATCTGCTCCGCTTATATTTGGTCGTAAGTATTATTCTTACTTCACGTAAACCACGGCGAGACGGTTTGATGTCACGCCCTGTACGCCCTTACCAGAAGCGCTGTCGACGATAACGCCACGAGTCTTCAGGTAGCTTGCCACTGCATCGGCACGAGCCTGAGACAGACGGTCGTTGAGCTCCTTGGAACCCTCTGGAGAAGCGGTACCAACAATCTCCACGTGGCTGCCCTTCTTGATGCTGTTGAGAGCCTTCTTCATCTCTGGAACGAGGGCTGACTTGCCCTGCTGGAATGTTACGAAGAAGAGGTTGTCGATGCGGACGGTGTTGGTCTTTGTGGTCTCCTTTTCAACAGGAACTTCCTTCACTACTTCCTTCACGACCTCCTTAGGCTTCTGTGCGAGCTGAGCGCGAAGGTCATTGATCTCGTCGTTCAGAGGAGTGATGTCGATCTTCTTGAAGTTGTGAGTGCCGTTTGAAGTCTTGAACTTGTAGTTGAAGCCAACCTGAAGGGCGAGCTGAGCGCAGCGCTTGTCAAACTGCACAGCATCCTTAGGTCCGTGGGTCAGGTTCCAATAGATACCCGGCTCGATGTACAGCTGCAGAGGCTTGCTTGCGCCACCGATGTTCCATGCGAAAGTCATGGAAGTCTTGGCGGTGAGGTCATCGTTGTCACCAACGTTGCCATCCTCATTGATGACCTTGTCGCCATAGTACTTAGTCAGGCCAATACCCAGCTCAGTGCCAAGCTCGAAGACCTTGTTCTCGTTGTAGCCGAGGAACAGGTTAGTCCAGTTGATGGTTCCGTTCAAGCCGAAGTTGAATGACTTAACGAAAGTCTTGGAGTTGAGAACCAGGTTCTCAGGAATTTGAGCCACGAAACGGTTGTCACCGAAGTTGGCCAAAGCCTCAACGTTGGCACCGAATACAGGTGAGAAGTTCTTGCCGAGTTTCAAGCCAAAGTTGGGATTGAGTGGGAACGTGTGGTTAAATGTAAGAGGTGTAGAAACACCAATCTTGGCACCAAAATACCAATTGTCGAGAAATTTCGCTTTCTGCAGTCCTTCCTGTGCGCTTGCGCTACCACAGCCAAGGGCTACAATGGCCAAAGCCAAAATCGCTTTTTTCATAGTGTTAGTTATTTGTTTTTGCTTAATACCTGTTGCAAAGTTATGTGTTTTTTCTGAATGTTATGTCACTTTTTCGGAAAAAGATTTTTTGTTTTTTGTTTTTTCTTGATTTATGTTATGTGAAATGCTATTTTTGGCAGAAAAAAAGGCAGGACACCCACCGGTGCCCTGCCTCTGCCAAAAATTATAAATTGATAGGTTGGTTACTTTCGCAAGTAACTATCTACTTCAGCAGCAACTTTTCTTCCGCTTGCCAATGCCCTGACGACAAGGCTGGCACCATTGGCGGCGTCTCCCGCAACGAAAACGTTGGCTGGATATTCTGGTTGTTGTGGCCTGAGGAATCCCATGGCGAGCAACACCATGTCGGCCTTGATGATCTCGGGCTCTTTGGCTGGTTTCATCAGTGGGCGTCCGCCATCGGGGTTGGGCACCCACGTGATTTCCTGCACTTTCACGCCAGTCAGTTTCCCGTTCTTGCCAAGGAACTCAAGCGAGTTGATGTTCCAGCGACGCGTGCATCCCTCCTCGTGCGCAAACGTGGTCTTGAGGGTGCGTGGCCAGTTAGGCCAAGGGTTCTTCGGGTCATCGGGGCCATCCACGGGCTTGGGCATGATTTCTATTTGGGTCACGCTCTTGGAACCTTGACGGTGGGCTGTGCCTATACAGTCAGAACCCGTGTCGCCACCACCGATGACGAGCACGTCCTTGCCCTTGGCGTTGACGAGCTGGTCTTTGGTGAACTCCTCGCCCATGAGCACCCTGTTTTGTTGTGAAAGCATCTCAAGCGCGAAATACACGCCTTTCAAGTCGCGTCCGGGAATCTTGAGGTCGCGAGCTTGCGGTGTGCCCGTGCAGACCACCACGGCATCGAACTCCTTTGAGAGTTGTTCCACGGTAGTCTTCTTGGTGTTGCCCAAAGTGTTGTCGTTTTGTATGTTTACCGGCTCCGTTGGGTTGACAGGAACCAGCATCACGCCAAACTCGAACTTTATGCCCTCCAACTTCAGGTATTCCATCTTCCTGTCGATGAGAGCCTTGTTGAGCTTGAAGTTGGGGATGCCGAAGCGCAACAGTCCACCGGCATTCTCGCGAGCGTCAAACACCGTTACCTCATAGCCTTTTTGGTTCAGCTGTGTCGCTACGCTTAATCCGGAAGGACCTGCCCCGACCACTGCCACCTTCTTGCCGTTTCGCTCGGGAATGTGCGGATGCACGAAATCCTCGTTGTAGGCGTGCTCGATGATGGCTGCCTCGTTCTCGCGGTTTGTCGTGGGCTCGTGCTCCATGAGGTTGAGCACGCACGCCTTCTCGCAAAGGCCAGGGCAAACGCGTCCCGTGAACTCAGGGAAGTCGTTTGTGGCGGTGAGCAACTCGTAGGCGAGTTTCCAATCACCTTTATATAATGCGTCGTTCCATTCCGGCATCTTGTTGTGGAGTGGGCATGCCCAGTGGCAGAACGGCACGCCGCAATCCATGCATCGGCTTGCCTGCAACTGCCTGTCGCGCGAGTTGAGCGTCTGCTCCACCTCGCCGAAATCGTGTATTCTATCATGTATTGGACGGTAGCCGGCCTCTTTACGCTCTACCTCCAAAAATCCTCTTGGATTACCCATGTGTCTTAATGTCTAATTGATTAATGATTTAACATCCGACATTATATTAATAGTCTCTTTGAATGTCGGAAATCTTCTGCTGGAGCTTTTTCACCTGCTCCTCTTGCAGCACGCGCTTGTACTCGATAGGCACCACCTGGATGAAGTCCTCGATGTAGCGGTTCCAGTCGTCGAGCATCGTCCTGGCGAGTTTAGAACCCGTGTAGAGATAGTGCTGGCGCACGAGCTCGTGCAGCTCCTTGCGGTATGTGGTCTCCTCTACGAGGTTGATTTCAACCATTCCCATGTTGCAATAATAGTCGAAGTCGTGATCTTTGTCCCAGACATAAGCCACGCCGCCAGACATACCTGCTGCGAAGTTGCGCCCTGTCTTTCCGAGCACGACCACGCGTCCGCCGGTCATATACTCGCAACAGTGGTCGCCAGCTCCCTCTACCACGGCTATGGCACCAGAGTTTCTCACGGCGAAACGCTCGCCGACCTTGCCGTTGACATAAAGCTCACCAGTGGTGGCACCGTAAAGGCCGGTGTTGCCAGCGATGATGTTGTCCTCGGCGTTGAAGTTGGACCTGATAGGCGGCAGGATGCTGATGCGACCGCCAGAGAGACCTTTGCCGAAGTAGTCGTTGGTCTCGCCCTCCAACTTGAAGTTGACACCGTGCACGAGGAACGCGCCGAAGCTCTGACCGGCTGAGCCCTTGAAGCGCACGTTGATGGTGTCGTTGGGCAGTCCGGCCTCGCCGTATTTCTCGGCTATGATACCAGAGAGCATTGCTCCCACGGCACGGTTGGTGTTGCGAATGGCAAAGTCGAGATTGACCTCCTCCTTGTCTTGTATTGACTTCTGTGCGCCAGCGATAATTTGCTGGTCGAGCAGATTGGTGAGCTCGTGGTCTTGTGTCTTAGTGCAATAGAGGCTAACGTCGCCAGTCTCCTTCTTCTCCATGCGCGAGAAGTTGAGGCTGTCCCATTTGGCTTGCACGTTTGCCGGGGCCTTTGCCCAAATCTTTGACGTGTCGCGCCTTTGTAGGAGCTCGGTGTGGCCAATGATGTCGTTGAGGCTTGTGAATCCCATTTCGGCGAGATACTCTCTCACGTGCTGTGCGAGGAACTTGAAGTAGTTTATCACGTAGTGGTAGTCGCCACGGAAGTGCTTGCGCAGTCGCTCGTCTTGTGTTGCCACGCCCATCGGACACGTGTTGGATGAGCACTTGCGCATCATCACGCAACCAAGGGTGATGAGCGGTGCCGTGCCGAAGCCGAACTCCTCGGCTCCGAGCAATGCCATGATGATGACATCGCGTGCAGACTTCATCTGTCCGTCCACTTGCAGGCGTGTGAGCGAACGCAGTCCGTTCTTAACGAGGGTCTGTTGCGTTTCGGCTATGCCAATCTCAGGCGAGATACCGGCGAAACGCATCGACGATGCCGGGCTTGCGCCAGTGCCGCCCTCGGCACCCGACACGACCACGAGGTCTGCCTTTGCCTTGACCACGCCGGCGGCGATGGTGCCAACGCCACTCTCTGCAACGAGCTTGACGCTGATGGCTGCCTTGGGGTTGACATTCTTCAAGTCGAAGATGAGCTGCTTGAGGTCCTCGATTGAGTAGATGTCGTGGTGAGGCGGTGGAGAGATAAGGGATATGCCAGGTATGGAGTTGCGGGTCTTGGCGATAATCTGGTTCACCTTGAATCCAGGCAACTGACCACCCTCGCCAGGCTTCGCGCCTTGTGCCACCTTAATCTGTATCTCCTCGGCGTTGACGAGATATTCTGTCGTCACGCCGAAACGCCCAGAAGCCACCTGCTTGGTCTTCGACGATAGGCTGATGCCGTCGACCTTGGCGTGGTAGCGCGCGTTGTCCTCGCCGCCCTCACCGGTGTTCGACCTTGTGCCAAGGGCGTTCATGGCAAGGCAGAGAGCCTCGTGAGCCTCGGCGGAAAGGGCACCGAATGACATTGCGCCCGTGACGAAATGCTTTACGATCTTCTCGACAGGCTCCACCTTGTCGATGTCGATAGGGTTGCGCTTCCAATCGAGGAAGTCGCGCAGGAACAGTGGCTCTGGCTTGTTGTCGACGAGGCTCTCAAACTTCTTGAAGGTCTCGTAGTTGCCGGTGCGCGTGGCGAGCTGAAGCGTGGCGATGGTCTCTGGGTTCCATGCGTGCTTGATGCCGTCCTCGCGCCAGTGGAACTGTCCGAGGTTGGGCAGTGGATGCTCAGTGTCGGTGTTGGCCTCTTTCAAGGCTTTGTCGTGGAACGCCACGGCGTCGCGTGCTATCGTGTCGAGGCCAATGCCGTCTACGGTGCTCGTCTCGGTGCCGAAATAGGTTCGGAGCAGTCCCTCCGACAAGCCGATAGACTCGAATATCTGCGCTCCACGATAAGAGCGGATGGTGGAAATGCCCATCTTGGCCATTATCTTGAGCAAGCCTTTCTTCACGGCTTTTATGTAGTTGGCCTCTGCCGTAGCGTAGTTTTCTTGAATCTTGCCTTCCTTCACGAGGTCGTCGAGGATGGCGTAGGTCATGTATGGGCACAGGGCCGATGCGCCATAGCCGAGAAGCAATGCTGCGTGCATCACTTCGCGTATCTCGCCGCTCTCCACGATCAACGCAGTCTGCACACGCTTGCCCACGTTGATGAGGTAGTGGTGCACGGCACTGACGGCAAGGAGCGAAGGAATTGCCACGTGATCCTTGTCGACATCGCGGTCGGAAAGTATTATATAGTTGAAGCCCTCGTCCACGCTCTTCTCCGCGTCGTGGCAGAGCTTGTCCAAAGCCTCGCGCAGAGCCTCGCCAGGATGCTCCGTGCCCTTGGGCGACGGTACGAAACAGATGCTGAGCTTGCGAGTGTTGAAGCCCTTGTAGCGTATGTTTTGCAGGATGTCGAGCTGGCTGTTGGTAAGGATGGGGTGGGGCAAGCGCACCATCTTGCAGTTGGTCTCGTTGGGGTTGAGGATTCCCGTGCCAACTCTTCCGATATATTCCGTCAGGCTCATCACGAGTTGCTCGCGGATGGAGTCTATGGCAGGGTTGGTGACCTGCGCGAACTGCTGGCGGAAATAGTTGAAGAAAATCTGTGGTTGGTCGGAGAGCACGGCGAGAGGCGTGTCGTTGCCCATCGAGGCCGTGGGCTCCTGACCCTTGATGGCCATCGGGATGAGCGTGTCGGTCACGTCTTCCTCGCCAAAGCCAAACTCCACTTCCTTGGCCTCAAGGTTCTCCACGGCGTTGCTGACCTTTCTGCCGGTGTGGATGTTCTCAAGCTGTATGCGGTTGGTATTGAGCCATTGGCGATAAGGGTGCTCGTGGGCGAGACGGTCTTTTATCTCGCCATCGTAGTATATCTTGCCCTCCTGCGTGTCGACGAGCAGTATCTTTCCTGGTTGCAGGCGTCCTTTCTCGGCGATGACTGTCGGGTCGAAGTCCATGACGCCCACCTCCGACGCCACGACCATCGTGCCCGTCTTGGTGATGGTGTACCTGGCCGGGCGCAGGCCATTGCGGTCGAGCATGCCACCGGCGAAGCGACCGTCGGAGAACAGCAGGGCGGCAGGACCGTCCCACGGCTCCATGAGGATGGAGTGATACTCATAGAAAGCCTTGATGTCTTCGGTGATAGGGTTCTTGTCGTTGAAGCTCTCCGGCACCATGATGCTCAGGGCCTTCGGCAGCGACATGCCGTTCATGACGAAAAACTCGAACACGTTGTCCAAACTTGCCGAGTCGCTCATGTTGGGCTGGATGATTGGCGAGATCTCGTGGATGTCGCCCAAGGCATCCGATGAGAGCACTGCCTCGCGCGCTTTCATCCATGAGCGGTTGCCGCGGATGGTGTTTATCTCACCGTTGTGCGCCAAGAGGCGGAAAGGCTGGGCGAGCGACCACGTGGGGAACGTGTTTGTGGAGAATCGGCTGTGGACCAATGCCAGGCCGCTCGTGAAATAGCTGTTGGTGAGGTCAGGGTAATACTGTCTCAGCTGTAGGCTCGACAGCATGCCCTTGTAAACGATGTTCTTGCTTGACAGAGAGCAAATGTAGAAATCCTTGTCGTGTATCCGGCGCTCTATCTTCTTCCTGATGAGATAGAGCATACGCTCGAACACGGCCACCTTGTCGTCGGAAACACCGGTGATGAACACCTGTTTTATGGCAGGTTCCGATTCGGCGGCAGCCTCGCCAAGGCAGTCGGGGTTGGTAGGGACGGTGCGCAGGTGCATCAGTTGCAGGCCTTCGCGCTCAATCTCCTCAATCATGATGGACAGAATCTCTTGCTGGCGTTTCTCATCCTTTGGCAGGAAGATGAGGCCAGTGCCATACTTTCCTTTCTCGGGTACCGGTATGCCTTGGAGAAGGATAAACTCATGGGGAATTTGCAGCAGTATGCCAGCTCCGTCGCCCGTCTTGCCGTCGGCACCCTCGGCACCGCGGTGACGCAGGTTCTCAAGAACCTTCAGGGCGTCGTCTACAAGCTGGTGACTCTTTCCGCCATGGATGTTAACTACCATTCCTACGCCACAAGCGTCATGCTCGTAGGAACTGTTGTACAGTCCATTTGTTTGCATTTGCTAATGTTTTTGTGTTTTACCTATCAATTCGTTTGCAAAATTAATAAATATATCACTAAATGTAAAGCGAAATCGCCATTTTATTCAATCTCTATCTTATTTTTAACAATAAGATAATGATTTGCAATAAAAAGTGCGCGATAAAGATGATTATGTTGCTTGATTGGTCAGTATTTGTATCAATGTGTAATTGTCGCCGTGTTTTTAGAAGCTCTAACGAAAGATTGCTCATATAATTCATGCGGAATGCAGTGATTGGTGTTTACTGGATTTCACTGTATGAGGATGATTTCTTCAAAAATATTTGGGTTCTATGCTGATTCGTGTGCGCGTCTTTCTGTCACACGGATTAAAAAGATTTGAAGGATAGCTACGCCGCAAGCGGCTACGCGATGACAATGTGCAGAGTCCTACCTTACATAGCGTTTATAAAAGGCGGTATGCGTAATCGGCGAAGCCGACATCTTTAAAATATTTTTAATCCGTGTGCGGCGACTCTTAAAACACTTTGCCGAAAACGATATTGGTGAATGTCTTGAAAAGTATCTTCGCGTCGAACAGCCATGAGCGGTGCTCAAGATAATAGAGGTCGAGGTCGAGCCTGCGGAGCATCTTGTCCATGGTGTCGGTGTAGCCATTATATAATGTGGCATACGATGTCACGCCCGGCCGTATCTGGTAGAGATACCTGTATCGCTTGTCGTGCTGCATTATCTGGTCGATATAGTATTGCCGTTCCGGTCGTGGCCCGACAAACGCCATGTCGCCTTTGAGCACGTTCCAAAGCTGAGGCAACTCATCAAGATGATGCTTGCGAAGTTTGTTGCCGACATACGTCAGTCTTGGATCGTTTGGGACTTCCATCAACTGTGGAATACCATCACCCTCAGCGTTCTTTTTCATGGTCCTAAACTTGTAGATCATGAATGGTTTGCCATGTAGTCCAATGCGCTCTTGGCTATATATTACAGGAGCCCCGTCTTCTCTTCTTATGGCAATCGCACATATAAGCATGAGCGGAGAAAAGATTATGATACATGCCAAGGCCAGTATGAAATCGAATGTCCGTTTCATCCTCTTTACGTTACTTGCTTTCTACCATGACATTTTTCTGACGTATGATATGGTTAGCTATGAGATTAACCGTTGTATATAGCGCAGCGTCAATGATGAAAATGGCTGTTGGGGAAATAGTGTCAACTAAAACATAGCTTGTAGCCATGATTAGAAGTTGCAGTGAGACTATCGTTATCAGTGCTTTGTGCTGGCTGAGTCCACACGCTAAGAGCTTATGATGAATGTGCTTCTTGTCGGGTTGAAACGGTGACCGTCCGTGCATGATGCGAAAGAAAAAGACACGTATCACATCGAAGCATGGCACTGCCAGAAACGACCACGCCCATACTATCCTGTGTGGGTTGTATACAGCATGAGACGTGTCCATGCAAAGTTTTATGGCAAGAAAACCGAGGATAAAGCCAAGGCTGAGGCTGCCGGAATCGCCCATGAATATTTTCTTGTGCTTTTCGGCATTGCCAAATAAGTTATAATGGAGGTATGAGACCAAGACACCAATTAAGGCTGAAATCATTATACAATAATAGGTGAGCCTTTCCGCGTGGAAACAAACGAGGAATCCTGCCAATGCAACTATGGTGAGCGAAGACGACAAACCATCAATGCCGTCAATTAAGTTTATGGCATTGCACGTAAATACGAGTACCAGAATTGTCAATGGTGCTCCAATCCAAAAAGGTATTGTGTATATGCCAAACAATCCATAGAGATTGTTGATATACAAGTTGGCTGCAGGCATTATGATAGTTGCCAATATCTCTACCGAAAACTTTATGGTTGCGTTAAGCCCTATGATGTCGTCGATGATACCTGTAAAATATATAATGAGAAGGCTGATGTAAAAATATAGTGACCATAGGCTAATGCTTATTGTTCTTTCTTGCCCCGAGCTCATAAAAAAAAGCGTGACAACAGACGCAAGAAGCATACCTGGAACGAATGATATTCCTCCCAATCTCGGTATTGGCTTTTTATGAATTTTTCTGCCGTCGGGGATGTCATACAATTTTCTTTTAAGACAAAACTTTATTATTAAAGGGATAAAAGCGAATCCGCATCCCATGCTTATCAGCATTGCACCTATATAAAGAATAAAATCTCGCATTTAAGTTCTATTTGTTTATCTAATAACGCACGTGATAGAATAATATTGCATGGATTCCTCAAAAATTATCCTTTTCCTGTCGTGTTCCAACGAATCTTATGATTCGTATATCACTTTGCCCACTCTCTTTATATGCTCCAAGAGGTTCTCGTTTGTCAAAGAGGAATATAGAGACAGGTCAAACTCGTATGGCAAGAGCAAGTCGTCTATCTTCATGGCCACTTGGTTGAGGTCGCTATGCGTCAGATTCTTGCCGACAAGCGTCATGTCAACATCCGAGAACTTCCTGTTAGTCCCTTTTGCCCTCGAGCCGTATACTATAGCCTTTTCAATATTAGGCTGCGTTGCAAGCACGGCGACCAGTTTCTGCATTTCCGCGTCTGTTAGACCTATGTTATCTACCATATTGTTTATCGTGACATCGTGATATTGTGACATCAGTCATAGCTCAAATGATTTTCTTTGCAAATTTAGCAATAATATTTTAAACTGGCAAATTAAAAAGGGTTCTATGTTGATACAAGTGGCTAAAATCTGCTTCCTTGCTGATTTTCACACTCTAAAAAGATTTGAAAGATTGTTATGCCGCAAGGCGGCTACGTGTTGATAAACAAATCACTTACATAGGCTCCTCCTGCAAGGCATTATGGTATATGTAATCGGCGAAGCCGACATCTTTAAAATCTT
>DAINOS010000004.1:1508-2266 GCA_036743855.1 Prevotella sp. | reverse complement strand
AATTAAAAATATGAGAAAAGGAAAGTTTATGCTTAAAAATTTGCAAGTCTCGATTTAATTTCTTTATTTTGTCTCATAAATACGAGAAATTATGAGACAACTTGTTATAAACAATATAGGACCAATTTCTCATGTGGAATTGAAGCTGAAGCGCATCAACGTCATCATGGGGCCTCAGAGCGCGGGAAAAAGCTGCGTCTTGAAAATCGCGTGTTTCTGTGCTTGGGCAGAGAAAAGGATAGAACTTGAGCAAGGAAAGAATGGTTTTGTCGACTTTGCGTATGTAGAGCGGAACCTTGTGGATTTCCATAAGCTGAATGGATTCTTGAGGCAGGGAAGTAAATTCTCTTACAAATCTGAACATGTATCCTTTGTCTGCGATTTCGACAGGCGATGTTTTGATGTGAATTGGAATGAGGAGGGGCGCTGGAACTATCATCGTAGTCGCATTTCATATATCCCAGCTGAGCGTAACTTGGTGGCAGTTGTTCCAAACTGGTTGGATGTGCGTTTGGGCAACTCCAATATCCTGAATTTTGTTTCCGATTGGAATCTCACGCGAATGTCTTATCTTAAAGAGAAGGCGCTCCCTATATTGGGGCTTGGCGTGTCTTACTATTATGATAAAGAAAACAAGTCAGACTATATTCGATTAAGGAATGGTGATGTAATCGACTTCACGAATGCCTCAAGCGGATTGCAGTCTGTGGTTCCGATGTGGGTCTATTTGGATTATCTCTTTGATAAACAGTATAAAC
>DAINOS010000004.1:0-1476 GCA_036743855.1 Prevotella sp. | reverse complement strand
TCCGTGTCTAGGGAAGCGGAAAACGAAGATGTGTTGCAACACATTTACGCCCGTAGGTTTAAGGATGGCTTGATGGATAGAGTGGGAGAGTCTTCCCCATACATAGGAAAAATCGGTATGGGCAAATTGGCTTTTGCCTCGAAGAGTGAGTTCGAGGAGTGTAAGGCGTTGGTGGATGCTTATACTCAGAATTCATATTCTGATATTTATCTGGAAGAGCCAGAATTGAGTTTGTTTCCTCAGACTCAGGTCGATATGATTTGTCAACTCCTAACTAATACGGGCGTCCACAAGGATGGCTTGTTTATATCCACTCACAGCCCCTATATACTTTATGCCCTCAACAACTGTATGTTGGGCTATCTTGTCAAAGATAAGATTCCGCAAGATGATGAGGTCTTGTTGGAGCATAGAACCTGCTGGGTGGATCCTAAAGAGGTAGGCGTGTGGGAGTTGCGTGATGGAGAATTGTCTTCAAGCGTAGATGAGCGGAATCATACCCTTCAAGATGCTGATGGGTTAATAAGAAGCAATTATTTTGACAGGGTCATGAAATCAGTTATGAATGACTTTACCAATTATTCCGTTTATTATGATTGATTTGGAGCATATTTTTCGTGGGGTGGAAGTATTTGAAGGTGATGCTTGGGTGGCTGATTATACGGAAACAACCAAGCACCTGCCTAAAGAGTATCAAAAAGGAGTCGTGATTTCAGCTCTGCCAATTACTGATATCCCTGCTTTTCATCTTTCTGACAAAAACGGAATTGCTTTCCGCAAGGAAGAAGCGATTGTGAGTGCATGTTCCGTTGCAAGGACGTTGTTGAAGGTGGTTGGCTCTTGCTTTGCGAGTTGAAGTATGGATTGGACAAGGAGCCTAATAATAGCCAGAATGCGTTGAAAGCATATCAGCAATTGTTGGATTCTTGGCAATTATTGGAAGAGCAAGGGGTGATCAATTCTAAGCAATGCCGCTCTTTCCTCAATATCTCCATGCCTTCGCATATGACACCACCATTTGACTCTTTTGTGGTCAGCCAAGATGAACGACTGAGATTAAAGCAAAGGCATAATGTCATAGTGCTGGGCGTTAATGAGGTCGTTGTGGTAAACAAGGGCATTTTGCGAGCCGGAGCATGAATTAAAATATATGTGCCCGTCAGCACCCCGGATGGCAACGGCTTTTCATTAGCGTAGCGCACGGCCGTCATTATAATCTTTTGGATCCCATGAGAGGAAAAAGCCGTGCAATGCCTGAAACGAAATTTAAGTTGCCGTTTATTCACATTCCAACCATTTCATCGCCTCATCGGGATTGTCAAAGGAATAGGTTTTCTCTTTACCTTTTTTCACATCATCAATATTTTCTATAATGCTGTCCTTTAGAAAAGCACCATTTTCAGGGTCGTATAAAGATTTGTCCTTCTTTATACTCAGTATCCGTATGCCTTTTAAGGCGTTCAATACATTTTCAAT
>DAINOS010000003.1:14131-40529 GCA_036743855.1 Prevotella sp. | reverse complement strand
TATCTTTGCAGAGGATAAGGCGCTGCCTTATACACAAAAGACACATAAACCATAAAGATGAACCCACAAGAAGCGAGCAACGTAAAGCTCAGCGAGAACATCATCCTCGCCGATGCCGACTATATAGACTACGTGGCATTTCAACTCTCGGTGCAGTTTGAGCGCATGATTGGCCGTCGCATAAGCAAGGCAGACCTCAGCCAATGGGCCGTGGACATTGCCCTGGACGGCGGACTGCGCGATGACGGCAAGCCACACGAGACACAACTCGTGCTCGTGCATGAGAAGCACGTGTCACGTCTCGACAATTTCAATCCCTCTTCCTTTGAGGCGGAGCTCAACGGGCAGGCTTTCAACGACAAGAACCTTGGCGAGTTTCTCGTCAATTCCTATGCCGCGGGCGACACGTTCAGCAAGGACGATTACCTCCTCGACACCATAAGCATGATTCTTGAGCACGACGAGGTGAAACGATTGATGATCGTGCCCAACGGCGAAGAAGGCAGTATATATGAGGAAATAGCCAATTCCCTGCGCAACGCCCCAGAGGATAAGCACATAACGCTTTTCGCCATGCAGCCAATGCCAGGCGGCAATTTCCGGCAAGAGATATTGGGCTACTCATTGATGAACGCCTTGGGCATCAGGGGCGATGAGATTAAGCCGGGGCAATGAACGCCACGCAAAACACGTGGCTGGAAACAAGAAAGATAACTGAGAACGTAAAACAAAGCATAAGACATGAGCAATAGAGTTTTAATGATTGGAGCTGGAGGCGTAGCCACCGTGTGCGCCTTCAAGATAGCACAAAACACCGACGTGTTTGGCGAGCTTATGATAGCCTCGCACCACAAGGAGAAATGCGACCGCTTGGTCAATGCCATCCATGCCAAAGGCTACAAGATGGACATCAAGACTGCTGAGGTTGACGCCGACAGCGTGGAGCAGCTCACCAAGCTGTTCAACAGCTACAAGCCCGACCTGGTCATCAACCTCGCCCTGCCCTACCAAGACCTGAGCATCATGGACGCTTGCCTGGCGTGCGGCTGCAACTATCTCGACACTGCCAACTATGAGCCAAAAGACGAGGCTCATTTCGAGTATTCATGGCAGTGGGCCTACAAGGACCGCTTCGAGAAGGCTGGCCTCACGGCAATACTCGGCTGCGGATTCGACCCGGGCGTGTCGCAAGTGTTCACCGCCTACGCCGCCAAGCACTATTTCGACGAGATACAATACCTTGACATCGTGGACTGCAACGCCGGTAATCACCACAAGGCTTTCGCCACCAACTTCAACCCTGAAATCAACATCCGTGAGATAACTCAGAAGGGTCTCTATTATGAGAATGGCAAATGGATTGAGACGGCGCCGCTCGCCGTGCATCGCGACATCAACTATCCTAACATCGGCCCTCGCGACAGCTACTTGATGCATCATGAGGAGCTGGAGAGCCTCGTAAAGAACTATCCCACCATCAAGCGCGGACGCTTCTGGATGACATTCGGCCAGGAATACCTCACCCACCTGCGCGTCATCGAGGACACGGGCATGGGCCGCATCGACCCCATCACCTATGAGGCTCCTCTCGCCGATGACCCGACAAAGACGGTGAAGGTGAGCATCGTGCCGCTGCAATTCCTCAAGGCCGTGTTGCCCAACCCGCAGGACCTTGGCGAGAACTACGACGGCGAGACAAGCATCGGATGCAGGATACGTGGCTTGAAAGACGGCAAGGAGCACACATATTATATATATAACAACTGCAAGCACCAGGAAGCCTACAAGGAAACCGGAATGCAAGGCGTGAGCTACACCACTGGCGTGCCGGCGATGACTGGCGCCATGATGTTCCTCAAAGGCATCTGGAAGAAGGCTGGAGTGTTCAACGTGGAGGAGTTCGATCCAGACCCATTCCTTGAGGAGCTCGGCAAGCAAGGCCTGCCTTGGCACGAGGAGTTTGACAAAGACATTGAATTATAGACCGACAATCAATATGGCAAAGACAGAAGAACAAGCGGCTGCCGCCAACCAGACCGACAAGCAGGCTGAGCAGCTGAAAGCGGAGAAGCAGGCCAAGATGAAAGCCTTGCAAGCCGCCATGACAAAGATAGAAAAGGACTTCGGCAAGGGATCCATCATGCGCATGGGCGACGAGAAGGTGGAGAACGTGGAGGTCATACCCACGGGATCCATAGGCCTTGACCTTGCCTTGGGCGTGGGCGGTTACCCTCGCGGCAGAATCATTGAGATATATGGTCCGGAGTCATCAGGCAAGACCACTCTCGCCATCACCGCCATCGCGGAGGCGCAAAAGCGTGGAGGCATAGCGGCGTTTATCGACGCTGAGCACGCCTTCGACAGGTTCTATGCAGAGAAGCTCGGCGTGGACGTGGACAACCTCTGGATCTCGCAGCCCGACAACGGTGAGCAAGCCTTGCAGATTGCCGACCAGCTCATCTCTTCCTCGGCGGTAGACATTCTCGTGGTCGACTCCGTGGCGGCACTGACACCCAAGAAGGAGATTGAGGGCGACATGGGCGACTCTGCCGTGGGCCTTCAAGCTCGCCTCATGAGCCAAGCCCTTCGCAAGCTCACAGGCACCATTTCAAAGACAAACACTTGCTGCATCTTCATCAACCAGCTGCGCGAGAAGATTGGCGTGATGTTTGGCAACCCTGAAACGACAACAGGCGGCAACGCCCTGAAGTTCTACGCAAGCGTGCGCATCGACATTCGCCGCGTGACGAGCCTCAAGGACGGCGACAACGTATATGGCAACCACGTGCGTGTGAAGGTGGTGAAAAACAAAGTCGCGCCTCCATTCCGCAAGGCCGAGTTTGACATTCTCTTCGGGCAAGGCATCAACAAGGCCGGAGAGATTCTTGACCTTGGCGTGGAAAACGACATCGTGGGCAAGAGCGGCAGTTGGTTCTCATACAACGGTTCGAAACTCGGACAAGGTCGCGACGCTGCCGTGCAACTTCTCAAGGACAACCCAGAGCTTTGCGAGGAGATAGAGAAGCAAATCGTTGACAAAATCAAGGAAGTGGAATAACGACCACGCCTATAAGATAAACTCATAACCCGAAAGGCAATCCCATTGGCAAACCATACGGCCAATGGGATTGCCTTTTTTTGTCGCGTCATACATAGCGCAATATATTTGTCACATTTTTCACAAATAAGCCAAGGTTTGTTAGTTGGTTTCAATTATAATGCATACCTTTGCATGACGATTTGAAACTTTACGGTTCAAAATAGCATCAAAACAACACAAAAAACAAGCAAAACACAAATAAACAATAACAAAGCACATGATTTCCTTTGCCCTCAGTTTGATAGCGTTGATAGTGGGCTATTTAGTCTACGGAAGATTTGTTGAACACGTTTTCGGCCCTGATGACAGGCCAACGCCCGCCGTGGCTCATGGCGACGGCATAGACTACGTGGTATTGCCTGGCTGGAAAATATTCATGATACAGTTTCTCAACATAGCTGGCACAGGCCCTATCTTCGGAGCTATCATGGGCGCATGGTATGGTCCCGTGGCTTACCTGTGGATAGTGTTTGGCTGCATCTTCGCTGGAGCCACCCACGACTACCTCAGCGGCATGCTCTCGTTGCGCGACAACGGCGCGAGCCTGCCAGAGCTTGTAGGCAAATACTTGGGCAAGACCACTCAAAAGGTGATGCTCCTGTTCACCGTGCTCTTGCTGATGATGGTTGGCGTGGTGTTCGTTTACAGTCCTGCCATCATCCTGCATGGTCTTTGCGGATCGCAAATGATGTGGATTGTGGTCATCTTCATCTATTATATCATCGCCACGATGTTGCCCATCGACAAGATCATAGGCAAGGTTTATCCTCTTTTCGCCTTTTCGCTGCTGTTCATGGCCGTGGCGTTGATGATAGGCCTGTTTGTCAAGATGCCCAACCTGCCCGAGCTTTGGAGCGACCTGAGCGCGAGCAACCTCAACAGCAACCCAGCTTGGCTCGGCTCAGAGAGCTACATCTCCAAGAACCCGCTCTTCCCCTGCCTCTTCCTCACCATTGCCTGTGGAGCCATAAGCGGCTTCCACGCCACGCAGAGCCCGCTCATGGCGCGTTGCATGAAGAGCGAGCACCATGGCCGCCCCATCTTCTACGGTGCAATGATTACCGAGGGCGTGGTTGCCTTGATATGGGCAACGGTGTCAATGTATTTTTTCTATTACGGTGGTTGGCGTGAGGTAGTGCCGGCTGACGTGGTAAAGGAGTTCATAGCCCAGGCCGATGGCGGCAAGTCGCTCATCCAGTTCTTCGCCGCGCCCAAGGTGGTGCAGTTTGTTTGCGCCAATTGGCTCGGCGTGTTTGGTGGCGTGCTGGCACTGCTCGGCGTCGTGGCGGCACCAATCACCAGTGGCGACACCGCCTTCCGCAGCGCGCGCCTGATAGTGGCAGAGGCGATCGGACTTGAGCAGCACTCCATACGCCGCCGTCTCTATGTGTGCATACCAATGTTCGTGGCGGCCATACTGCTGCTCGTGTGGCAGATGGAGAACCCGGATGGCTTCAACGTCATCTGGCAGTATTTCGGCTGGGCCAACCAAACGCTCAGCGTGTTCACGCTATGGACCATCACCGTCTATCTCGTGAAGCACAAGAAATGCTATGCCTTGACCCTCATACCTGCCCTGTTCATGACCACGGTGTGCTCAACATACATTTTCGTATCAAAGCAATTCCTCGGACTTCAAAACTGGGTTGGCTATGGTTTGGGCATAGTAGTCTTCGTCGTGGCGTGCTGTTGGTTCGCCTGGTGGAAGACAAAAAAGGCTTAAACAAAGGCCGTCAAGAGTTTCACTCGGCCGTCGACCTGTATTTCTTTCGTGGCAGCCGGAAAGAGGAGCGTGTCGCCAGGCGCGACATCATAGACGTGAGCCTCATCATCCGTAATCTTTCCGCTTCCGTCCACCACGACGCTGATGAAAACGGTGTCGATGGCCTCGATGTCGATCGTCAATGGGCGGTCAATGTCGTAAACGGAAGCATGGAACGCCGGGCATTGCACAAGTGACACGCCGCGATTCTTCTCTGGCACATAAGCCTGCCTGTAGCAAGGCGATGACGGGTTTCCTTTGCCTCGACCAACAATCTGGCAAACGAGCCAACCTCTGCCTATCGCCGGCACCTTGCCGCAAGGCATGAAGAAGCAATCGTCGTCCTTGATTTCGTAGTTGCCATTGGCTTCTTCCAAGATGGCATTCTCTCCCGCCTTCACGACATACCACATCACGGGCTTGCCCTCGGCAAGCCCGCGCTTGTCTTCGCCATTGCCGTCGTCACGCGCCATCGCGGGCAATGACTCCCTTGTATCCACGAAATCGACCCACAACGAGGCACCTTCGCCAAACAGCTTGTGAACTTCCTCGCCTGCCAATGAATTAAACCGCAAAGCTTCCATATATACTTATTGTTTCTACTTGTTCTTGTTCCAAAAGTCAGGGGTGAGCACCACCAGCACCGTGAAAATCTCCAAACGTCCCACAAGCATCATGAACGAGCAGAACCACTTGATGAAATCCGGCAACTGCGACCACGACATCGTTGGGCCAATCTCCGTGCCCAACGTCGGGCCCACATTGCTCAAGCAGCTCAAGCATATCGTTATGGCGTTGGTGTTGTCCACGCCCGCCGCTATGATGACAAAGGCGAAGATGAAAAACAGCATGAGATAGGCCGTGACAAAGGCCAACAGCGACACCCTCTGCCTGTCGGGCACATTGTTGTTGCCGATTTTCAATGGCAACACGGCGGAAGGGTGCAGACGCTGCATCAGCTCGTTGCGGAGCACCTTGAATATCATCACGCAACGCACGCATTTCAAGCCGCCCGTGGTGGAACCCGAACAAGCCCCGAAAAACATGCATACAGCCAGCACCACCCACGTGACGTGAGGCCATGTGGCTGCGTCGTCGTTGAACAATCCAGTGGTCGTGATAAACGACACCACTTGGAATATGGCCGAGCGGAAGGCGTGCTCAATGGCGTAATGGTTCTGAACGATGAGCTCCACCATGATGAAAGCGGTGCTCACCGCCACCATGAACATATAGAAACGAAATTCAGCGTCGCGAAACAACGACTTCACCTTGCCCTTGAACATCGCCAGATAAAGCAACGTGAAATTGGTGCCCGAAAGGAAGCAAAAGAAAGTGGTGACATATTCCAACGCCGGCGACTGGAAATGCTCCGTGGAACTGTTGTTCACGCCCATGCCTCCCGTCGCCACCGTGGTCATGGTGTAGTTGGCCGCCTCAAACCAGTTCATGCCAAACACCATGTAGCTCACGAAGCACCACACGCTGATGACAAGGTAAACCAGCCAGATGAAGCGCACGCTCGTGGAGAGCCGCGGCTGGAGCTTCGACTTGAACGGCCCTGTCGACTCCGCTCCAAACACCCTGATGCTGCCGCTGCTTCCGGCCATGGAGGGTATGATGGCTATCACCGTGAACACTATGCCAAGGCCACCGACCCACTGGGTAAGCGACCGCCAGAAGAGTATGCCGTGGGGCAAGGCCTCCACATTGTCGATGATGGTGGCTCCCGTAGTGGTGAAGCCCGACATGGCCTCGAAGAAGGCATCGGTGAAACTGTGGATATAGCCGCCAAGCATGAAAGGCAACGTGGCGAAGAGGGAATAGACTATCCACACGAGTGTCACCAAGAGATAGGCATCGCGACGCGAGAACCCGTTGCCGGCGTCGCGCCCGAAAAACTTCAGCACCAAGCCGGCAAAGATGGTTATGAGGGCCGAGGAGATGAAAGGCAAGATGTCGTCCTCGCCAAACCACAGCGCCACGCCCATGCATATAAGCATGGACACCGCCTCTTGGAAAAGCAGCCCACCGAGGACCTTGTATATAATCCGGAAATTAATCATATCGACAGCTTGTTCAACAACTCACGCGCGATGGCAGAGACTTTTTTCGGTGGATTGAAGTATTTTTCCAGCGTCTTCATGTTCACGCCATGGCAGAACACCACCACGTGGTCGCCCGCCTCGATGCGCGTGTTGCCATTGACGAGCATTCCCTCGTCGCCCCTCACGAGGCCGCCTATCGTTATGTCGGATGGCAACTTTAGGTCTTTCACCGCCAGCTTCGTGACCTTGGAGTTTTCTTTCGCCACAAACTCCGCCACGTCGGCATTGGCCGACATGAGGAAGGTGACGTTGAGCACGTCGGCATCGAGCATGAGCTGGTAGATGCGGCTGGCGGCTATGGCCTTCTTGTTGATGATGGTACCGATGTCGAGCCCTTCAGCCATCGACGCGTAGTCGATGTTCTCCACGTCGGCCACCGTCTTGCGCACGCCGAGGCGCTTCGCCGTGAGACAGGCCAGGATGTTGGTCTCGGCGTTGCCCGTGAGCGCCACGAAAGCCTGCGTGTTTTTTATGCCCTCGTCCTCAAGGAGAGAAGTGTCGCGCGCGTCTCCTTGTATGATGAGCGTCTTGTCCTCCACTATCTGGTTCAGCTCCTCGCACCTGTCGGGGTCTATCTCTATTATCTTTGAGTTCATGTACTCGGGCAACGACTGCAACGCGCGCACCGTGGTCATGCCACCTCCCATGAAGAGCACGTTGCGCACGTCGGCATAGCCCTCCTTGCCCGTGATTTGCCTGATATACGGGATATATTGCTTGGTGGTCATGAAATACACGAGGTCGTAACAGTGCAGCTCATCGTTGCCGCCGGGGATTATCGTGTCCATGCGGCGCTTTATGGCCACCACGTGGTAGGGGTCATCGGGGCCGCACAGCACCTTGAGCGGCTGGTTGAGAATCTTGCAATCGTTGCGCAACTTTATGGCCAACATCACCAACGCTCCGCCGTGGACATCCCATCTCTGGCGCACCCACGACATCTTCAAGCCATTGATGATCTCCCTCGCCGCCAGTATCTCAGGGTAGATGAGCACGTCCACGCCCAGGTTCTTGTAGAACAGGCGAATGTCCTCCTCCACATATTCGGCGTCGTTGACCTTCGCCACGGTTTTCTTGGCGTGCAGGGCATGGGCAAGGATGCAACTGTTTATGTTCTCGTTCTCGTCTGGCGACACGGCGATGAAAAGGTCGGCACTGCCCGCACCCGCCTCGTTCAGCGTCTTGACGCTCGATGGCGACCCGCACAGCGTGAGCAAGTCGTAGTCGGCGCCAATCTTGTCGAGACGGTCTTGGTCTTCGTCGATGATGGTTATCTCTTCTTGGTTGCGTGAGAGCAATCGCGCCAAATGGGTTCCTATGGCGTATGCCCCTGTTATAATAATCTTCATAGCGTTTCTTCTATCACTTTGCGCAGGCTGTCGTTGTCCAGCCCACAGACCTTGCGCAACTCGTCCACAGTGCCATGTTCCACGAACCTGTCGGGCAGCCCGAGACGTCTTATTTTGGGCGAATATCCATGGTCCGACATCCATTCGAGCACGGCAGAACCCATTCCGCCCGCGCGGATGCCGTCCTCCACGGTAATTATCTTGGAGAACTTGCGGCCTATCTCCGTCAGCAACTTCTCGTCCAACGGCTTCAAGAAGCGCAAGTCGTAATGCGCCACCTTGTCGGCCTCGGCCTTGTCCATGCCCGACACCACGGTCTCCACGTCGTTGCCTATCGGCCCGATGGTTATCACCGCCACTTCCGAGCCTTCGCGAATGCGCCGACCCGTGCCCACGGCTATTTCCTCAAGCGGGCAACGCCAGTCGCCCTCCTTCGACACTGGGTAAACACCCCTGCCACGGGGATAGCGAATCACGAAAGTGCCCTTGCCTGGCAACTGGGCGGTGTACATGAGCCGGCGCAACTCGCGCTCGTCCATAGGCGAGGCTATAGTGAGGTTTGGCACGGGCCTGAGGGCAGCCATGTCGAAAGCCCCGTGATGCGTCGGGCCGTCTTGACCGACGAGACCCGCGCGGTCAAGGCAGAGCACCACGGGCAGGTTCAAGATGGCGAGGTCATGAATCACGTTGTCGTAGGCGCGCTGGGCGAATGAGCTATATATGTTGCAGAAAGGCTGCAATCCGTCCTTGGCCATGCCGCCCGAGAATGTCACGGCGTGACCCTCGGCTATGCCCACGTCGAACACGCGGTCTGGCATCTCCTTGGCCATGATGTTCATGGAGCATCCCGTGGGCATGGCTGGCGTGACGCCTACTATCCGCGGGTTCTGCCTTGCCAGCTCCAGCAGGGTGTGGCCAAACACGTCCTGGTATTTCATGGGTTGGCAACCAGTGGCATCGCTGATGCGCTCTCCCGTGGCGGCGTCGAATCGTCCGGGCGCGTGCCACACGGTGGCGTTTTTCTCGGCTGGGGCGTAGCCCTTGCCCTTGACGGTATGCAGATGCAACAGCTTGGGGCCTTTCATGTCCTTCACCTGCCTCAACACGCGCACGAGCTCCCCCACGTCGTTGCCGTCGAAAGGCCCGAAGTAGCGTATGTTCATGCCCTCAAAGATGTTTTGTTGATGCGAGAGCGCGCTCTTGAGCGCGTTGTTGAGCCTGATGATGCCCTTGCGCCTGTCGTCGTTGAGGTAGCCCTTGCCGTGGAGCCATTGCGACGCCTTGAAACGCAGGCGGTTGTAGGTCTCGTTGACATCGAGGTTTATGAGATACTTCTCCATTCCGCCCACGGCGCGGTCTATGGACATATCGTTGTCGTTGAGTATGATGAGGATGTCGTTTGGCGTTGACGACACGTTGTTGAGCCCCTCGAAGGCGAGGCCGCCGCTCATGGCTCCGTCGCCAATGACAGCCACCACGTGCCTGTCGGGATGCCCCGTCTTCTTTGCCGCCACGGCCATGCCGAGCGCCGCAGAGATGCTGTTGGAGGCGTGGCCACAGGTGAACGTGTCGTATTCGCTCTCAAGCGGCGTGGGGAACGGGCGTATGCCGCCAAACTTGCGGTTGGTGCAGAAGCTGTCGCGACGCCCCGTGAGAATCTTGTGGCCATAGGCTTGATGGCCCACATCCCACACTATGCGGTCGTCGGGCGTGTCAAACACGTAATGCAGGGCCACGGTGAGCTCGACCACGCCAAGACTGGAAGCGAGGTGGCCAGGGTTGACCGACACTTCCTCGATGATGTCTCGCCGCAACTCGTCGCACACCTCGGGCAGTTGATCCACGCCGAGCTTCCTCAGGTCGGCTGGATATTGCAAATGGCTTAATAGCGAAAATCTCTTTTCATCCATTGGGACCGTTTAGACATTTAATCTTGCAAAGTTAATCATTTATTTCAAACTATCGTTAAGTTTGCGGATAATTCATGCCACGCGAGAGCGCAACGTCATTTTATGAATAACCGGCATATAAAAATGTCAAGTTTTTAACGTAAAAAACAAGACTTTTCGTTAACTTTGCAGGCAAGCAAAAAAGCGAATATGGTTATATCAAAGCAGATAAAGGAGAAATTGTCATCCACTCCCGCTGGAGTAGTATTGACAACAAAAGACTTTGGCGTGGAGATGCGCTACCAGCCAGCACTCGCCAAAGCACTAAGCCGTCTTGTTCTACAAGGAGAACTGCAAAAGATAGCAAAGGGAAAATATTACATACCGAAGAGCACAATCTTTGGGAAGCTAAAGCCAACTGATTCCGAACTCGTGAAGGACTTCTTGGAGGAAGACGGCAAGGTTATTGGCTATATAACAGGCACCACAGCGTTTGCATCCATGGGATTGACAACTCAAATCAGCTCGTCCATTCTTATCGGCACAAACAAATATCGCAGACCTATTACAAGGAATGGAGTGAAGGTTTCTTTCCTGCTACAAGGAAACGCGATAACGTCAAGCAATATTCCACTATTAAGGATATTAGACGCCCTTCGCCTAATCAAGGAGATTCCTGCCACATCTCCTGATGAATGCATTGCAAGCATTCGCAAAGCTATAAATGCACTTTCCAATAAACAGAAACAAGAGTTGGCTGAACTGTCATTGGCATATACACCCTATGTAAGAGCTTTGCTTTGTGCCATCTACGAGGGCATGGAACTTGACACGGAGACCATCAGTAAGACACTGAATGGTGTGACAAGTTACAAGTTGCCTATCTCCGACAATGTATTATCAAACAAAAAAAACTGGAACATCATATGAAATTGCACGAAAACCAGGAACTATTCTCTGACGCATTGCAGGCAGCATCTCAACCCGTAGAGGATGGAGGTCTTGGCATCAAGAGCATCTTCATCGAGAAAGACTATTGGATTTGCCGCTCTTTGGCACTGATGGCAGCAAACGACAAGGGCAATCGTGCCATATTCAAAGGTGGCACGAGCCTTACAAAGGCATACGGTATCGGCAGTCGATTCTCTGAGGATATTGACATTGCCATATCCGAGGCATGGACTCTCAGCGGCAACCAACTGAAGATGCTCATCAAGAGAACTGCCAAAAACATGACTGAAGGACTGAAAGAAATAGACATGCCTGGCTTTACAAGCAAGGGCTCCCATTATCATAAAGCCTACTACTCTTATCCAATGGCCATTGACACATTGCAAGTGGGTGCCGTCAAAGCTGGCCAACTGCTTGTTGAAATCAATTCATTTGCCAATCCATATCCATTCAAAAAATGCAGACTGCAAAGTTTCTTGACCGAATTCCTGCAGAAAACGGGCAATGGAAAACTGATAGAGGAATACGATATGCAACCTTTCGAAGTGAATGTTCTCGACAAGCGTAGAACATTGACGGAAAAATTAGTGTCATTACTTCGTTGTTCCTTAGCTGACAATTACATGACAGAGTTGACAGCCAAGATACGTCATTTCTATGATTTGCATTTTCTCTTGAAAGATGCTGAGACGCAGAAATATCTGAAAAGCGAAGCCTTCAAGTCGGACTTCAGTAACTTATTTGCCCAAGACCAACAACGGTTTGACAAGCCAAAAGGATGGCAAAACAAGAGCATAATGGATTCTCCAATAATAACGGATTTTCATTCAGTTTGGACTGCATTGGGCAGTGTATATGCAAGAGAGCTTCCAGACCTTGCTTACAAAGAGATTCCGACCATCGAGAGTATCGAGAATAGCATGAAGCAATTGTTCTCATATTTGGCATAATGACCTTATATAAATTAGCCTTTACTTTGTTAATTTTATTCACAGAAATTTGTGGCATTTTACGCTCGAATCTACGCTTGCAAAGTGAGCGATTTATAGAATCAGGAAAGGGCAATAATGTAAAGATAGGAGCAAATTAACCAAATCGCATCGGCTTCACGGCGTAAAGGCGACACGATTTAAGTGTGGAGGCGGTGCCTTTTCGGTTGAAAGCCGACATCTCCACGCCACGATGCCGACGCGATACAAGCGTAAAGGCAACGTAAAATGCACCCAAAAAAAGCACGCACAAGAGCCATTTTAACACAACACGCTGGTTATAAGCCATTTGCCGAAAGCCGCCAAGAATGCGATAATTCGAGCGAGAGATAATCTTTTTTGAAATAATGGATTCTCAGAGAGCCTTTTGTCACGTTTTTTGTTTAATTTTGCAGACAAGAGAAACAATACACAGAACATCAATAATGAAGAAGTTAGTTTTATTTTTGCTCCTGATAACAGCGGTTGTTGTCGGTAGAGCACAGGGCAAGCAGGATTTGCTGCCCGTGGGCACCGTGGCGCCCGACTTCACCATCACCAACAGCGACAATGGCAAGAAAATATTGAGCCTTTCCGACTTGCGCGCCAAGAAGACCGCTTCCGGCAAGGTGAAAGGCGGCACCTGGACGGTGCTCGACTTCTGGGCGTCGTGGTGCCCGGACTGCCGAAGGGACATGCCGATAGTGAAGCAGATAGACGAGAAATACGGCAAGAGGATAAAGCTCATCGGCGTGTCGTTTGACACCGACAAGGAGAAGATGACTAAATACCTGGATGCCAACAAGTACACGTGGATGCAGTATTCGGAGTTCAAGAAATGGAAAGAGACAAGGATTTCCAAGGAATACCGCATATCATGGATACCCACGTCATACCTGATAGACCCTGACGGCAAAGTGGCCTTCGCGACGATAAAGACCGAAGAGATGCTCCAGAAACTTGAGGCTCTGGATGCCGCGGGCAAATTGAAATGAAAACCCAAAAACCGACAACATGAAGAAAGTAATCGTCAGCGTTTGCCTGCTGCTCGCGGCAACCGCCATCAACGCGCAGAAAACAAGCAAGGACGGCGGCATATCCGCCGCGATGCTCCAGGAGATAGTGAAGGGGCAACCCTCGTCAACGGCAGACAAGGCACTCGCCAACGCCATTGCGCAAAACAAGATAGACGACCTCGCGAAGAACTATCGCAACGCGTCGAACATGACAACGAAGTTCAACGTGGAGACTCCATCGCAGAGCATACACAACCAGAAGAGCTCAGGACGCTGCTGGATGTTCTCAGGCCTCAACGTGCTTCGCGCCAACTTCGCCGCGGCTCACGACCAGAAACAAGTGGTCGAGTTCTCGCAGGCATACCTCTTCTTCTACGACCAACTGGAGAAGGCCAACCTCATGCTGCAAGGCTCGATAGACAACGCCTCGAAACCCATCGACGACGAGCGCGTGCAGTTCTTCTTCAAGAACCCCATCAACGACGGTGGCACGTTCTGCGGAGTGGCTGACTTGGCTGAGAAATACGGTCTCGTGCCCATGCAGGTAATGCCCGAGACTTACAACTCTGACAACACGAGCCGCATGGCAAGGATAATCTCTTCCAAGCTGCGCGAGTATGGGCTTGAGCTCCGCGGCATGGTGGCGGCTAAGAAGAAAGACGCGACCATCAAGCAGCGCAAGACGGAGATGCTCGGCACCATATACCACATTCTCACCCTAACCCTCGGCGAGCCCGTCAAGGAGTTCAGCTACACCTTCCGCGACAAGAACGGCAACGCCGTGGGCGAGACGAAGACCTACACCCCGAAGTCGTTTTACGACGCCACGGTGGGCAAGAAGCTAAACGGCACTTTCATCATGGTGATGAACGATCCTCGCCGACCCTACCACAAGACTTACGAGGTTGACTACGACCGCCACACCTACGATGGACACAACTGGAAATACCTCAACCTGCCCATGGACGAGATAGCGCAGCTCGCCATTGCCTCGCTCAAGGACGGGCACAAGATGTACTCGAGCTACGACGTGGGCAAGCAGCTCGACCGCACGCTGGGTTACAATGACCTCGACAACTACGACTATGGCACGCTCTTCGGCACCACGTTCCCTATGAACAAGGCTGAGCGCATATCCACCTTCGACAGCGGCTCAACGCACGCCATGACGCTCACGGCGGTGAACCTCGATGCCAACGGCAAGCCAACGGAATGGAAAGTGGAAAACTCGTGGGGCGCGTCTTACGGACAGGCAGGTTGCCTCATCATGTCGAACCGATGGTTCAACGAGTACATGTTCCGCCTCGTGGTGGACAAGAAATACGTGTCTGAAAAGCTGCTGAACGAGTTTGACCAAAAGCCGTTGATGGTGATGCCGGAAGACCCGCTGTTCGCCGACGACTTGTAAACACCCACCTCTTACTACTTGCCAACAATGCCGTGGACGCTGCTGCTGTTCATCTTCACGTTTGTGGAGTATAACGTCGAGAACCTTTTCGACACGGTTCACGACGAGGGAAAGCAGGACACTGAGTTCCTGCCCTCCTCGCCTCACCATTGGACCCCACGGCGCTATTGGCAAAAGCTCGACCATGTGGGGCAAGCACTCGTGGCGTGTGGCGTTGACGCCGCCAATGCCGCCGACGGGCACTTGCCCGACATGGCGGTGCTGACCGAGGTGGAAAACGACTCGGTGATGCGCGACCTCACCCGACGGTCGCCGCTGCGCACGGCACGCTACGACTACGTGATGACCTGTAGCCCAGACCGGCGCGGCATCGACGTGGCACTAATCTATTCGCCTTTCGCCTTCCGCCTTATCAACAGTCACTCGGTGCGCATAGAACCTCTCAATGGCCAACGCCCGACACGCGACATTCTCTACGCGTCGGGCATGGTGATGAGCGGCGACACGCTCCACGTGGTGGCGGTGCACGCTCCCAGCAGGGCTGGCGGCGAGGCACAGACGAGACCCTATCGCCGGCGCGTGGCGGAAAGGGTGTGCATGATGGTAGACTCCATACGCAAAGCCTGCGATAATCCATTGATTATTATCGCCGGTGACTTCAACGACTATTCCTCCGACAAGTCGCTCAGGCTCTTGGCAAGCCATGGCATGACCGAAGTGTCGCTGGGGGCGACTGGTACCAACGGCGCCAAGGGCACCTACCGCTACAAAGGCGAATGGGGAAGCCTCGACCACATCTTCTGCAACGATGCCATGGCGATACGGCTCGCGGGCTGCCGCGTAAACGACGCGCCTTTCCTTTTGGAGGAAGACAAAAAATACGGTGGGGCGAAACCCCACCGTACATATCTCGGTCCACGCTATCTGGGCGGTTTCAGCGACCACCTGCCCCTCGTGGCAACATTCAAGTTATAAGTTTTTGCGCTGCTTCACCAGCTTCATGAGCTTGTCGTCCATCCTCACCGTCGCGCCGCTCGTGCGATAATAAGAGCGCGATATGCCCTCTGGCAAGTGCTCATCCCTGAACGACACTATGCCATTCTGGTATGGGTTGACGTGCACGCGGAGCAAGTCATCGCCCTCGTTGTTGCGCTCAATGACATAGGTGATGACGGTGGATGTCACGTCCAAGCCTTCCACGTTGTGGTTGTCACGGAAGGCCTTGTCGATAATGGTCTTCACATACAGGCGATAGCTGTCCATCGTCGGGCTGCCTATGTATCTGTGGCTGAAAAGATAGCCTATGTCGTTTCTCAAGCCGGAGGCACGGCCGTAATCGTTCACGCCAAGCAATATCTCGCCGCCTGAGACGGTGTTGAGGAAGCCGCACACGGCCTTGAGAATGGCCCACTGCTGTTGTTGCGGGTCGGGCTGCATGCCGTTGTTTGGCGGGAACACGATGGACGTCTTAAACTCAAGTGTGTCGCTCTCCTCGCCGTAGTCGGTATACTCGCGGGTGATGTTGCGATAGACATCCGCCACGCGCAGGTAGTCGGCAATGCCTTTCTTTATGCGGTTCAGCTCCGAGGGCTCCAGCTTGCCTCGCAATACGTTTGACGCGGAGACCATCTCCTCAAGGTAAGCCGTGTTGATGTCGGCCTCCGCCGTGCGTGGCTTGCGCTCCACGTCCATGTCCTGATATTTGGCGAGCTGGGCAACCACGGCTTCCTCCTTGCTCAGCACCGACAGTTCAGGCAGGTCGTCATCGTGGCGCATGTTGAGCGTCGAGGCTGTCTCGTCGCCCAAGGCGAAATGCACCAGGCATTCCACATATCGCATCTGCTGGCGCAAGAAAGCGCTACTCTTGTCATCGGAGACGATGGTCGCCAAGAAGCGGGCGGCGAAGAGGTAGAGATAGCGCAGCGTAGTGTCGCCAACGAGCTGGGAGCAACGGTTCAGCACGTTGACAAGCATGGGAATGACCGTGGGCGACAATTGCCTCGTGGCCGCTTGCTGGTTTTCGCCAGGCTCCTCATAATAATATTCAAGGAAATCTTCGATGAACTTGTTGCGCGCGTTCTCCACGAACTCATTGCGAGAGCCAACGAAGGTGGCCGACTCCTCGAAGATGTACCTTCCGTTGACAATCCAGTTGTCATTCTTGTCGGTTTTCGACTCAAACACTTGTATGCGCACAGGCTGGTCATTGTCCACGCAATATTTTTGGTTGTCGTTCAACTCGCCAATCACGTTGACTTGCATTCCCGTGTCAGTGAGCCAGCGGTTGCCCAAGCCATTGCTGAACTCCGTCAGGTGGATGGCGTCGCACGAATAGGGGTGGATATTCTCTATACGGTAACTGTTGAAATCCTTAAACACCTGAGTGTCGAGGATGAATGGGAAGAAGTTGTAGCGCTCTATCTTCTGCCTCTTCACCAACAGCACGTCGTTGATTTGCAGCGCGCCAATAAAGTTCTCCTTGGATATGGTGAAAATGTTGTAGAACTTAAACAATGGCACTGGTGGAATAAACACGTTGCCACGCACCTTCTCATAGTCCGGGTCAATGGTCTCGCACTCCACGTAGTCGAACTTCTTGTTCAGAACTCGGACTTTAAGCATGTCGCCATCCTCATATTCCTTCAGCTCCTTCTTTATGCTCGGCACCACATTGTCGAGCGAGCGGAGCATATCGGTGCACGTGTCTATGAGCTCGGGAAACTCGGTCTTGTTGCTCTTGTCCAGCCTGTTCACGGCAACGCTCACGCCAACAGGCAACTCAAATTGAGCCACCGTGTTGCCCTTGTCGTAACTCTGCTTGTTCATGGGCAACAGCTTGACGCCGTCATCGTCCATTATGATCAGTCCCTTGCCCTCGTAAAACATTCCGCCGTCATCCTCCCGTTTGCTGAAAACGGTCTTCACGGTCTTCTGGAAGAACAAGGAAAGCGAGAATTGCGGAATTTTCTCAATGTCGTCCCAATTGAACCCATAGACCACCACTTGCGCGTTGGCGGCACAGTTGGCCACCACTTTCTTCAAATAGGAAAGCAGCACCAAGTCTGGATTCTTCTCCACGCTGAGCAGGATGTCGCACAAAGACATGAAGACGCGGTCATCGGTCATGTTCTTCTTTTGGGCAGCGAGGAGATAAGAGGCCATAAGCCCCACGTTCTTCTTCAACGTGATCTCATCCCATTGCAAGGCGGTATGCTGATAAACATTGTCGGCACTCACTGTCTGGCAAATATCATCAACAACTTCTTTCAAACAACGGAAAGTCTTGTTGAAATCACTATCGTCGGCCTCTATCCTCGTGTCGTATTGATAGCCACGCAGGTATGGCAGCAAGGCCGCGTAATTCTCGATTACGTATTCCTTACGCACTTCCAGCCAAAAAGTGGGTTGTTGTCTCATATCTTATGAATAAAACGTCCAGTTTAGTTTATTGATTGCAAAGTTACTAAAATAGAGCCTCATTATTGATTTATCCCCTTCTTTTTTAGTATTTTTACAACACGTAGGCACAATCGACATTATCATTTGCTAAATCCATAAATAATTCGTAATTTTGCAATGTCCAACTCCTATTGGCGCAACTGTTGATGCAGAAGCCCCAAAGGGTGGGCGACATTTGATGGAAAGCGTTTACTAACGCTTTGTTCTTGACAACTCGAAACTTCGCAACTTTCCAGTCACTGTCAAAGAATAAGGCAACGGTAGATGCCTTGTGGATGTGTGTATACATCAAGCCCGAGGTGTACCCTATCGCATGATAGGGTATGCCATGGGTGTGGTATATCATATCGGCGTGGGCTTCTGCGTTGCTCGTTCTGGCAGTGATGGGCAATGCGAAGGCCTCGAGTTGTGGGACGGGTGACAGTACAGCGACCCACGCTTTTTCATCCACTGCCTTACGATCATCACAAACTTTCTTTACGTCGTCTTGGGTCCGGATGATACTTGTTATTGTAATATGCGCTCGCTAAAAAAGATCGCCCATGCCGTTTACGACCCTATAATTGAAGAATTCCCACTGTTCATCATAACGTTCCTGCTTAGCGCTTACCATCAGTTGCAGCTACTTCATGGTTGCATAGTTGCTCATTACGAATTGCCAACATGGATAAACTCTTTGCGTGGAATATGTTTTGCCGCCTTGTTCTCATATGTCTATGTTCAATTATGCTACCGTTTCCATAATAAGGCGATACGAATATTGTGCTATGGCTTTCCCATTATGCTGTTTATCGTGAATCTTTTCACACAACTCAATTTCGGGTTAAATATAACACCATCGTATATATTGATGATTGGTGAGACAAACACGAAAGAAGCTTCCGAATTCTTGTCTACGTTTCTATTCTGTCCTAATGGAGTAAAAGTCATTGTCACACTCATAGGGTTGATAGCCCTGTCATATGTTACGGAAAGATTCAAGGAAAATATTGTCAAATATCTAAGGAAACGATACGCAAGAATTATAATATGCTTGTTCACGACAATATGTCTTGCTGGTAATATCTATAATGTTCCATTCTATTACAGTCTTTTCAAGATGAACTCATTCAAACAACTTGATAAATGGGCATCAACATACGAGTGTCAACATACAGATGACTTTGCTTTCGACAGCTACACGAACTTGATATATTCGCTTAGCGCACCACGGATAGCTAAGAAAGAAATGCAAAACTCAATATTGCGGACCTTAGAAGCTAATGATTGCCATAAGATGGGAAACGACTCCATAAATGTAGTGTTAGTAGTTGGTGAATCGTTCATTAAATGGCATAGCCCTCTGTATGGCTATTATTTAGACACCATGCCAATCATGAAAGAAGAATACGAGAAAGACAATTTGCTGGTTTTTAACCACGTGAATACGCCTTATAATGGAACTTCTGCAACTTTGCGCAATCTTTTCTCATGCAACTGTCTTGGTTTTGGTGAAGATTGGGGCGACAAAGTCTTCATGCCAATAATATTCAGAAGAAACGGCTATGACGTTTACTTTTGGGACAACCAAAACGTGAAGCAGGCCAACACGTGGGACTTCACGCTAAACTCTTATCTTCACAATGATAAACTTGCATCGGCGGCCTATACAGCTGAGAACAAGCAGCCTTACCAATACGACGGAGACTTGATAAACGACCTTTTCAAGCAACGTTTCTCTTTGGACAAGAACAACCTTACAATCATTCACCTTTGGGGACAACACGTGAAGGCGGAACTAAGATACCCTCACACTGCCAAGTTAAACCGTTTCACCGCCGACAGCGTGAAAGCCAGACACCCGTGGCTGACCAAAGCCATGCGCGAGGAGATAGCGCAATACGACAACGCCACCTATTATAATGATATGTGCATGGGAAAGATATTCGACCATTACCGCAATGCCAATGCCGTGATAATATATCTCTCCGACCACGGGGAAGAAGTCTACGACTGGAGGCCATCAATGGGAAGGAAGGTGGATGCCATGAGTAAGAACGTGGTGAAATACCAGTTCGACATCCCATTCATGGTGTGGTGTTCAGACAGGTACAAGGCGAAATACCCGGAACGAGTCAAGGCCATACGCGCGGCATTGAACAAGCCAATGCCATCCGACATCACCTGCAACATGCTTTTCCATTTGGCTGGCATGAAGACAAAATACTATAGGCCACAGCTCGACATCCTCAACAAGGCATACAAATGTCCAAAGAGAATCATAAACGACAAATGGGACATCACGAAGTTTGAATAAGCCAGGAGCCCACAACCCCCATTTTTAGGTATTGCGTAATCCGCTGTCTCAACGTAACTTTGCAACCAGAACAAAAGAGAATGTTGTAAACAGAAAAAAGACAAGATTATGAAATCAACAATCGTTATTTATGGCTCTTCCACTGGTTCCTGCCAGTCGATAGCCGAGACAATAGCCTCAAAGTTGGGCGTGGAGGCAATGGATGTGGCCAACCTTGACAACGATGTCATAGCAAACCACGACAACCTCATCCTCGGCACGTCCACATGGGGCGCGGGCGAGATGCAGGACGACTGGTACGATGGCGTGAAGACCCTCAAGGCCGCTGGCTTGGCAGGCAAGACCGTAGCGCTATTCGGATGCGGCGACAGCGAGTCGTACTGCGACACATTCTGTGGCGGCATGAAAGAGCTCTACGACGCGGCTGTGGAGGCAGGAGCCAACGTGCTGCCTGGCGTGTCAACCGATGGTTACACCTTTGATGACAGCGATGCCGTGGTGGACGGCAAGTTCGTGGGCCTCGCCCTCGACGAAGTGAACGAGGACGACAAGACCGAGGAGCGCATAGACGCTTGGCTCGAAGCCATCAAGCCGTCACTCTAAGCGTGTATCATTGTTAAGTTTAACCCTCTTTATCGCGGATAGTATGCAGCAGAATATAGCAATGCCAATCGACTTGAAGGTACTGATGAACCATATTTATGAGTATCAGAAAGGCGTGCGCCGAATGGTGCTCTTCACCTTCAACAAGAAGTATGAGGCCTTTGCCAAGACGAGACTGGAGCGTCAACACATAGAATACATCATCCAGCCCGTGGGCAACGACCGCCTGAACCTCTTCTTCGGCAAGCACGAGTGTCTGGACGCTATCCGCATGATCGTCACAAAGCCCCTGTGCCAGCTTTCGCCCGAGGAGGACTTCATCCTCGGGGCGATGTTGGGATACGACATTTGCGCGCAGTGCGAGCGGTTCTGCGAACGCAAAAAGAGGATTTGCTGACAAGCGCAAACGCCTTTCCACACCGGGAAGGCGCTTTTTTATTCATTGTGAATGATTCTTTTCACCGGGCAACGCCTTACTTTCAACATAAAGTCGTAATTTTGTAGTGTGTACCTAATCACTGAAAATTATGTTTCGTAGAATCATTTTAACAATGGCCCTCTTGGCAAGCCTTTCAATCTATGCCAAGGATAAAAACGTCGGCAACTGGCAGATAGTGC
Source organism: Prevotella sp. (assembly GCA_036743855.1). GTDB lineage: Bacteria > Bacteroidota > Bacteroidia > Bacteroidales > Bacteroidaceae > Prevotella. The sequence goes on along the minus strand of DAINOS010000003.1, from coordinate 19,002 downwards.
CTTTGCCCAAGTACGTGAATGACATGGGCGGCCACGGAGCCCCATTCCAAATCACGGCAAAAACGACCATACGTTATGCCGCCGGCGACGAGAAGCAAAAGAAAGACGCTGAATTCCTGTCTGCCCACATCAAGGAGGTGACAGGCATCGAGGTGAAGGCCACCACGAAGCCTTCGAAGTCGCAGATACGTCTCGTGCTGAACGCTGGCGATGACAAGTCGGAGGCTTACACCATATTGGCAAACAAGGGCGGGATAACCGTCTCCGCCACGTCACACGCCGGCATATTCCATGGCATACAGAGCATAACGAAAGCGCTGCCTATCACCAATGGCGAGAACGTGAAGAGCGTCTTGTTGCCAGCCGTGGAGGTGAAAGACGCGCCTCGCTTTGCCTATCGCGCTTTCATGATAGACGTGGGGCGACATTATTTCAGCGTGCCGTATCTTAAAAAGCTGATTGATGTCCTCGCGCTGCACAACATCAACTACTTCCATTGGCATCTCACGGAAGACCAAGGCTGGCGACTTGAGATAAAGAAGTATCCCATGCTCACAAAGATTGGCTCCGTGAGAAAGGAGACCATCGTGCAGGGAAGCAAAGACAAGTATGACGGCGTTCCCGTAACAGGCTACTATACGCAGGACGAAGCGCGAGAAATAGTGAAGTATGCAGCCGACAGGTATATCACCGTGATTCCCGAGATTGACATGCCAGGGCACATGCTTGCCGCGCTCGCCTCATATCCCGAATTGGGCTGCACGGGTGGACCTTACAATGTGGCTTGCCGCTTCGGCGTGTTTGAGGACGTGCTTTGCGCTGGCAAGGCAAAGACGCTGCAGTTTGCCAAAGATGTCATAGACGAGGTGATGGACATATTCCCGTCGGAATATATCCACATTGGCGGCGATGAGTGCCCCAAGGCCCGCTGGAAGGAATGCGCCAACTGTCAGAAGAAGATCGCCGAACTGGGCATCAAGGAACTTCCCGGGCATTCCAAGGAAGACCAATTGCAGACTTGGTTCATGGGGGAGATAGAAAAGGAGATAAGGAATCGCGGCCGCAAGATGATGGGCTGGGACGAGATATTGGAAGGCACTCCGGCAAAAGACATCACCGTGTGCGGCTGGACCAGCGTGAACGCGAGCGTTCGCTCCGCCCGAGAAGGACATCCCACCATCGTGGCACCTATCACAAACTTCTATTTCAGCAACCCTTACATCAACAAGATTGAGGGCATTCCGAGCATTCAGCGTGTCTATGACCTTGACCCTTGCTCCGACAAGCTGACCGCCGCTGAGCAGCAAAACATCATTGGCGCTGAGGGATGCATCTGGACAGAATGGGTGAAAGACGCCAAGAAGATGGAATGGGAGTTGCTGCCAAGGCTGGCGGCCCTTGCCGAAGTGCAATGGACAGCCAAGGACAAGCGCAACTTGGAGGACTTCTATCCTCGCCTACTCCACATGCAAGACTTGTATCGTCTCTATGGCCTCAACTACAAGGCGGACATAGAGGAAGCGGTGAAACAGCACCTTAACAAGCAATAAAGGAAATAAGGAAGACAAAGAAAGGAGATAACGACCTATCCATGATAAAAGTCGTTATCTCCTTTTTTGTTTATCGTTATCCAATTAAATTGGCGCTTGCCTTACAGGGGATATTCATCGAAGGCATAGAGCACGGTGCTCAAATAGCGCTCGCCTGTGTCAGGCAATAGGGCGACAATCTTCTTACCCTTGTTTTCCGGTCGCTTGGCTATCTCGGAAGCGGCGAAGGCCGCCGCGCCAGACGAAATACCTACCAACAGTCCCTCAATCTGAGCCAACTCGCGGCCAGCCTTGATTGCGTCATCGTTTTGCACGTCAAACACCTCGTCGATATACTCAGCCGAATAAGTCTTTGGGATGAATCCTGCGCCGATGCCCTGAATCTTGTGAGGGCCGCTCTTGCCACCATTCAACACTGGTGACGTGGCAGGCTCAACGGCGATGACCTTCACGTTGGGGTTCTGCTCCTTGAGGTATTTGCCTATGCCGGATATAGTGCCTCCCGTGCCCACTCCAGCCACGAAGATGTCCACATTGCCATCAGTGTCTGCCCAGATTTCCGGGCCCGTTGACGCATAGTGCTTGGCTGGGTTGGCGGGGTTCTCAAACTGTTCCAGGATGACAGAGCCAGGGATGGAGTCGCGAAGCTGCTCAGCAGCCTTGATGGCCCCAGGCATACCGTCCTTGCCGCTCGTGAGCTTCACCTGCGCGCCATAAGCCTTCACGAGGTTACGGCGCTCCACGCTCATGGTCTCAGGCATGGTGAGGATGAGATGATAGCCTTTCACGGCAGACACCAAGGCGAGACCCACGCCCGTGTTGCCACTGGTTGGCTCGATAATGGTAGCGCCTGGCTTAAGACGTCCTTTCTTCTCGGCATCCTCGATCATGGCGAGGGCTATACGGTCTTTCACGCTACCACCAGGGTTGAAAAACTCCACCTTGGCGATTATTGGTTCATTGAGTCCCTTGAAAGCCGAATACTTGCCAAGTTCCACCAAGGGGGTCTTGCCGATGAGATCGGTAATGTGCTTATATATCTTTGCCATAGCGTTTACATTCTTCGTTCTTAACTATTCACTCTTCATTCTTCGCTCTTCCCTATTCACTCTTCACTCTCCGTCCTTCACTCTTCACTTCACGGCGTTGAATGCCTGGTCAAGGTCATCTATGAGGTCTTGGTAATACTCCGTGCCGATGGACAGGCGAATCGTGCCGTCGAAAATGCCTTGCTCAGAAGCCTCCTCGTCGGAAAGCTCGGAGTGGGTAGTGCTCTTCGGGTGCACGACAAGCGACTTAACGTCGGCCACGTTGGCCAAGTCGGAGAAGATCTTGAGATGGTCGATGAAATCCCATGCCACCTGCTGGCCTCCGTCAATCTCAAACGTGAAGATAGAGCCCGCGCCGTTGGGGAAATAGCGCTCATAGAGGTCATGGTTGGGGTGATCCGGCAACGATGGGTGATTGATCTTCTTCACGAGGGGTTGCGTCTTGAGGTAGTCGATGACCTTCAACGTGTTGAACACGTGGCGCTCTACGCGCAGCGACAGTGTTTCAAGTCCTTGCAAGAGAATCCACGCGTTGAACGGGGAGATGCAGGCACCTTCGTCGCGAAGCAACAGGGCACGCACGCGGGTCACGAAAGGAGCGGGGAGCTTGCCGAAGACGAGACCGTGGTATGATGGGTCGGGCTTGGTGAAGCCTGGGAACTTGTCGTTCTGGAAATAGTCGAACTTGCCGCCGTCAACGATGACACCGCCAAGGCTTGAGCCGTGACCGCCGATAAACTTGGTGGCAGAATGCACCACGATGTCGGCTCCGTGCTCTATCGGGCGAATGAGGTAAGGAGTGCCAAAGGTGTTGTCGATGACCAATGGAATGCCATGACGGTGGGCAATCTCCGCGGAACGCTCAATGTCGGAGATATTGGAGTTTGGGTTGCCCAGCGTCTCTATGTACACGAGCTTGGTGTTTGGCTTGATGGCAGCCTCCAGGGCGTCGTAATCATCGGGGTTGACAAACGTAGTGTCGATGCCATACTTTGAGAGCGTGTGCTTCAGCAGGTTGTAGGTGCCACCGTAGATGGTGTCAGTAGCCACCACATGGTCGCCGGCATAGGCCAGGTTGGTGATGGCGTAGGTCACGGCAGCCGCGCCGGAAGCCACTGCCAAACCGCCGACACCGCCCTCAAGGGCTGCCACGCGATCCTCAAACACGCCCTGAGTGGTATTGGTCAGACGGCCGTAGATATTTCCGGCATCCTTGAGATGGAAACGGTCGGAAGCGTGCTGGGCGTTGTGGAACACATATGAAGTGGTCTGGTAGATAGGTACCGCGCGAGCGTCGGTAGCCGGGTCAGCCTGTTCCTGTCCTACATGAAGTTGAAGTGTCTCGAAATGAAGTTTTTTCTCGTTACTCATAGTATATTGCTTTTATGTTTTATTTCATGTTGCAAAGTTACGGTGAAATTGCCATATGAAGAATCCCACATTAAAGGGATTTCGCATACCACAAATGTGGTATTCGCGCTATTCCGCCCATTTCGCCACATTGCAAATAGTCATTGAGAACGGGAGAATGATCACATCTTTTCTATTGCCTTCACGGCTGCGTCTTCGGCAGCTTTCTTTGCCGCGCTTTTGGCTGCTTTCCTCACGGCCTTTTTCGTGGCAGGGCTCTTGGCTACCTTTGCGGCGGCTTTAGCTGCGGAAGAGGCTTTCTTGTAATCTTTCTGTGCCTTTTCATAGCCGCTCTTGGCTTGCTGGTAGTCTTTCTGCACTGTCTCATAGTCTTTCTTCGCCTTGGCTGAAGCCTTCTTTGCCTTGGCTGCCGCCTTTGCCACCTTGGGCGCGTTCTTCGCGGCCTCCTTGGCTGCGGCGGCCTCAGCCTTCTTCTTCACGCTCGACGCGGCGGCCTGACCAGCGGCTTGGGCAGCGTCCTTGGCGATTGACTTCACGGTTTGAGCGCCAGCGCCCATGCACAGCACGGCAGCCAGCATTGTCATGATAATTTTCTTCATACGTTACTGTATTTATTAATCTAACTTTGGTGGCAAAGTTACAATAAATAATCATAATGTGTAAATATAATAATACACATTTAACCTTTTAGCTCACAAATTGTCTAAAGAGTAAACAATCCGGATGAATATGGCATGGCAGAAATAAACCCGACAGACACGACCATCATGGAAAAGATGAGAACCAATCCCAACGACGGGATGAGGTTGCTCATGGACGAATACCAAGAGAAGCTCTATTGGCACGTGCGCAGGCTCGTCGTCTACGAGGACGACACCGAAGACTTGCTTCAAGAAATCTT
>DAINOS010000003.1:0-14031 GCA_036743855.1 Prevotella sp. | reverse complement strand
GATTTGAGTTTCAAGCAGATAGCCGAGATAACCAATACGTCGGTGAACGCGGCGAAAGCTAACTATTGCTTCGCCAAACAGAAAATCGTTGATAGGATGAAGCTGTTGGAGGTATAAGACATTAAACATTCAATACAAAGAGATATGACAAACAATAATGATATTTTGGAGAGAATAGGCAAAAGGACACCTTACGCCATGCCCACGAACCTGTTTGAGAGAATGCAGGACCAGGTGATGGGCAGGATAGGCGAAATCGACAGGGAGGAACCGGTCAAGAGACACCGAAGAGCCATAATCGTCAGGCTCTCCGTGGCGGCAGCGGCCATTGCCGCGTCGGTATGCCTTGTGCTGGTGTTGCGCCTCGGCAATGTCGACAGCGGTGAAAGCGGCACGCCGCAATCCGCCAACAGCGCCACGGTGGACAAGGCATACGACAACCTGAGCCAAGAAGAGCGTAACAACCTTATAGCCGACTACAAGAACGATATATACATGAGCTTACAATAACATTAAAATAAACAAGCATGATGAACAACGTGAAAAAACTGATAATGGTGTGCGTCATGGTGATGGCATCGATTTGTGTCGCCACGGCAAGGCAAGGCAACGATGAATGCGGAAGGAGGAATCGCCCCAACATGGAGCAGTTCACGAGAGCACAGGCCAATCGCATAGCGCAACAATTGAATTTAGACGACGCTACCTCCAAGAAGTTTGTGGAGACGTTTTGCAACTGCCGCAAGGAGATAGCAGCCACTCGCCTGCCCCACCCCAACAAGAAGCCGGAGGACATGACCGAAGCTGAAGTGGCAAAGGGCATCAAGGCAAGATTCCAGCAAAGCCGCAAGATACTCAGCATACGCGAAAAATACTTTAAGGCATACTCAAAGTTCCTGTCTCCCAAGCAAATACAAAAAGTTTACGACTTGGAGAGGGACGACTTCCAGCATTTCCAAAAGAGAGGCTTCAAGAACAAGGCAAAGGACAATAAATAAGAGCACGAAGCCGTGGATTCTTGATGACACCCACAACGCGAAAGGCAGACAGGACACTTACTCCTGTCTGCCTTTTGCGTTTGCCGCGAGTCCTTATCTTCTCATGTTACCAAAGGTCCTGTTGGAAGAATTGTCATTCTTGCGCCATTGTTTATCCTTGTTCTTGTCGTACGTGTTTTTCCGTGTCTGCTGAGGCCTCCCTATTTCCACTGGGCGCTGGTTTGGTGGAGCGGGAAGGGTGACGGGCCTGTTGTCACGATTGCCGCCAAAAGAGGGACGTGAGCCAGGATACTCGTTATAGATGTTGTGCACGTAGTCGTTGTCGCGCCAACCTATCGGGCGATAGAAGTAGGATGCCTTCTTGTACTTTTTCCACTGCGAGGTGGTGAGGATGCTCTTCAGTTGCTTGTTGCGTTGCCTCCAATTCAGGCCATTGAGGTCGTTATAGCCATTGATGCCATTGAGGTAAGATAGGTTCAACTGGTATATCTTATCCCTCAACAAGCTGTTCAAGCCAAGCTCCTCCACCATCTTTTCCGTGAGGAAGCGAGCCTCAGCGTAAGCGTTGCCTATTCTCTGTGCCGACACAGACGTTATCATCAACATCACGGCCACGATTGTCATCATCATTCTTTTCATAACTCATCTGTTTTTAAGGGTTACTGTTCTTCTTTGTCTCAACAAAGAGATTGTTCGTCTCTTGTTTTCAATGGCAAAGTTACGGCATTCGCGGCTCATGGGAAAGGGAAAATCCATAAACCGCGAGCGGATTTCCCATAAAGCCATTAGGCGTTTCCCCCATTCCTGCCCGTGAGCGCATACCACACCCTATACAGAGGTGGTCATCAACCCTGTCACGCGTCCACGATTGTAAGGATAAACTACAAGAATTTAACACTTGCGAGCCATGCGTTTTAGAGAATCGAAACGCCATCGAGCAGCCATCGCGCCACTGTTTTTGGCCTTACGCCTCGGCCTTACGGCACGATGGCCTCGCCTTTCAAGTGGTATCGCGGCGCCTTTACGGTGATAACGCGCTGCCTCCCCGTTGGCAAGGCACTGCCATTACGCCGTGAAGGAGACGCGATAACGCCGCAATGGCGGAAATTATCCACTATTTTCAAAGACCCGCCAACGGCATAACAGCACAAGTGGCTAATTATCAATCTGGTACGCAAGCCCCACAAGAAAGCCCTTGAATTGACCAGGGAACTACACCTTTCAAAGAAAATCGATTCTCAGCGAGCCTTCTGTTGAGTTTTTTCATCTGCTTTAACATTACATGGGATAAGCAACGGTCACGTTATCGAGCCGTGCTTGTGGTCGAACAGGCACGACAAGAAGCTTACCGCTCAGTAAATATTGCAATGATTCAACGTAATTGGTTGTTAGGCAAGCGTATCAGTGAGGAAATTTTACAAGGTGAGAATCGTGCAGAGCTTCTCTAATAAGTCACATACTCAAGCTCGTCAAAATTCTCAAATCCCAGTTCTTTTAATGCCTGTCGACTGCGTTTCCTGTCCCCCTCTGTGTTGAACTGGGGGATGATTGGGAGACGGACGATAACACGGTCTCTGTGCTTGGCGTTAGTGAAGAGCCAAGCGAGATTGTCTACGACTTGTTGATTGCCCTTGCCAGTGTAGGCTCGGTAGATGGCTGGATTCATGTCCTTGATATCTATGATGAAAAAGTCGATGAAAGGGCTGACTTCCTCTAAATGATGGCGAGGCACGTTTAGGCTCGTCTCCATCGTGAAACGCCATCCTTCAGGGCATTGCTCGCAAAACTCCTTGATGAACGAGCTTCGCAATAGCGGTTCGCCACCGCCAAAACAGATGCCGCCTCCTGTCGCCAAGAAGTAGAGGTTATCCATCTCCACATTCATCATCAGCAGCTCCGTATCCATCTCCTGCCATACGCCATCGGCTTCGAGACATTGGGGATTGAGGCAATACTTGCAATGGAGAGGACAACCATGGAATGCCACGAGCGTGGTGACACCCTCGCCATCTATAGTGAGGCGGTGGCGGTCGATGCAAAGGATAGGAGCGGTCTTCATGTTAATTAATTCTGAAACTGATGGGAACATTGTATTTCACTCTCGTCGGCTCGCCTTGAAATTCTCCAGGCTCCCACTTCGGCATATTTTTTATCACTCTAACGGCTTCCTTATCAAGTTCTGGCGCGACGCTGCGCATTACCTCTATATCGACCAAGCTCCCGTCCTCGGTGACCGTGAAACTTACGATGACCCTTCCAGTCACCGAGTCTTTGAGGCATTTTTCCGGATAGTGGATGTTGTCCTTGAGGTATTGAGTCATAGCTTCGAAGCCTCCTGGGAACGAAGGCATTTTCCCGAGAAATTGGCCAAACAGCAAGCCGTCTTCGGTGAATCTTTTATCTTTGGCAGATTTTACAATGGCTGTCTCGCCTCGTTCCGATTGCGCAGACGAAGCGTTCTTTATCTTATCCTTGGATCTTGTTTGCCTTATGTTTTCCGTCGGTTGATTGTCATAAGCCTCTTCATCTTTCACTCTTCCTTCGCCAACATTCATCTTCGCATTGTTGCCGCTAAGCGAAATCGCCCCTTCCGATTGGCGGTTTCTTGGGTTGGGCTCCTCCCTTTTAACAATATTTGGTTCCCTTGCGACAACACTTGAGACGGGCTGTTGTTGCTTACCATCCGAGCAAGCGGTCATGGAGATAAGGCCCACGGCGATGCCAGCGACCTTGATGGCCTTTCCCGCCATTTGTCGGAGACGCAGCTCATGCTCCAAGTCTCTCACGTCTTGCTCGCATTTAGGGCAAGTGCCCTTGCATTCGCCCCTGAAGTGACATTCTTCCGGGTAATAGTTTATCCCATTGGCATCCGCTATCTGTTTGCGGATGGCCTTGAGCGTGTTGCAGATGCTGCGTCCTTTAGTTTTCATAATGTTATAATGTCTCGTTAGTAAATTCTATTTCAAAGACACGAAAAAACAAACCACTTGCGTGAGCGCGCTGCAAATCCGGGGATAAGCAACGGTTAGCAAACACGCATTCAACTGCTGCAAAAATAATGTTTTTACTTGTAAATGCCATATAAAGAAACTAACTTTTCTTTTTCTTGATTTGAATTTATCAATACGAAGAAAGAATTAGAACGGATGATAACAGGATAGAAATGATGATGTTCTGTAAAACATACAATTACATTTCACAGTAATTTAAAGTACTGGGTAGGCCTCCGCCACGTATAAACACATAAAAGGCGCACAACTGAAACCTGTCGCGATTTTAGTTGTGCGCCTTTCGTTTATTTATGCCTTGTCAGGACTTAGCTTCCTTATCAAGGATTTCTTGTCTGGTGACAATTACTTCACCTCCTCGAAGTCGGCGTCCTGGATGTTGTCATCCTGCTTTGCGCCGCCATTGTTGGCCTGCTGCTGACCAGCGCCGGCGTTGGCGCCGCCTTGGAAGCCCTGGGCACCAGCTTGAGGACCAGCCTGACCGTACATCTGGGCGGAAGCAGCCTGGACAGCCGTGTTCAAAGCTGCCGTAGCTGTATCAATGCCGTTCACGTCGCCTGCCTTGTGGGCATCCTTGAGCTGCTGCAAAGCCTGCTCGATGGCCGGCTTCTTGTCGGCAGGAATCTTGTCGCCATTGTCCTTCAAGAAGTTCTCGGTGGTGAAGATCATGGAGTCTGCCTGGTTGAGCTTGTCCACTTTCTCACGCTCCTTCTTATCAGCCTCCTCGTTGGCCTTGGCCTCAGCCTTCATGCGCTCAATGTCTTCCTTAGACAGTGAACTGCTTGCCTCGATGCGGATGCTCTGCTCCTTGCCAGTGGCCTTATCCTTGGCCGACACGTTCAAGATGCCGTTGGCATCAATATCGAATGTCACCTCAATCTGAGGAACGCCACGGCGAGCCGGAGCGATGCCCTCAAGGTTGAACTGGCCTATGCTCTTGTTCTGCGCGGCCATTGGACGCTCACCCTGCAACACGTGAATCGTCACGGCTGTCTGGTTGTCCACGGCTGTGGAGAACACCTCACTCTTCTTGGCAGGAATAGTGGTGTTGGCATCAATGAGCTTTGTCATCACGCCACCCATGGTCTCGATGCCAAGTGTCAAAGGTGTGACATCAAGCAGCACGATGTCGCCAGCACCTTTCTCGTTGTTGAGGATGGCACCCTGGATGGCAGCACCCACGGCCACTACCTCGTCGGGGTTGACACCCTTTGAAGGCTCCTTGCCGAAATAGTTCTTAACCAATGCCTGCACTGCCGGTATACGGCTTGAACCGCCCACGAGGATGACCTCGTCGATGTCTGACGTAGAGAGTTTAGCGTCGCGGATGGCGTTTTGGCATGGAATCAAGCACTTCTGAATAAGGTCGTGGCAGAGTTGCTCAAACTGCGCACGTGTCAAGGTCTTGACCAAGTGCTTTGGCACGCCACCCTCAGCAGAGATGTAAGGCAAGTTGATCTCGGTTGACGTTGTTGAAGAGAGCTCTATCTTTGCCTTCTCGGCGGCTTCCTTCAAGCGCTGCATTGCCATTGGATCCTTGCGGAGGTCAATGCCCTCATCGGCCTTGAAGCCATCTGCCAACCAGTCGATAATCTTCTGGTCGAAGTCATCACCGCCCAGGTGTGTATCACCATTCGTGGCAAGCACCTCAAACACGCCGCCACCGAACTCCAAGATGGATATATCGAATGTACCACCACCGAGGTCGAACACGGCAATCTTCATGTCCTTGTTGGCCTTGTCAACGCCATAAGCCAAAGCTGCCGCAGTAGGCTCGTTAACGATACGGCGCACGTTCAAGCCGGCAATGGCACCAGCCTCTTTCGTGGCCTGACGCTGAGAGTCGGAGAAGTAGGCAGGCACTGTGATTACCGCGTCGCTCACCTCCTGACCGAGGTAATCCTCAGCGGTCTTCTTCATCTTCTGAAGAATCATTGCTGAAATCTCCTGTGGAGTGTAAGGATGCGCGGCACCGTCGATCTGCACCTTTGGATAGCCATTGTCGTTGATAACGGTGTAAGGCACACGCTCTGCCTCCATCTTGCTCTGCTCATAGGTCTCGCCCATGAAACGCTTTATCGAATAAACCGTATTCTTAGGGTTGGTGATGGCCTGACGCTTTGCCGGGTCACCGACCTTGCGCTCACCGTCTTTCATGAAGCCAATCACGGACGGCGTTGTGCGCTTGCCCTCTGAGTTAGCAATCACTACTGGCTCGTTGCCTTCAAACACGGCCACGCAGCTGTTGGTAGTACCTAAGTCGATTCCAATAATCTTTCCCATAATAGTATGTATTTTTTATTTATTATTCGTGTTAATGTTGCTTGGACTTAATGTCCGCCGAATAATAAACAAACGATATGCCAACAGCAGCCCGATTCACCGCGACTGACAGAATGACACAAACAACACGCTATTATTGCCTTATCACCACCACACTATAAGCTGGGAGTGTGACTTTCTGACCTTTCACGCATGTCTTGACGGTCGTCACGGTCTTGTCGCCTGGTTTTCCGGCAAAGCCTTCAGCCACGGTCCCGTCGGCGAAGCTCACGCCCACAATGCTCAACGTGAGACGCGATGGCTGCGCGTTGACCAGCTTCACAATCACCTTTCCATCAGCATCGCTCACCACGCTGCCGCCCACGCGATAGCCTATCGCCGTCGGCAGGCTGAGTGTCGAGGCGATAAACGTGTCGCCACCGTTGTTTCCCCACAGCTTTTGCGCGCGATAGCTCGGCGTGAGGTCCGACGCGAGGCTTGCCGCGACATCACCGCTTACCATGGTATGGCTTTCCATCTCAACCACGTCGGCGTTGCGCTCAATCGAACAAAGGTACAGTGCCTCCACGAGAGCGTTTTCCACCGTGTCGCCTTGCGAGCCCCACTCGGCAAGACATACGCTTGGCGCATTGCGGTCGTAGTTGTCGTAATAGTCTTGATTGTGCATATACCACCCCGGCGAGGCGTGGTTGTACTCTCCCACCATGTCCACGATGCCTTTGTTGTCCTTGGCGAACTTCCACCCCTCGGTATAGTCTGCCGAAGGGTTGTGCGTCGGGCCAGCCGTGCCAATGACCTTTATCATCGGGTGTTTCGCCTTCACAGCCTCAGCCACAGCCTTGAAACGAGTCTCAAAGGCCGTGTTGACATGGTCTTCGTTGCCAATGCTGACATATCCCAGGTTGAACGGCGCGGGATGGCCAGCCTCGGCGCGCTTCTTGGCCAATGTCGAAGAGACGGAGTCAGCCGTGGCCCACTCTATCAGGTCGAGCGCGTCTTGGCAAGTGGCATCGCTCGGGAGCACGGGGACGGGCTCGGCTCCAATGTCCTCGCACAACTGGAAATAATCGTACAGGTCCAAGCCACGCGCGCCTTTCGAGAAGCGCACGAACTTGGGTTTCAGCGCGGCGATGGCCTGGGCCGCATCCTCACGAAGCCCATGGCCCTTGAAGGTGGCGTGAGGGAGCAGGCTCACCATGTCCACGTCCACCGTTCCTTCCTTCAGCGGAGTCAGCGCGAGCCGCACTTCGCCAGTCGTCACTTTCTTGTCCACGACCAATGGGAACTCTTGGCGTTGCCAACCGTCGCCCACCAGTTTCAGCCGCGTCTTGGCATATTCCTCGCCATTGTTGCCGATAAGCGACACCTGCACCTGATTCTTGCCGCCGTTGGGCACGCGAAGGTATAGGGAGCAATCAAACTGTTGCAACGGAGCGGCGGTAATTCCACGCCACCCCTTATTATATAATGTGTCGGCCTTCGACAACACGGCATAATGCTGATTGGTCGCGGAGAGGGGATTGTCGGTGCCAATGGTTATGGCATGGTTGGATGTCCACGCTGTCCGCGGCTCCATGCCCTTACCGTCTTTCGGGGAATATTCGAAGTCTCCGTTTCTCACCATCTCCGCGCGCAAGCCGTCGTCATCACTATTGGCAGCGCCAGTGAACGAGACGCCCACGAGCTTGCCGGATATGCGCTTCGTCTTGGATGGGTCAATGGTCAGCGTGGCATCCACGTCAGGCGCGAGGCCGGCAAAACGCCGCTGGTCGTCTGCCATGCGCTCCGCGAAGAGGGCCTTGTCGTGATTCATCGCCGCGAGATAGTTTATCATGTAGTCGAGATGTATCTTCGGCACTTGAAACATGTTGCCGGCATACTCCTTTCCCGCCACCGTCGCGGTGTCCATTATCCATGCGTCATCGCTTATGGAACTGGGCTCCTTCGCCTCGTCGAAATGGCGGAAGTCCTTGTCGGCCTTTACATATCGCCTTACGCCGCCCCGTGTCTTAAAGTATATGTCGAACGTGCCATCGTCCATCTGGAACATCACGGGGGCCAGCACTCCCTTGTCGGTCATCCGCGGGAAGTCTTGCGGCCGCCACGTCACGAGGTCTTCGCTGTAAGCCGCGGCGAGGCATGGGGCATTGCCATCCACGGAGAACAGCAACCGCCACGATCCGTCGGCGGCATGGCACACATAAGGAGTCCGCATGCTCCCCACCCCATCGGCGGGGGCGTAATCCGACTCGCATAGCCTCCCGGCATCCGCCCACTGCTCTTGGTCGGTAAGGTAAGCCACGTGAAGCCCGGCACCATCGCCAGGACTGTAAAGGAATATTTGGCAAGTGGTATCCTTGCCCACAATCTCATAAGAAGGCTTGGACTGCGCGCCGGCCTCAAGGGCAAAAAGGGCGAGCGCCAATGACATAAGGTTCTTCATGGGTCTTCAATTTAAGGTGACACCACAATCGCGTCACTTATCGCAAAATTAACAAAAAACGCACAAACATGGGCAAGATTTCACTTTTTCTTTGCCCGAATGGATTTTTTTTCCTAACTTTGCAATGTTTAATGCGCTTGTGGCGAAATTGGTAGACGCGCCAGACTTAGGATCTGGTGGTTCAATGCCGTGTAGGTTCGAGTCCTATCAGGCGCACAAAAGAAAATCCTAACTGCTTGATTTTTTAGCGGTTAGGATTTTTCGGTTTCAAAACTATACTATCATGACGAAAAACAATGTCAAGGGTCTTATAGCACTCGCGGTGATATGCATCGCCAGCTATGGTTGGGCCACGCGCGGCGACCACGCCGAGACCGCCGCGAGCCAAGGCGCGGCTTACGAGGCACCGAGGTGGACCAAGGCCAAGCCGCAGGAGCAGATGCTGCACCGCTACGCCTACGTCACATCGTACAACAAGGGCACGCGCACGCCCAACTGGGTGGGATGGGCGCTGACGGCAAACCATACCGATGGCGAATACGCCAGGGGCGGACACAAGTTCATGGAAGACCTCGACGTGCCAGAGCCGAGGGCCACTTACGCTGACATCAGAGAGAGCGAATGCGGCTACCAGAGAGGACACATGTGCCCAGCGGGCGACAACAAGTGGTCGTACAGGGCGCAGAAGGAGGCGTTTCTGATGACGAACATCTGCCCGCAAAACGGCAACTTGAACCAACGCGACTGGAAATACCTTGAGGAGGCTTGCCGAGACTGGGCACGGCGGTATGGAAAGATATATATCGTGGCGGGCCCGATATTCCGCGGCAAGAAGCACAACACCGTGGGCGAGCATCGCGTGGCGGTGCCCGATGCTTTCTTCAAGGTCGTGATGCGAACCAAGAGCCCGTCGCACGACGCGCAGGCCATAGGCTTCGTCTACGAGAACCGGTCGGGACACCACGACATGAGTCACTATGTGCGGTCGGTCGACGACGTGGAGAGGATCACCGGCCTCGACTTTTTCTACCAACTCGACGACAAGGTGGAGAACAGGATCGAGAGCCATAGCGACCTCGGGAAATGGTAGTCAAACACCCCCTCCGGCCTTACGCTTGAATCGCGTCGCCTTTACGCTTGAATCGCGATGGCTTCACGCTTGAATCGCGACGCGATTCAAGCGTGAAGCCGAACCGATAGCTACGAGGTGGCGTTTTCGGGGCATTTTCGGCGTTTTTCCACCACATTTTCACGCCTGGGCGCACATTTTTAAGGAAAAGAACGCCTAAAAAGGCAAAAAAATAGCAAAATAGAGCATTTGTTTTGAGTTTCAAGTGGTTGTGGCAGTCGTTGGCTTTAGTTGGCAGTGACAAGGAAATGAGGATAAAGTAGATTAGAGAAGTAGAAACGCTTTCAAATCAATTACCCAATGTAAACGCCCTAATAAGCATTTTTAACGGTGTCGGTTCAATCTTCTCCATTCTGCGTAGGTTTCGATTTTGCCATGCAGCTCTCATAGTTTAATTTTGCACCGAACAAAAAAGTAAGGAATTATGAGATGCACTTTCTAGACAGTCTTCTATGTAAATGGAAGCAAGGAGAGAAACGGAATGGCCCCTATCATGGGACGAGTGACAATCAACGGAACTATCGCACAGTTCAGTTGCAAGCAGAGCGTGACCAAGGCTATTTGGGATGCCAATGGCAACAGAGCCATCGGCAAGAGCAAGGAAGCCAAGGAGGTGAACTTTGCGCTTGACAACATCAAGGCTCAAATCGCCAAACATTACCAGCGACTTTCCGACCGTGAGGCGTTCGTTACCGCTGAGATGGTGAGAAACGCCTACCAAGGCATAGGCACGGAGTACGAGACCTTGCTCAGAGCCTTTGACAAGGAGAACACCGCCTTTGCCAAGCGTGTGGGTAAGGACAGGGCAAAAACAACTTACAACAAATATCTTACGGTGAGAAAGTATGTTGCCGAGTTCATCAAGTATCAGTACAAGCGCAGCAATATGTCAATAAATGAGCTAACCGCCATGACAGAAGTAAAGTTGGGAGACCCTAACATGTTTCTTGCGAGAGACCTTTTCATCTTTGGCTGTTGGACAGGTATTTCTTTCATAGACATCAAGAACTTGACGGAAGACAACATCTGTATCATAAACGGTGCTCCTTGGATTGTGTCGAAGCGTCAGAAAACAGGTGTACCGTTCCAAATCAAGCTGATGGATATTCCTCTATTGATTATCGAGAGATATAAATTATTCCGTAAGGGAATGCCTTTTGTTGAAAATGGTCGTATCTTTGACGCTTCGGTTGTTCATTGTCATATGGAAATGCACTTGTAATGTGATAAAGATGTATCCATGCAAAGAAGCGTGTAAGCATATATGACATACAGGACTATATTTTTGTTCATCCCGAGTAATGGTATTCTATGTCCCCCATTCTTCGGGATTTATTTGTTTCATCCTTTGGACATAGCGAAAAACGAGTCGTTCCTTGGAGGCTTTGTGCCTCCAGCCACAGGGCGAACCACCGCAGTGTTTTCAATGATATTAGATTTATTTTTCTCCAAACATTGTGTCCATAAAGACACAGCAAGGTATGTTTTGAGTAACTCAAAACCTTTGGAGTTACTATACCAAGTAAATGTAGATTTCTTCCAAAGTCAGATAATCAAACAATATGTGTATCGTTTTTTCTCTTAATATACACAAAAGTGTAATTTTTCTACCAATCACTCCAAAAATACACTTTTGTGTCAAAGCCTTTTTAAGTCATGTCCTTACTTTTGCACTCAGAAAAATCCAGAATATAAAAAGTTATGAAAAAGAAAATGATTATTACAGCCCTGTGCCTCTCGGCAATGACCTCGATGATGGCACAGAATATCACTGGAAAGGTGGTGGATGCCAAGGGCGAGCCTCTGGCTTTTGCCAATGTCGTGCTTTTGAACCGACAAGACTCGGCTTTCGTCAAGGGAGTAGTGAGTGGAGAGGACGGACGCTTCTCCATCGAGTCTTCATGCAATGACGGAATCATCAAGGTGACATCCGTGGGCTATAAAACCATCTGCAAGGATTGCACTGGCGAGAACGTGGGTGTCATCACGATGGTAGAGGACAGTAAGATGCTTGGCGAAGTGGTGGTGAAATCATCACGTCCTGTTACCGCCATCAAGGGCAATGCTTTGGTAACAACCATCGCTAACTCCCAACTTTCTCACGCTGGCACAGCAAATGATGTGCTGCGCCAAGTGCCAATGGTTACAGGAAGAGACGGCAACTTCGAGGTATTCGGCAAGGGTACGCCACTTATCTATATCAATGGGCGTGTCGTACAAGACAAAAACGAACTTGCGCAACTCAACTCACAAGACATCAAGAACGTAGAGGTTATCACCAATCCTGGTGCAAAATACGATGCTTCCGTAAAGTCTGTCATCCGCATTCGTACCAAGCCATCGCAAGGAGAAGGCTTTGGAGGAACACTTCAAGCACAAAATGGCTTCCGACATTATTTTGTGAGTATGGAACAAGCTGAGTTGAAATATCGCAAAGGAGGTTTGGAGCTATTCACCAACTTGAATTATTATGGTGGAAAATTCTATAGTTATGAATCCATGAACATGGAAACAATAGGTTCCACCAATTGGCTTCAAGAAATAGAAAGTTTCAACCACATGAGAAACAACGAATTCTTCGGTAAGTTTGGACTGTCTTGGATGCTCAACGAGCACCATTCCATCGGTGCTTACTACATAAATGGAGTTGGTTTACAAAAGCCGACATCTGATTATACTTCCACTTCGTTTGCCAACGGAAATTTGGAAGATGTGGTTTCATCTGTTGGACACAAGAGAAAACATACTGTACCAAAGCACCATGCCAATATCTATTATAATGGAGAAGTGGGCAAACTTGGCATTGACTTCAACATGGACTATATGTGGAGAAAGAAGCGTGAGACATCCAATCAGTTGGAAACGAACATAAACAATGAGGACAATGTGGTTACATCCACGAGTATCGGGCACTCACGAATGTTTGCCGAAAAACTGGTATTGAGCTATCCTCTGTGGAAAGGACAACTTGAAGTGGGTAACGAATACACAGCCTCACAGATGTTGAATGATTTCAACATCAATATGACTTCTATCGGAAATAGCAACACCAAGAGCGACGAGAAGAACATGGCTGGTTTCCTCTCCATTGGTCAGCAGTTCGGAAAGGTTGCCGTAGAGGCAGGACTTCGTTATGAGCACGTCAACTTCAAGTACACAGAAAATGGCCAACTCAAGGAAGACCAAAGCAAGACTTACAACAATGTGTTCCCTTCTTTGTCTATTTCTACAGAGATTGGAAAAACCCAATTGGCTTTGAGTTACACGAGCAAAATGCAACGTCCATCGTATGATGACCTTGACGGAACCATCAACTATGTCAATCGCCTAACTTTGGGAAGTGGTAATCCTTACCTATCCCCTGTGAAGATTCACTCTGTGGAGTTGATGGGCGCATGGAAACAATTCTTTGCCAAAGTTACCTATGAGCATAGAAAGGATGCCACCATCACCACCACAAAACCTTATGGCGAAGATGGAGAGGTGAAATTGCTCACAATGGAAAATACACCGAAAATACAACAGCTACAAGCTTTCCTTGGCGCACAATTCCAAGTCGGAATTTGGCAGCCAAACGTAAACGTGGGCATCATTAAACAATGGTTCACTGGAGAGTATTTGGGTGGAAGTAAATCCTTTAGCAATCCTTTGGAAATCATACAGTTCCAGAATGCCATCCATCTGCCCGGTGACATTTGGATGAACATCGATATGGAGTGGAACAGTCATGGCAACAAGGACAATATGAAGCTTGGTTCTTCCTCGTACCTCAATGCCAAACTTTACAAAGCTTTCTGCAAGGAACGCTTCTCCATATCACTCGAAGCTAACGACATCTTCAACAAGAGTAATCGTGATATTACATTCTACAACAAGGATGTTATGCTCTGGCAAAACGGCACTAGTGACAATCGTGCCTTGCTCTTGACCTTGCAATACAACTTCAACACATCAAGAAACCGATATAAGGGTAAAGGTGCTGGCAATGAAGAAATAAATCGTTTTTAATCTTTCTATGTAATGAATCATCAAGTTAATGTTATGATAGCAGGTGCAGACATGGGAGGCTTGATTGCCTCCTGTGCCTTGCACGAAACTGCGACAGTCGATGCTCCCAACAACATCGACTTCCATATCTCGCGCCTCGAAAAAGATACGCTGACGATGGAA
>DAINOS010000002.1:42910-43084 GCA_036743855.1 Prevotella sp. | reverse complement strand
TTATCCATTGGCGAGAAGTTGGTTAACGCGCATCGGCAGTAAGCTTGATTGCAACTATATGACTAAGGATTCGCGATGATAAATTCGAGAAATATCCCTTAGGCACACGGAAATGCTCCTGTTTGCCAAAACACTTCTTGATAAACTGCTCATCCATACAACGCATTTCAATTC
>DAINOS010000002.1:0-42900 GCA_036743855.1 Prevotella sp. | reverse complement strand
GTTGGACGGAAAAAAAGACAATACGTTTAATGAATATGCGGAAAAAATAAAAAACAGTCCAAATCAAAAACTTTGGACTGTTAATCTTTTGTAGTAAGAAAGATCTGACTTGGTCTTGATGACTCCAATTAAGCGAGAACCACCTTGCCGTCCTCACCCTTAAGCTTGCCTTCCTTAAGAAGCCAACCAATGCCCAAGAGAACCTCAACTTCTGTCTTGCCGGTGAGCTTAACGAGCTCTTTTACAGACTTTGCACCCTCATTGTCGTGAAGTGCATTGTAAACGTCACCAGCGCGGAAACCAGCGTTTTCAGCGTCGACAAGAATTTCCTCTTTCTTTGTCACCTTCTTTTCTGCGGTTTTCTTCACAGCTGCCTTTGTTGCCGCTGCCACTTCTGTTGCTTTTTTCCTTGCCATAATTAAATAAAGTTTTTAAACAAAACTATAGATTTTATTTCTAATTATTATTAATTTGCTTGCAAATATAAGCATTAAATGTTATAATCAAAAAAATAAATAAAAGAAAATTGTCTAAATTTCAGCAAGACCACAGAATCCGCAAAATTATTGATACATATCAATCGCACGATTAGTCACAGTTGATATGAATCAAGCAAAAAAGCCTGATTATCAACAAGTGACAATCAGGCTTCATTATAAAGACTGTAATATTATTTTTTCAAATTTATTGCCAAATGAAGCTCATCGAGCTGCTTTTGGTCAAGAGCTGAAGGAGCGTCAAGCATCATATCGCGTCCGCTGTTGTTTTTCGGGAATGCGATGCAGTCGCGAATGGAATCGAGACCAGCAAGGATGCTCACGAAACGATCGAGACCGAAAGCAAGACCTGCATGAGGTGGCGCGCCATACTTAAACGCGTTCATCAAGAAGCCAAACTGAGCCTCGGCACGCTCCTTGGTGAATCCAAGCACCTCAAACATCTTTTCCTGAAGATTGGTGTCGTGGATACGCAATGAGCCGCCACCTACCTCTACGCCATTGCAAACAAAGTCGTAAGCCTTGGCGCGAACCTTCTCAGGATGGCTGTCGAGCAATGGAATGTCATCAGGATTAGGCATGGTGAACGGGTGGTGAGTGGCCATCAAGCGCTGTTCCTCATCGCTCCACTCAAAGAGCGGGAAGTCGATAATCCAAAGGCACTTAAACACGTTCTTGTCGCGAAGGCCGAGACGGTCGCCCATCTCCAGACGAAGTGAGCACAACTGAATGCGTGTCTTGTTGGCATTGTCACCACTAAGGATAAGAACCAAGTCACCATCTTTGGCACCAGTCGTCTCCTTTACTTTCTGCAATTGCTCTGGCGTGTAGAACTTGTCGATAGAGCTCTTCACTGTTCCATCGGCATTGTATTTGATGTAAACCAAGCCCTTGGCACCAACCTGAGGCTTCTTCACGAAGTCTGTAAGCTCGTTGAGCTGTTTGCGGCTGTAGTCTGCGCAACCTGGCACCACTATGCCACCAATATAAGTTGCCTCGTTGAACACGGAGAATGAACCAGTGCCCTTAAGGTCGTCCATGAGTTCAACGAACTCCATGCCGAATCGCAGGTCAGGCTTGTCGGAGCCAAAGCGTCGCATGGCTTCAGCCCATGTCATCTGCTGCAATGGCTCAGGAAGGTCTACGCCACGAATTTCCTTGAAGAGCATACGACACATGCTCTCAAACAAGTTAATGACATCGTCTTGGTCAACGAAGCTCATCTCACAGTCGACCTGCGTGAACTCTGGCTGACGGTCTGCGCGAAGATCCTCGTCGCGGAAGCACTTCACTATTTGGAAGTAGCGGTCCATACCTGCCACCATAAGCAGCTGCTTAAGGGTCTGCGGACTCTGAGGAAGCGCGTAAAACTGTCCTGGGTTCATGCGTGAAGGCACCACGAAGTCGCGAGCGCCCTCAGGGGTAGAGCCTATGAGCATAGGTGTCTCTATTTCCATGAACTGACGAGCGTCAAGGAAGTTGCGAATGAGGATAGTCATCCTATGCCTAAGCTCAAGGTTCTTGCGCACGCAATCGCGGCGCAAGTCAAGGTAACGATACTTCATGCGAAGGTCATCGCCACCGTCCGTCTTATCCTCAATGGTGAAAGGAGGAGTGAGCGACGGACTGAGAACGGTCAACTTGCTGACGATAATCTCAATGTCGCCAGTAGGCATCTTGTCGTTCTTGTTTTGACGCTCAGAGACAACACCCTTAGCCTGAACACAATATTCTCTTCCTAACTTATTGGCAGCCTCCCAAACATCCTTATCGGATGCCTCGTTGAAAACTAATTGCGTTATGCCATAACGGTCGCGCAAGTCCACGAAAGTCATGCCGCCCATCTTTCGGGTGCGCTGCACCCAACCCGCAAGCGTTACTTCACGCCCAGCATCGGAGAGTCGCAACTCTCCGCAAGTATTGGTTCTATACATATTATAAATGTAGTAAATCTTTTCTTGACCGCAAAATTACAACAAAATATTTGAAATGGATAAAAACACGCAAATAAGCTGCAAAAATAATGTTAAATATCATCTAAGGGAGAACAATGATATAAAAGATTTCTTATTTTTGCAACATTGTTTGCCAATAATGGCATGCAATCATAGATTACACAATTAAAGAAAAACAACAACTATAAGAAAATGAAGAAACTGCTTTTTGCAGCTTTCCTGTTTTTCGCGGGATTGACTGCTACTTTCGCTCAAGCCAAGATTTCATTCGACAAGCTGGTGAATGATTTTGGCACATTCTCAGAGAACAACGCCGTGCAAAAATGCACGTTCACGTTCACCAACACCGGCGACAAGCCCCTAATCATCAACCAAGCCATCGCAAGTTGCGGTTGTACGATTGCCAATTACACAAAGGCTCCCATCAAGCCAGGAGAAAAGGGTACCGTCACCGTCACTTACAACGGCAAGGGCAAGTTTCCAGGCCATTTCAAAAAAGCCATAACCGTTCGCTCAAACGGCGAACCCATGATGACCCGCATCTACATTGAGGGTGTCATGACCGAAGCAAAGGAGAAATAAGCTCTTTTCCATCTGACAATCTCCTACCTTAAACCTAACTTTTGACCATTACTAAAAACTTATAGCTTATGCAAGAACCAGAAACGCCTACAATGTCTTTGTCGGGCAAACTCAACGTGAAGAAATGTATATTTTTCTTCGTGTCCATGCTCCTGACCATTATAGTCTGGAACCTTCCTATCACGTGGTTTGGAATCGATGGCCTCACGACAGTGCAACAACGCGTCATTGCCATCTTCGTGATGGCCGTAATGCTATGGCTTACGGAGGCGATACCAGCTTGGGCTACCTCTGTGACCATTATTTTCGTGCTTCTATTCTTTGTGAGCAATTCCTCTTTCAAGTTCATGCAAGGGACTGAGGGACAATACGGTCAACTGCTCGACTCCGTTGGTATCATGGCTTGTTTTGCCGACCCCACAATCATACTCTTCCTCGGAGGTTTCATCCTCGCCATAGCCGCCACGAAGTCTGGCCTTGACGTTTGGATGGCAAAGGCGATGATAAAGCCTTTCGGCAAGAAGAGCGAAAACGTGCTGTTGGGATTCCTGCTCATTACCGGCATATTCTCAATGTTCATCTCCAACACCGCCACGGCAGCCATGATGCTCACATTCTTGACTCCTGTCTTCAGAGCCCTCCCTGCCAACGGAAAGGGTCGAATAGCGTTGACAATGGCCATACCTATTGGCGCCAACCTAGGAGGCATGGGCACGCCTATCGGCACTCCTCCAAACGCCTTTGCATATAAAGTGCTCAACGACCCTACTGGCATGAACCTCGACATCAGCTTCGGACAATGGATGGCGGTGATGGTACCTCTCGTGATAGTGCTTCTCATCATAGCATGGTTCCTGCTCCGCAAACTCTTCCCATTCTCTCAAAAGACCATTGAACTGCACATTGAAGGTGACGTGAAACACAATTGGCGCTCTGTCGTAGTGGGCGGCACCTTCCTTGTGACCATTCTCTTGTGGATATTTGGCAAGCAGATTGGTATCAACGCCAATACCGTCGCCATGCTCCCGATAGCCGTGTTTGCCTTCTCAGGGGTAATCTCGGCAAAAGACTTGCAAGAAATAGATTGGGGTGTCATCTGGATGGTGGCAGGCGGCTTCGCACTTGGCTTGGCAATGAACGGCACTGGCCTCGCGAAAGCAGCAGTCGAGTCGATACCATTCGGCAGTTGGAGCCCAATAGTCATACTAATCATTTCCGGCTTAGTGTGCTATTTTCTGTCCAACTTCATAAGCAACACCGCGAC
This sequence comes from Prevotella sp., assembly GCA_036743855.1. Lineage (GTDB taxonomy): Bacteria > Bacteroidota > Bacteroidia > Bacteroidales > Bacteroidaceae > Prevotella. The sequence continues at coordinate 38,602 of DAINOS010000002.1, read as the reverse complement.
AGCGGCTTTGCTCATCCCTATTCTTTCCGTGGTATGCAGCGGAATGGGCGACAAGCTCAACGTGATTGGCGGTGACTCGACAATACTTATCGGCATAGCCGTGGCAGCCTCCGCAGCCATGTCGCTTCCAATTTCCACGCCTCCTAACGCCATTGCCTTCTCCACAGGACTTATCAAGCAAAAGGACATGGCAAAGACGGGCATCTTGGTTGGCGTAATCACGCTTGTTTTAGGATTCAGCATGCTCATCGTAATTGGTAAGTGCGGCTTGCTTTAAGCCCGCATATTGCCTAAAAACATAAATGGCGTTGTCTTTTCACGAGGAAAGACAACGCCATTATTTTTTAAGGCCATCGCCATTACGCCGTAAAGCCATCGCGATTCAAGCGTAAAGCCGACGCGATTCAAGCGTAAAGCCGACGCGATTCAAGCGTAAAGCCTAACTTGCTATTTTTCAAGCATTTGCTTAAGGAAGCGTGGGGTATAACCCTTCTGGCTCAATGCCACCTGCTCAGGCGTACCGGTGGATATGATTTGTCCACCGCCACGTCCTCCCTCAGGACCGACATCGATAATCCAGTCGGCAAGTTTGATAACATCAAGATTATGCTCGATGATGACGACTGTGTTGCCACGATCCACCAATTTCTCCAAGACATCCATGAGAATGCGGATGTCCTCAAAGTGCAGACCGGTTGTTGGCTCATCAAGAATATAGAGGGTCTTGCCCGTATCACGCTTGGACAGTTCTGTGGCAAGTTTCACGCGCTGGCTCTCACCACCCGAAAGAGTGGTACTGCTCTGCCCGAGCTTTATATAGCCGAGACCGACCTCTTGCAAACTCTTGATCTTTTGCAATATGTTTGGCACATTCTCGAAAAACTCCACGGCTTGGTTTATTGTCATGTCGAGCACGTCGGCAATCGACTTGCCCTTATACCGCACTTCCAAGGTCTCACGATTGTAGCGCTTGCCATGGCATACCTCGCAAGGTACCGTCACGTTTGGCAAGAAGTTCATTTCTATCACCTTGTAACCATTTCCGCCACAAGCCTCGCAACGGCCACCCTTGACATTAAAAGAGAAACGCCCAGGCTTGTAACCTCTTATCTTAGCCTCGGGCAAGTTGACAAACAGGCTGCGTATGTCTGTGAACACGCCCGTATAGGTCGCTGGATTAGAGCGTGGAGTTCTGCCTATTGGGCTTTGGTCAACGTTCACCACCTTGTCGATGTTGTCCAATCCCTCAACCTTATCATATGGCATAGGCTTCTTTAGCGACCTGTATAAGTGCTGCGACAATATTGGCGCGAGGGTCTCATTAACGAGAGTAGACTTGCCAGAGCCTGACACACCAGTGACCACGATGAGCTTGCCAAGGGGAAACTCCACGTCCACATGCTTGAGATTGTTGCCGCACGCGCCCATTATCTTGATGCTCTTGCCATTTCCCGGGCGACGCACGGCAGGCACGGCAATTTGCCTTTCGCCATTGAGATATTGCGCCGTTATGGTGTGAGTCTTCAGCATGTCAGCCGGCGTGCCTTGAAACACCACCTCGCCACCTTTGCGTCCAGCCTTGGGGCCGATGTCCACTATCCAGTCGGCAGCCCTCATCATGTCCTCGTCGTGCTCCACCACCACAACTGTGTTTCCAAGGTCACGCAATTCCTTGAGAGAGCGAATGAGCTTCTCATTGTCGCGTTGGTGAAGGCCTATGCTCGGCTCATCGAGGATATAAAGCACATTGACGAGTTGCGAGCCTATTTGCGTGGCAAGTCTTATGCGTTGACTCTCACCACCCGACAGCGACGCCGACTGCCTGTTGAGCGAAAGGTAATCGAGGCCTACCTCCAATAGGAAGTTTACCCTCGTCTTGAGCTCTTTCAAAATCTCGTGGGCTATTTTCTTGTTCTGCGGCTCCAACTTGTCCTCGACCGTAGAGAGCCATTCGTTCAGCTCTGAGATGTCGAGGTTGGCTACCTCCGAAATGTTCTTGTCGCCCACCTTGAAGGCCAACGACTCTTTCTTCAACCTGTTGCCATGGCACTCAGGGCATTGGCTCGTGGCGAGAAACTGCGCCGCCCACTTTTGGCTCGCGGCGGAATCGTCATCATTCATCACGTCTGTGAGATACTTGATAACGCCATCGAACGTTACGAAATAATCACTCGACGTGTGGACTATACTCTTGTCGATGCGCACGCTCTCCAACGAGCCGTTCATGATGACGTCAACAGCCTCGTCTGGAATGTCCTTGTAAGGGGTCTTGAGGTTGCAACCATATTGCTGGAGGATGGCATCTATTTGCCAGAAAATCATCTGGTTCTTGTACTTGCCCAACGGCACTATCGCCCCGTCGTGAATGCTAAGGTCTTGGTTGGGTATGACTTTCTTCAAGTCTATCTCATCTACGATTCCCAATCCATGGCATCGAGGGCACGCGCCTTCTGGCGAGTTGAAGGAGAACATGTTTGGAGCTGGGTCACTGTAAGAAAGCCCCGAACTTGGATCCATGAGCCGTTTGGAGAAATTGCGTGTGGTGTCAGTGTCCTTGTCGAGAATCATTATGGTGCCATCACCTTGCTTCATAGCCGTGGCTATGGAGTGGCGCAAGCGCTCATCGTCTTTCGACTCAACTTTCAGTTTGTCTATCACGACCTCAATGTTGTGGTTCTTGTAGCGGTCTACCTTCATTCCACGCGTTATCTCCTTTATCTCGCCATCGACACGGATATAGAGATAACCCTTGCGGCGCATCGACTCGAAAAGCTCTCGGTAATGACCCTTGCGCTGCCTGACGAGTGGGGACAGGATAAAGACTCTTTTTCCGGCATACTCGTCAAGAATCAGGCTCACGACTTTCTCCTCCGTATACTTGACCATTTTCTCTCCCGTGACATAGCTGTAAGCCGTACCTGCACGGGCAAAGAGCAATCGCAGATAGTCGTAGATCTCAGTTGTCGTTCCCACGGTGGAACGTGGATTGTTGTTGGTAGTCTTTTGCTCTATGCTGATTACAGGGCTCAAGCCACTTATCTTGTCCACGTCTGGCCGCTCCATGTTGCCAAGGAAATTGCGGGCATAAGCCGAGAAAGTGTCGATATACCTCCGTTGACCTTCGGCGTAAATCGTGTCGAAGGCAAGCGATGACTTGCCCGACCCGGAAAGTCCGGTTATCACTGTCAACGAGTTGCGCGGTATCTTTACGTCTATATTTTTAAGATTGTGGACGCGAGCGCCCTCAACGGTAATCCAATCTTGTGTCATCTCTGTCATTCTGTCGTTTGTGTCTCGGTGTAACCGCGAAGCAAGTTAATGTCTTTCTTTATATTGAATTTTCTTCCGTCAGCCCCACGCGCCTTAACCAAGAGGAAGTAAACACCTTGGCTGACATCTTTGCCATTGAACTTTCCATCCCAACCACCAGAAGGGTCATCCCAGGAATATATTTTTTGACCCCATCGGTTGAATATGGTGGCATGAAACTCCGTGATGCTCTTATAGCCGTCCTTTGCCTTGAAAACATCGTTTATTCCATCACCATTGGGGGAAAAAGCATTGGGAAACTCCAACTTGCTCTCATAGATGGAAACTGACAGCGGTGTCGCCTCCGAGCTCCAATAGTCATTGGTATAATTTATCGTGTCTTTGTCATTGACAAACGTCGCCCACAACTCAATGAGGTGGCTTCCCGACTCGGCGAACGTGAATTCCGTGTTTTCATCATACCTGACCACGTAAGGATTGTCGCGCTGACCTTGGCGATAGAAACGCCATTCATAATGGGCGGTCCACCCTTCCGTGTTTTCGGCTCCACTCGTAAAAGAAACCGTCAATGGGGCCGACTCACTTATGCTTGTGCTTTCAGATTGCGTGTTTCCCTCGCTGTCTGTGTAGCTCATCAGCGGATTGATTGTCGGGACAGCTGTTTGCCCGCACGCGTGACCCACGGCAAACATCACGACCAGAAAAAGAAAAGCTATATGTTTGTTCATTTAGCGACATCTCGAAATTAGAATTGCAAAGATACATAACTTTTTTAAAGGTTGCCGCTTGTATGTCATATTTTTTGTGTAAGTTTGCACAATAAAAATAAAACAGATCCTTTAGAAATGAAAATATCCTTGCGATTTGCACTTGTCGTGCTTACGTCCTTGTTTTGTTTTCAATGCTTCGCACAGACACAAAATTGGCGGGAAAAGTATCAAGTAAAGAAAAAAGATACCCTTTATGGCATAGCCAAGAAATACAACATCTCCGTGGATGCCCTTATTGAGGCTAACCCTGAGATGAAAGTAGACGGGTTTGAGCTTAAGAAAGGCAGCTATGTGCTTATACCTTATGCCAACACGACAACGAGCCAAACCTCCGGCGCGCCAGTACGCACCCAAATACAAACGGCAAAAGCACCATTTTCGGGCAAGACCGTAAGGGTCGGCGTGATGCTTCCGCTGCACAATGTTGATGGCGACGGCAGACGCATGACTGAATTTTATCGTGGAATGCTCATGGCATGCGACTCGTTGCGCGCGGAAGGGATGAACATAGACATTCACGCCTGGAACGTGAACATAGACGCTGACATCACCAATTTCATAAAGCAACCAGGCGCGGCAAAATGTGACATTATCTTCGGCCCGCTTTACAGCAAGCAAGTTCACGCCCTGGCGGAATTTTGCAAGGCACGAGACATACAAATGGTCATCCCGTTCTCTATTACGGGCGATGACGTGTCAATGTACAAGCAAATATTCCAGGTTTACCAGACCAACGACAGGCAGACAAATAACAGCATAGAAACATTCTTGAAACTTTTCCCCAATTGCCATCCTGTCTTCATCGACTGCAACGACAAGTCTTCATCCAAGGGTAACTTCACCTTTGGACTGCGCACACGTCTCGAAAGCCACAACATTGGCTATGGCATAACAAACTTGGGAAGCTCAGACGACGTTTTCGCCAAGCAGTTCAGTCAATCGCAGCAGAACATAGTGATTCTCAATACAGGCCGCTCACCAGAGTTGACATTAGCACTCAATAAACTCGCCATACTGAAAGCTGAAAGGCCTAACCTGAAAATCAAGCTTTACGGCTACACTGAATGGATGATGTATCTTGGCATAGACAAGGCTAAGTTTCATGAGTTTGACACTTACATACCTTCCACATTCTATTATAACGCAGCCAGCCCGCGAACACAATCCTTCGCGCGTGCTTATCGTCAATGGTTTAAGGAAGACATGCAAAACGCTTTGCCAAGATTCGCGTTGACAGGCTACGATTACGCCCAATTCTTCCTTCGCGGATTCGCCAAGTATGGCAAAGCCTTCAAGGGCATTAAGAATCAAAACACATGGAAAGCCGTGCAGAATCCATTGCAGTTCAAACAAGTTGGTTCGGCAGGCATGCAAAACGACTTTTTCCAGCTCATACACTTCATGCCAAACGGCAATGTTGAGTCCATTTCATATTGACAGTCATGAAATTAGCATTGAAAATTTTATTAGCCGCAATATGCTTTCCCTTGTTCGCGCACGCGCAAATAGGCGAACATCGCAACACGCTTTCCATTGGAGGAAACGCCGGATATAACATGACAAGCATCCGCTTCACCCCGAAAGTGTTGCAAGGCATGAAAGGAGGCATGAACGTTGGTTTTACGGCTCGATACACCGTAGAGAAATATTTCGCGACCATAGCTTCAATACAAGCGGAAGTGAATTTCAGCCAGCTGGGTTGGAAGGAAGACATACGCGACATGAACAACCAACCCGTGATAAACTCTGTCACGAAGCAAGCCGAAGAATATGAGCGCACCATCAATTACGTGCAAATTCCTTTTTTCGCACACCTTGCCTGGGGAAGGGAGACAAAGGGGTTCAATTTCTTCGTTAATGCCGGTCCGCAGTTGGGCATTTGCATAGGCGAAAGCACAAAGAAAAACTTCGATTGGGCAAATCGCAACATGGACAATCGTTCCAATAAGGTAGTGGCACAAGACACGATGAGCGTAGAAAACAAGTTCGACTATGGCATCGCGGCTGGTCTCGGAGTGGAATGGGCCACAAAGAAATTAGGAAGATTCACACTTGAGGCACGTTATTACTATGGGCTCGGAAACATATATGGCGACTCCAAACGCGACTATTTTGGCTCAAGCAATTATGGCACGATTTCCATCAAACTCGGGTGGCTTGTCGACATAACGAGATAACCAGAAAACACTATATAGCATTTTAATAAACCATAAACTGATTTTATATGTTTGAAAACCAACCAAAAGGACTTTACGCGCTTGCCCTTGCCAATACGGGCGAGCGTTTCGGCTATTACACAATGCTTGCCATATTCGTTCTTTTCCTGCAATCCAATTTCGGATGGGGAGAAGGATTGGCAGGAACCGTCTATGCCACATTCTTGATGCTCGTTTATTTTCTGCCTATCGTTGGCGGTGCCGTGGCCGACAAGATTGGTTTCGGCCGATGCGTGACTTTCGGCATTATAGTGATGTTCATCGGTTATCTGCTGCTTGCCGTCCCTGCTGGCGCAGGAGCTGCCGCGATTGCCATCATGTCGCTTGCCTTGATACTTATAAGTATGGGCACATCGTTGTTTAAGGGAAACTTGCAAGTGATGGTGGGCAAACTATACGATGCCCCTGAATACGCTAATCAACGCGACGCTGGATTCTCCATTTTCTACATGGCAATCAACATTGGCGCGCTTTTCGCGCCAACAGCCGCAACAAAACTCCATGCTTGGGCAATGACAGCCCTGCACGCGTCGGAGGCTTCGGCATATCATTATGCCTTTGGCGTTGCCTGCTTGTCGCTTGTCGTATCAATCGCCATCTATTATGGATTCAGATGGACATTCGCGCAAGTGGACAACACCGCAAAAAAGACAAAGAAGACCAATGACGATAAGACGGCAGAGGCTCACGTGGAGACACCTGAGGAAAAGGCAGACACCCACAGTCGTCTCGTGGCATTGTTCCTCGTGTTCGCGGTGGTCATTTTCTTCTGGATGGCGTTCCACCAAAATGGCTTGACGCTTACATATTTCGCGCGAGACTTTACGCAGACAACAGCAACGGGCATCACAGGCATGCTGTTTGACGTGACCAATCTGCTCGGTGTCATCGTATTGGTCTATGCACTTTTCGCGATTTTCCAAAGCAAGACTGCTAAAGGGCAAATCATCGCGGGTATCGTCATTCTCGCGTGCGCGGCATTTCTTGGATTCAAGTTCTTTGAGTCAGCAGGTCAGACGGTAAACGTTGACGTTCCACTCTATCAGCAATTCAACCCATGCTTCGTGGTAATGCTCACCCCTGTCAGCATGGCTCTCTTTGGCTGGCTCGCGTCAAAGAAGAAAGAGCCGTCTGCCCCACGCAAGATTGGCCTTGGCATGTTGGTAGCAGGTATAGGATATGTCATAATGATAGCCGCCTCCGTTGGCTTGAGCTATCACGCCTCTTATGCTGCCGACGATCCTCAGCGCGTCAGTCCTTTATGGCTCGTATGCACATATCTCGTGTTGACTTTTGCCGAGTTGCTTCTCTCACCCATGGGCATTAGCTTCGTAAGTAAAGTAGCACCTCAAAAATACCAGGGTGTCATGATGGGTTGCTGGTTCGGTGCCACAGCCATTGGCAACTTCCTTGTACAGATTCCTGCTTACCTTTGGAACAACGTGCCTCTCACGGCCGTATGGGGCGTACTTGTCGCCTTGTGCCTCGCCAGCTTCATCTTCATATTCTCAGTAATGAAGAAACTTGAGAAGGTAGCCTAAACACAGATAAAAGGAAACTTGATTCTTATACAATGAAAAAGGCAAGTTGCTCATAAAGAATGAGCAACTTGCCTTTTTCATTGTCAGCCTAACCTGAAACGCAAAAGTCAAAAAAAAACAGGAAAAAACACGAATAAAAAAGTATGAATTAAACATTTTATTCGTAACTTTGCACTTATAAGAAATTTATTTATGCATTTCCAGTTCTTGGAAGTGCTACTCTTATTCTAAAATCAATATTTTCATACATTATATATGTACAAGAAAGAAGAATTATCTGTCATGGGTAAGGAAGAACTTGCCAATATTGCCAGAGAACTTGAGCTAACCCCAGAAAATTATAAAACAGATGAGGAGTTAGCTTACGCAATCCTTGACAGACAAGCAGTGATTGGAAGCAAAAAAACGGCAAAGGACAGCCAGCAACAAGCTGACAATGCTTCTTCACAAGACAAGAACGAAAAAACAATGACATTGTTTAGTGAGACATCTGATCCGCGACAACTTCTCAAAGAGCTTGAGGACACGCTGAATAGCCAGCCAAAACACCGTGGACCAAAGACAAAAGTTGAGCGGGAATTAATGTCTAAAATAGCAGAAGTGAAGAAAGCGATTGCTTCTGGCTCTGAAAATACAGAGCAAGCCAATGCTCAAGATACAGTCGCCAATATGCCGGTTCCTGTGCATAAGGACATTTTGCCTGCCGTGGTGCCTACAAAGAAAGTGGACAACGAAGGTTCCACAAACGCCATTGCAGATTTTCAAGCAAAAATTGCGGCACAAAACGAGAATGTAGATGAAGGAAGAGAAAAACAGGACGAGTCCTCCACGGCGACAGAAGACAATAATACGGAAACCGTGTGGGATGGTGATCCTGGAGATGGCACAGACTTTATTACAGTAGTAGACATCCCCGTGGAAGACCAGGGCATTACGCCAAACTATGATATGTTTGACCAACCCACTACTGGAACATCTTTTATTCAGCAACCGTCCGTAAACGCTGAAACTATTCAGAAAGAGAATAATATCGACACTCCTGAGCCTTTTGATTTCAGCGACATCATTTCAGCTAACGGTGTACTGGAGGTAATGGCTGATGGTTATGGATTCTTGCGTTCAAGTGACTACAATTATCTTTCATCACCAGATGACGTATATGTACCCAACAACCAAATCAGGCGTTATGGCTTGAAAACTGGAGACGTGATTGAGGCTCGCGTGCGTCCTCCACACGATGGAGAGAAATATTTCCCAATGACGAGCATCGTTTCCATCAACGGTCGTCGCCCGGAAGAAGTCAGGGATCGTGTCCCATTCGAAAATCTAACACCGCTTTTTCCAGACAGCAAATTTGACCTTACAGGTGATCCTGCCACGACTAACCTTTCAACCAGAATAGTTGACCTGTTCGCTCCAATCGGTAAAGGACAGCGCGCACTTATCGTGGCTCAGCCTAAGACAGGTAAGACCATATTGATGAAAAACATTGCCAATGCGATAGCCGCCAATCACCCCGAGGCTTATCTGATGATGCTCCTTATAGATGAGCGTCCTGAAGAGGTCACCGACATGGCTCGCACAGTCAACGCCGAGGTCATCGCTTCAACATTTGACGAACCAGCAGAACGCCACGTCAAGATAGCCGGAATAGTGCTTGAAAAGGCTAAGCGAATGGTGGAATGTGGACATGATGTCGTGATTTTCCTCGACTCCATAACACGTTTGGCAAGAGCGTACAACACCGTATCGCCAGCTTCGGGTAAGGTGCTAACCGGTGGTGTCGATGCCAACGCATTGCAAAAGCCTAAACGCTTCTTTGGCGCGGCAAGAAACATTGAAGGTGGTGGCTCACTCACTATCATAGCCACGGCACTCATAGACACAGGCTCAAAGATGGATGAAGTAATCTTTGAGGAATTCAAGGGAACGGGCAACATGGAGTTGCAGCTCGACCGCAGCTTGTCAAACAAGCGTATTTTCCCATCTGTCAATCTTGTGGCATCAAGCACGAGACGCGACGACTTGCTTCTTGACAAGACTACTCTTGACAGAATGTGGATCTTGCGTAAATATATTGCGGATATGAACCCATTGGAAGCCATGAACACTATTCATGACCGCATGATTCATACCCGCAACAATGTGGAATTCCTCGCCTCAATGAACGGCTAAGCAATCCCAGCCATTATCAATCGATCAATGGCTTGAATGCCATAACTATCAAGCAAAGACGCATCTTCCTTGAACTTATCCGAAAGGATACTTTCACGAAGATGCGTCTTTGTTTTCTTAGCCTCATCTGACTTAATCGACACAAAGGTTGCGAAATGCTTAGCCGCAACCTCGCCTTGCCCTTCAAACCATGAGCAATAACCCGCATTGAGATGATCCGAAGCTATATCATTGCCTGAAGCTATAATGTCTTCGTAAAGTTTAGAAGCCTTTTCTGCTTGTTTAATGCAAAGGAGCCCCCACGCCAATACACGCCTAACTTCTATGTTAGTTTGGTCATTATAGTAAAGCTCATAGAGTATTTTTACAGCTTCTTCTTCCTTTTATCATTGATAAGCGCTATAGCCTCGTTCATCTTATATTGGGGCTTGTCGGGAAAGGTTTCGGTCAAGCGGTGATAAAGTTCTGTAGCCTTGGCATAATGGGCACATTGGAAACTTGCCAAGGCGTAACCTTTTAATGCATTTTCACCATGTCCCTCAATCTCGTATGCCTTGGAAAACAATGTCTCAGCCGAAATAAAATCACTATTCTTCAAAGCTATTCTGGCAGCTAAAAGGTTGTCATCCAATTGATTCTCATCGAAGTAGTTGTCAAGCACAGCCTTGGCTAAAGCATACATCTTTCGCTTCAAGAGAAATCCAACGATGCTAATAGCTCCATCATGCATGGTTGCATGGAATGCATGATTATTAAGAAACAAGCTATTATTATCGCAATCAAAAGGATTGCTAAAAGCCTTCCTGCTATCATTGATGCGGAAGAACCTGTATAAGTCTTGAAGATATTGCCTACGATAAAACGCTGGGGTATTCATGACACCTTCCATACCTGGCACCACCATACCAGCGCTATTGCCAACCATCTCCTTTATATTGTCTGGGAGTTGAGGAAATACTGACGACATCGCCAAGGCGAAACTGTATTTGTCAGAATCGCAGAAGGGCATGGTTGACAACAAGTTAGTCATGAACTTAGTGTCACGTATCTCGTGTGCTAAATGTCCAAGTCCTGGATGCTGAATATAGAAAGGAGTGAACCAATTGGACAATGTGAAGAAAAATCCGAATCTTTTCATCTTGGAGAACCCACCGAAATAGATGTCGGCACCACGCTTTTGCATCTCTGCCATTTTGCGCATGCTTTGCTCCATCTCCTCAATCTTCTTGTCACTGCTGTCTCCATGAAGAATGTCATCCATGGGGTTATCTTCTTTCTCACGTATGCCAAACCTCGTAACCTCAAGATTTTGGTTCTTTATTATGTTTGGCATCACGTCTCTTTCTATCGTTTGAGTGTCTTGCTCAGCAGACATACAAAACACGACCTGCATTTGCAGCTCCACCAACTCATCACGTAAGCTCTTATCTTTCATCAAGAGTCTCACGTTTTCATTGATTTCAGGGAACAAGCTAAAATCTCCATTGTCAAGCGCGAAGACCCATCCAATGAGAGCTCTTTGTTTCAACTTAGCATCGGTAGCTTCCTGGTAGACTTTCAAAAGCAGCAACACCTTTGCGGGGTCTGGAGATAAAAGAGAAGACATCATAACCGCGGCGCACAAAGATAGCGCATCTGTCATGTCAATTAAAGGAGAAAGAATCAGGTTGGCGATGTCAAGTGCATGCTCATTGCTCCATTGACTCGAACACAATATCTGATTGAAAACATTAGACATTATATTATGTCTACGCTCATAAAGAGCCTTGCGCTTATCCGAAACGTTTTCTTTTGGTTCGAGGGTCAGCATAGCAAGATCAGACACGAATAGCTCAAGATTGTTTCGCAGACTATCCACGTCCAAATGGCATTCGTCACGAGGAACCAATGAACTTACTACAGGATCGAACTGTTTGCGCGCCTGCAGCTTCACGTCAGACAGTTTCCTATAAAGACGCTGCGAGAGCTTGCGATATAAGTCTGCACGTTCATTGTCTTGATAACCTCGAAGCATATAGTCGCTCATCAACCGATAGCTATCATCAATGCTCTCAAGTTCATCGTCAGATGGACGCGAGTAGTGTGCCATGGTTGACTTAAGCTTATGCAATATAAAACCAAGAGGAAGCTTGTTTAACAACTGTTTCTTTAATGAGTCTATACTCCTTGCATAGTCTTTCCAGTTGTTTTGGTCAAGTTTTGTCATATCTTTGTCAATATCTTTTTGCAATGTTAATGTCACGCATTCTCGGCTGTTTCACATGGCTGAACCGCAACTTAGGCAAAGCCTTGATGGTTTTATTGTCAGCGTTGGTATATTTGCTGATGACCTTGGAATAGTGTTGCAATCCGAAACGATTGATGGAATCCACGGCCATGTTATACACCTTTATGAACGAGTCAAGTTGCTTCTGCCTTCTTTTATCCTTTAATGCTGCCTCCCTGAAAGCTATTACGCCGAAACGCAAATTCTTGTCACGACTGTCCATAAGCATGGGGTTGTTATACAAACGCGCCGTTGTCGCCTGAGGCTCAGTAAACAATGCAGCGTCCATCTCGTTGTTTATAATCATCTTAATACGAGTGCGAGGATCGTTTATCTGAACCTTGAAAACGTCATTCTTTGGTTTGGCACTGTCAATAGCGTAATCGGCAAGATAGTCTGTAACGGAGAATCTTGTCATGGCTATCATCTTGTCTGACAATTGGTTTAGTTCCTTTATACGAGAAATGCGATTGGTGTAAAGTTGCCAATACGCATCAGTTGCCGTAACATACCGCAACATGATACCGCTTTTTCTCAACCGTTCGGTTCGTACAAGGTCGCTAACCATTCCTTCAACGTATTTTCCTTTAATCAAGGTATCGCAATCTATTTGGGCATTTCTTTGCTTTAAGTGTACGTCTATGCCGTTTTTCTTGAACAGGCTATCCTCCACTCCGATGAAAAGCGGCAAGCAGTCGAGTGTAGGTACTGTGGCGACCTTCAACGCAAGACTGTCTTCACGAAGCAATTCCTCGCGCGATACCTTCTCTTCTTGTTTTGTTTCCCTATAGCTCTTAGTGCACGAACATATGGAAACAGAAAGCAACAAGAGCCCTAAGACGGAAAACAATACTTCGCCACGTTTACGACATCCCATGACCTTAATCTTCCTCATACTCCGTAGTATCATTGACGCCTGCCTCACGCAGAGCCTCCTTTCGCTCCATGCAAGTGCCGCATTTTCCGCAATGCTTCTCACCGCCCTTATAGCAGCTCCACGTCTCACTGTAGTCTATGCCAAGTGCCTTGCCATGTCTCGCGATGTCTGCCTTCGTAATGTTTGTATAAGGTGCCCATATCTCAACGTCAGCATAAGTGCCAGCCTTTGCCGCCGCAGACATGTTTTTTACAAATTCAGGTCGACAATCTGGATAAATTGTGTGATCGCCACCATGGTTTGCCATCATCACATACTTGAGATGATTAGACTCAGCAAGACCGACGGCAATTGAAAGCATGATGCCATTGCGAAATGGCACAACGGTAGACTTCATGTTATCATCGTCATAGTTCCCCTCAGGAATGGCATCAGCGCCTTCCAAAAGGCTTGACTTGAAATATTTTGGCATAAAACCGAGGTCAATTGTTATATGTGGAATCCCAAGACGCTTGCAGTGCAACTCCGCAAAAGGAATCTCACGCTGGTTGTGATTGCTGCCATAGTCGAACGAGACACCCATGGCTATGCGATCCTTGTATTCGTAAAGCATTGTGATAGAATCCATTCCACCGCTTACAATAATTATACTGTCTTTCATATTAAACCATTATTTTACTTAATTAAACAAATCCCTTAGAGCCTCTTCAACTTTCCTGACAGGATGAAGTTGTATCGCATATTTCCTTGGGTCAATGCCTTTCATGTTATAAGCTGGCAATATTATGTGGTTGAATCCAAGTTTCTCGGCTTCCGCTATTCGCTGTTCCACACGGCTCACGGGTCTCACCTCTCCGCTAAGACCAACTTCTCCACACATACACCAGCCATTCTCGATAGGCGTGTCAACATTGCTTGACAACACGGCAGCTATCACGCTTAGGTCCATGGCCATGTCTGTCACTCTCATTCCGCCCGCAATGTTGAGGAATACGTCTTTTTGCATAAGTTTGAAGCCTACACGTTTTTCCAATACGGCAAGAAGCATGTTTAATCTGCGCTGATCAAATCCCGTTGCGGAACGTTGTGGCGTGCCGTATGCGGCAGTTGACACAAGGGCTTGCGTCTCCACGAGAAAAGGTCTGAGACCTTCTATGGTAGAGCTGATGGCAACACCCGACAACCCTTCATGGTCTTCGGTCAACAGAAGCTCGGATGGATTTGACACGGCGCGCAGACCATCCTGTCGCATTTCGTAGATTCCGAGTTCTGATGTACTGCCAAATCGGTTTTTGATACTCCTTAATATCCTGTATACATAATGTTGGTCACCCTCAAACTGTATCACGGTATCAACTATGTGCTCCAGTATTTTCGGGCCAGCCAAAGTGCCTTCCTTGTTTATGTGGCCAATGAGTATAACCGGAACTCCACTGCTCTTGGCAAACCTAAGCAACGACGCGGCACACTCCCTTACCTGCGAAATACTTCCTGGCGAAGAATCCACCTGTTCAGTTGATATGGTCTGGATTGAATCTATCACCACAACACTTGGATGCAATTGCTGAATGCCGGAATATATCTTCTCCAATGATGTCTCGCAAAGGATAAACACGTTGTTTATCTCATCCTCATTGCCTGCGTTTCCGTCCATGCCAATATTGTCTGCCGACACGTTTTTCTTCAAACGTTCAGCTCTCATCTTTATCTGGTGGGCGCTCTCCTCTCCGCTGACATACAAGATAGGCATGTCGTGCATCCCAAGAAGGGTTTGCAGTGTAAGGGTCGACTTGCCTATGCCTGGCTCACCGCCAAGCAACACTATGCTTCCCGGAACAAGGCCACCACCCAACACACGGTTGAGCTCAGGGTCTTTGGTGTCTATTCGCAGTGCGTCTTGCAATGGAATGTCTTTCAGTCGCAACAGCTTGTTTTCATCGTGACCGACAATGGATTTACCCAAGCCCTTGCGGAATGAGGCAGCGGTGTTTTTCGCGTTCATGGCACCATAGTTGGCGTCAACTTTTATCTCCTTGAAACTATCCCACTCTCCACAAGAAGGACAACGCCCAAGCCATTTGGCCGATTCGTATCCGCAGTTGCTGCAGACATACATGGTCTTGTCTTTTGGCATGATGCAGACTATTTATAATCTTTTTTCGTGAACACCTTGTCAATCAAGATGTCGCCCGTCTTACTCGACTTCATGACATAATGAAAACTATATCCTGCTTGCTTGTATTCCTTCATGCTTGTATTGTCTTTCAAGCTACTCAGGATGGTCGCTATTATTTGCTTTTTATTCTTTTCTATGATGGCGGCATCGTCCAATTTGCCCGACAAGGAATAGTAATAACCGAATGTGTGAGTTTCACGAGAAAATGTCACACTGTCTGTTCGCTGGCTGTTTTCTATCGGAGTAGGACAGTAACGCTCGGTATATTCCTCCGCTGTCTTTGCGGCAAGGTCTTCGAGCGTGGTACGGTGGCAACTTGAAAACAGTAGCGCCACAAACGAGAGAAGCAACAATTTGTAATTCATTGTCTATATTCTTCTATGTATTGTGTTCTTTTTAGCGCAAAGTTAAGAAAAATATGTAATTTTAGATAACCATTGTCCCATCTTTTTCGTAACTTTGCGACAAAGATTATTATTTTCGAATGGAAAACATCCGCAATTTTTGCATTATAGCTCATATAGATCACGGGAAGTCAACTTTGGCTGACAGAATGCTCGAATACACAAAGACCATCAAGATTACTGAGAATCAGATGCTTGACGACATGGATCTTGAGCGTGAACGTGGCATTACCATCAAGAGCCACGCCATCCAGATGGAATATGAGCTTAATGGACAGAAATATATTCTCAACCTAATTGACACTCCGGGACACGTGGACTTCAGTTATGAGGTTTCACGGAGCATTGCCGCCTGCGAGGGTGCGTTGCTCGTTGTTGATGCTACACAAGGCGTACAGGCACAAACCATATCAAACCTTTATATGGCCATAGACCATGACCTGGAAATAATACCAGTCATAAACAAGATAGACATGCCCAATGCCATGCCCGATGAGGTCGAGGACGAGATTGTGGACCTCATTGGTTGCGACCACGAAAGCATAATAAGGGCAAGTGGCAAGACCGGCGAAGGTGTTCCTGATATTCTGAAAGCCGTGGTGGAACGCATCCCCGCGCCAAAGGGCGACCCGAAGAAACCATTGCAAATGCTTATCTTCGATTCCATATTCAACTCTTTCCGAGGCATAATAGTCCTTGGCAAGGTTATCAATGGCGTGGTTCGCCAAGGCGACAAGGTAAAGTTCGTGCAAACCGACATGGAATACACCGCTGACGAGGTTGGAGTCTTGAAGATGGACATGGAACCTCGCAAAGAATTGTCGACTGGCGAAGTGGGCTACATAATATCAGGCATCAAGACAGCCACAGAGGTGAAAGTGGGAGACACTATAACCCATGTTGATAATGCTTGCGAAAAAGCCATTGAGGGCTTCCAAGAGGTTCGACCGATGGTGTTTGCCGGTGTTTACCCCATCGACCCGACAGAATATGAGAACCTTCGCAGCTCCCTTGAGAAGTTACAACTCAACGACGCAAGCCTTACTTTCATGCCCGAGTCTTCACAAGCCTTAGGTTTTGGATTCAGGTGTGGTTTTCTTGGCCTTCTCCACATGGAGATTGTTCAGGAACGTCTTGACCGTGAGTTCAACATGGAGGTTATAACCACCGTTCCCAACGTGTCGTATAAGGTCTTCACCAAGCAAGGTGAAGAATTAGAGGTTCACAATCCAAGCGGCCTTCCCGACCCCACCGAGATTGACCATATCGAGGAGCCTTATATCAGGGCAAGCATCATCACGTCGAGCGATTACATCGGGCCTATCATCAAGTTATGCCTTGACAAGCGCGGCGAACTGCTCGACCAGCAATATATTTCAGGCAACCGGGTAGAGCTTCACTTCTTGCTTCCGCTGGGAGAGATAGTCATCGACTTCTACGACAAGCTGAAGTCAATATCCAAAGGGTACGCCTCATTCGATTACCACATCGACAGCTACCGCCCATCCAAGCTCGTCAAGCTTGACATTCTGCTTAATGGTGAACCCGTTGACGCGTTGTCAACCCTTACGCATCAAGACAATGCCGTCACGATGGGTCGCAATATGTGCGTCAAGCTGAAAGAGCTGATTCCGCGTCAGCAGTACGACATTGCCATACAAGCAGCCATAGGTGCGAAGATCGTGGCTCGCGAGACCGTGAAGCAAGTCAGGAAAGACGTTCTTGCAAAATGTTATGGCGGTGACGTAAGCCGTAAGAGAAAACTTCTTGAGAAACAAAAGAAAGGCAAGAAGCGCATGAAGCAAATAGGCAATGTGCAGGTTCCTCAAAAGGCTTTCCTTGCCGTGCTCAAGCTTGACTAAGATTGAGAGAATACAATTTATATAGCCTAAGTAAGTACAATAATGAAAGAGCTTCAGAACACAACCCGTGACATAGCTCGTGAGCTTGCGAGAAAATACAGCACGATGACTCACGAAGAGCTTGACACGCTTGAAAGCATCCTTGTGCCAAAGAGGTATTCAAAGGGTGAGATGATTTTAAAAGAAGGTGAAGTCTGTGAGAACATTTGTTACATAGACAAAGGATTAGTTAGGCAGTTTTATTTCAAGAACAATAAAGAGCTGACGGAGCATATCGGCTCAGACGGTGAGATATTCATGTGCATCGAGAGCCTCTTCAAGGAAGAACCCACCCGACTGCAAGTGGAGGCCTTGGAACCTTCGTCCATCTATCTCATCCCCAAGCACAGGCTTGAGCAAGTGGCATTGCACAATGTCAACATCCAAATACTGTACAGGAAGATATTGGAAGAGAGCCTCATCATCTCTCAAGTACACGCCGACTTGCTGAGGTTTGAGACGGCTCAAAACCGTTACTTGCGCCTTTGCAAGATGAAACCGCAAGTCGTGCTTCGTGCTCCGCTGGTTTACATCGCGAGCTATCTGCAAATGACACCAGAGACGTTGAGCCGCGTAAGGGCAGCGTCAATCTGACTATTTG
Source organism: Prevotella sp. (assembly GCA_036743855.1). Lineage (GTDB taxonomy): Bacteria > Bacteroidota > Bacteroidia > Bacteroidales > Bacteroidaceae > Prevotella. The sequence continues at coordinate 20,405 of DAINOS010000002.1, read as the reverse complement.
CAGCTCGTGCCACAAAAGCGCACAAGCGTGACACCTGTAAATACAAGACAAGGGCGACTTCTTTCGGAGTCGCCCTTGTCTTTTTTGTTATTGTTAAGCTCCGTGGAACATATAGTTCTTCATCGTATCCGCGGTAAGACGAGTGAAGAGTTCAAGCGTGAGTTTATCAGCAACCTCAAGCGCATGATTGAGTATTGAGTCACTGAAAGCTTGAAGCGCGTCCTGCGCCTCCATCGGGCATTCCTTATACATGGCAAGATACTTAGCTTCAAACTCTTTTTGGCGCTGATCGTTCTCAGCCTCCAGCTTAGCGTAAGTCTCTTTCACCAAAGGAGCGTAAGCGTTGTAGTTGGTCATCGCCAACGTCATCACCTTGCGGAACTTCCAATAAGCAGAATCGTCAGAGCAGTGGTTATCACCGATTTGATATGCCTTCGGGAAGCTCTTGATGCCCTGATAGATAGGCAGGAACACACCAAGGTCTGCCATGCCGTTGGCTACATAGGTGATGTGACCTATTGCGTCTGGAAGCCAAGGACGAACTTGCAGCAGGTGCGTCTGCGTAGTCCTGAAGATGGAGACAGGACGCCAAGGCTCGTGACCGTTGTTGTGAAGATATGGGTCATGATCCGTGCCGTCATAGTGGAAACGGAACGCCTTGCGCAATTCCGCAATGCCGATGTGTCCGCTATCGGGTGTGGCATATACAGGGAAATTGTTCACGTTCACGTCTTGCACCATGGAGGGCGTGAAGAGCTTCTGCAAGCCCCAGACACGGGTGTAGTTATATGTGTGGTCTGCCATGTCGTCCTTTGAGTAGGCTTTGTGGAAATCGAACTTACCGTCATTCGGGTTCCACAATCCATTTTTCTCAGCAAAAGAAAGCAAGTCCTTGTCTGCAAGGAAGTTGTCCTTGTCGTTTGGGTCATAGTCGCGGAAGCGGCTTTGGTTGCCCGTGACAAAGTACTTGTCGTTTGGAATGCGGCAAGCGAGCCAGTGATGGCCACAAGCGTTCTCAAGATACCAAGTTTCCTTGTTGTCAATGAAACCTATGCCGAAGCCCTCGGCGGAACCATACTTTTCTATCATGGCTCCAAGGCGCTCCACGCCCTCACGAGCCGTGTGAATATAAGGCAGCACCGTGTTGAAGGTGCAATTCTCCGCCAATCCATCAGTAACATACGGGTCATGGCTCAATGCTTCCGGGCTGCTGAAGATCGTTTCCGTGGAGCTCTCTCCCACTCCGGCAGTGTTGAAACCGGCACTGCCCCACTCATGATGATACTGATAATCAGGTAATGCTGTGTAACCTAAACGCTTTTTCGGCAGTGGGCACTTAAAGGCACTGTCGTTGGCAACAAACTCTTCGGGTCCGTTGTCGGTCTCGTCAAAGACAAGCCAGTTCTTGCAGCGCATCGCGTCGAAATCCTCGCTGCGAGCGTATATGCGTGAACCGTCACCTGTCAGCTCACCACCAACGACAATGGTGGTACACTCTGACAAACTGCTTTTCCTTTGCTTTTCCATGATAAAATGATATTAAGACTTTTGGCTATTTCTTGCCAATGTTCATAATCCAACGAATCGGGTGCTTGATGAATCCTTTTATCCCACGCTCGTTGAGATTAGGCTGCACCACGCCTTTCTTAGCCTTCTGCTTTCCGTCACCGCCTTGCTTGACTTGACCCTTTTGTTGGGTTTGCTGTGACGCTTTCGACTGCTGACCGCGCTGCTTGTCGGCATACTTATGACGACCGCGCTGCTTTGGAGCCTCGCCCTCAGGCTTAGCTTGTTGCTGCGCGTGTTGGCGTTCTTGCTTTTGGCCCTTGCCGCGCTGTCTCCTTTCTTGTTTAGGCTGACCTTGCTGCTGGCTTTGCTGTTGACCTTGCTTCTGAGGCTGGGCTTGCCTCTGAGCTTGACCTTGCTTCTGTGGCTGGTCTTGCTTCTGGCCTTGTTGCTTGCCTTGCTGCTCTTGCTGGTTGTCACGCTTTGGCTTTGGCTTAGGCTTTTGCCTTTGCCTGTCATCAGTACTTCTGTTGTCTCCTCTGTCTCTGCGTCCTGACCGTTGCTTAGAGTCCTTATGCGCGGTGTTGTCACGGTCTTTTCTCCTGCGGCTCTTGGCTGATGTCTTTCCAGGACGACGCGAAGTGGTATATTCGGGGCCTTCTCCACAACCTTCAGGCAATGGATTCTTCTTGATTTCCTGTCCCAAGAATTTCTCAATCTGGTGGAAGGCGTACATGTCATCCTCATTGACAAACGTGATGCCGACACCATCCCTGTCGGCTCGCGCCGTACGGCCAATGCGATGAACATAGTCTTCGGCATCGTGAGGGACGTCAAAGTTGATGACCATGGCTATGTCGTCAATGTCTATTCCGCGGGCCACGATGTCGGTTGCCACGAGCACGTCAATCTGTCCGCTCTTAAACTTGAACATGATATCGTCCCTCTCAGCTTGGTCGAGGTCGGAGTGCATCTCGCCGCTGTTGATTTTCATCTTGATGAGGGCCTGGTTAATCTGCTTCACCTTCATCTTGCTGCCAGAGAAGATTATCACGCGCTTCAAGTCACCTGCCTTGAAGATGTCTTGTATGATTTGCAACTTTTGTGTCTCATAGCAGATATAGGCGCTCTGCTTGATCTTTTCAGCGGGCTTGCTCACGGCGAGCTTCACCTCAACAGGATTTTTCAGCAAGCTCTGGGCCAGCTTCTCAATGTCTTTCGGCATCGTGGCGGAGAACATTATGGTCTGGCAGTTCTCCGGCAGCTTCGAGGCTATCTTTATGATGTCCTCGGAGAAGCCCATGTCGAGCATGCGGTCTGCCTCGTCGAGCACGAAGAAACTGACTTTCGACAAGTCGATGTTTCCCATGGAGATGTGCGAAATCAATCGTCCTGGCGTGGCTATTATGACGTCAGCTCCAAGGCGCATGCTCTTCATCTCCTGATCGTAACGATTGCCATCGTTGCCTCCATAAACAGCCACGCTCGACACGTCGGGCAGGTAATAAGAGAAGCCTTGCATTGCCTGGTCTATCTGCTGGGCAAGCTCACGCGTTGGTGACATCACGATGCAGTTGACTGCGTCCTTTGGATAGTTGCCACCATCGAGCATGGAGAGGATAGGCAACAAGTAGGCTGCTGTCTTTCCTGTTCCGGTTTGAGCCACTCCAAGCACGTCGTGACCTTCCAATATTGGGGGTATACATTTTTCCTGCACTGGAGTACACTCGTCGAAACGCATGTCATAGAGAGCGTCGAGAACGTTGTCGGTAAGATTTAAATCTTCAAATTTCATTGTTTTCTTTCTTTTAATGACGACCGCCAAAGCAGCATGGGGTGGACTTTGATGGGGGTGGATTAATTAGGAGCCTTGCGATAACAGATAAACGCTATTATCGCGAACACGATGTTGGGCAGCCAAGCAGCCAACATTGGCGGGAAGTTGGCGTTGATGGCGAATGTGGCGGAAATGGTCTGGAACATGATATATCCAAACGACAACGCCAAGCCTATGCCGAGATACACGCCCATGCCTCCCTTTCGCTTTCTCGCCGAGAGCGAAGCTCCTATGATGGTCAGGATGAAGGACGCGAACGATGAGGCTATTCGCTTGTAATACTCCACCTGATACTGGACCACATTCCCAGAACCGCGGTCGATCTGTTTGGAAATGTAGTCTTTCAGCTCGGGAGACGTGAAGGTTTCCTGTTGACCCTTGGAGTAGACAAGGTCGGTAGGCTCCATCTGTATCACTGAATCCTTGCGCGCGCCACTGGTGATGTGCTCTCTCAAACCTTTCAACTGACGAATCTTCCAGTTGGAAAGCGTCCAATGGTATTTGCTGTCCGAGATGGTGTCATACTGCACATCAGTAGCGGTCAAGTGGGAAATGAGCTTTTTCTCCTGGAACCTGTCGAGACAAAAGCCATAACCATGCTTCATGTTGTTGTCGTAGTGCTGGATGTAGGCTATGACACCTGGCGCCACCTGTAACTGCACGTTCTCCGCCGACGTGTTCTTCTTCTTGTTCTTGTACATCGACTCGAAGTTTTGCCTTATCACGGTTCCGTGAGGTATGACGTAAGCCGAAAGATAATACGACAACGCCGAAAGAAACACGCACGACATCATGTAAGGTCTCAGCAAGCGTTTAAACGAGATTCCCGCCGACAGCATGGCGATGACCTCAGAGTTGCCTGCCAACTTGGTCGTGAAGAAAATAACGGCGATGAAGACGAACAAGGCACTGAAGAGGTTGGCGAAGTAAGGGATGAAGTTGGCGTAATAGTCGAAGACTATGGCGCTCAGCGGGGCATGATACTCCGTGAACTTCGCCAAATTCTCGTTGACATCAAAGACGATGGAGATGGAGATAATCAAGGCTATCGAGAAGAAATAGGTCCCAATGAACTTCTTGATGATATACCAGTCTATCTTCTTGATGTAACGGAAGGGGTTGAGATATTTGAGCACCCGCAGGAAGCGCAACTTCTTGCCCATCCATTTGAATGCCCTTTGAAGCAGACGCGTATGGTTGGCTATCCACCTGAATAAGCGATGCAACCATTTAGGATGCCTGCCCAACCATCTTCCGACCTTGTATAGACGGCGATGCTTCCTTATCTTACTGAAACTCTTCATACTTAGCCTTTCTTCTTATCGCCTCTGTCCCAGTTGTCCCACTACACTGTTTTTCCATTGAACGAAGTCGCCGGCGAGTATGTGCTTTCTCGCGTCGGTGACAAGCCTCAGGTAGAAGGCGAGGTTGTGTATGCTCGCTATCTGCATGGCAAGCAACTCCTGGGCCTTGAAAAGATGGTGCAAGTAGGCTTTTGTCGTCACGCGGTCTATCTCGCAGCCGTCTGGATCAACAGGCGAGAAATCCATCTCCCACTTCTTGTTGCGCATGTTCATCGTGCCCTCATAGGTGAAGAGCATGGCGTTGCGGCCATTGCGCGTCGGCATCACGCAGTCGAACATGTCCACTCCACGCTCGATGCCCTCAAGAATGTTTTGCGGAGTGCCCACGCCCATGAGATAGCGTGGCTTGTCCTTGGGCAGAATCTCGTTGACCACCTCTATCATCTCATACATCACCTCGGTGGGCTCGCCTACCGCCAGTCCGCCAATGGCATTGCCGTCGGCACCCTTGTCGGCCACATACTTGGCTGCCTCTTGCCTCAAGTCCTTGAAGGTGCAGCCTTGCACGATGGGGAAAAGAGACTGGTGATAGCCGTAGAGCGGCTCCGTCTCGTTGAAGCGCTTGATGCAGCGATCCAGCCAGCGTTGTGTCATGCCGAGACTCTTCTTGGCATAAGCGTAATCGCTCATCCCCGGAGGACACTCGTCGAGTGCCATCATGATGTCGGCGCCTATCACGCGCTCCGTGTCCATGACATTCTCGGGAGTGAAGATGTGTTTTGAGCCGTCAATGTGTGAACGAAACTCGCAACCTTCCTCGGTGAGCTTGCGTATGCCCGACAGCGAGAACACCTGGAAGCCGCCGCTATCGGTGAGGATAGGACGTTCCCAACCGTTGAAACCATGAAGGCCGCCAGCCTTCCTCAACACCTCAAGACCTGGACGCAGGTAGAGGTGATATGTGTTTCCAAGGATAATCTGCGCTTTAACCTGAGACCGCAACTCGCTGAAATGCACGCCCTTGACGGCACCCGCCGTACCCACTGGCATGAATATCGGCGTCTCTATCTTGCCATGGTCTGTGGTTATCACGCCAGCGCGGGCTTCCGAGGCGTTGTCGGTATATTGGAGCTGAAAATCCATAATTTAGTTGTTTTTCTTTTCGTCTTTGTCTTCTTTGGGAATGGTGAAATCTATTGGGTTCTTCACCTTCTCGTCGGTAAGCGCGAAATTCCACACGTCCTGGACGTTTTCCACATAGTGGAAGCTCACGCCCTTGAGAAACTCTTGCGGAATTTCCTCTATGTCTTTCTTGTTGTCCTTGCAAATCACGATGTCGGTAATGCCGGCACGCTTCGCGGCGAGAATCTTCTCCCTTATGCCTCCCACGGGCAGCACCTTGCCACGGAGGGTGATTTCACCCGTCATGGCGGTGTTGAGCCTGACCTTGCGCTGGGTAAGCGCCGAAGCCAACGACGTGGCAATAGTTATGCCTGCCGACGGTCCATCCTTAGGCGTGGCTCCCTCAGGCACGTGGATGTGGATGTTCCAATTCTCAAACACGCGATAGTCCACGCCCAACTTGTCGCAATTGGCCTTCACGTATTGCAAGGCAATGATGGCACTCTCCTTCATCACGTCACCGAGGTTGCCAGTGAGCGTCAGTTTTCCGGCCTTGCCTTTTGAGAGCGAGGTCTCGATGAAGAGTATCTCGCCGCCCACCGAAGTCCAAGCCAGGCCTGTCACAACGCCGGCGTAATCGTTGCCTTGATATATGTCGCGCATGAATGGCGGCTTGCCAAGCAAATCCTCCACGTCTGACGCCGAGATTGGCTTTTCGGGTATGGGCTCGTTCATGGCAATGTGCAATGCCACTTTTCGCAACGCCTTGTCTATCTGCTTTTCCAGTTGCCTGACACCGCTCTCGCGAGTATAGTTCTCAATGATATTTTCCAAGGCCTGCTTGGAGAATTTTATCTTCGCCTCAGTCTTGTCAAGACCGTTGTTCTTGACCTCCCTTGGCACGAGGTGGCGCTTGGCAATCTCTATTTTCTCCTCGGTGACATATCCTGGCACCTCAATGAGCTCCATACGGTCGAGGAGCGGCCTGGGGATGGTGCTTATGTCGTTGGCAGTGGCTATGAAAAACACCTTAGACAGGTCATAGTCCACGTCGAGATAGTTGTCGTGGAACGCGCTGTTCTGCTCAGGGTCGAGCACCTCCAGCAATGCTGACGACGGGTCACCGTTGTAGTTGTTTGCCGACACTTTGTCTATCTCGTCCAAGATGAACACTGGGTTGGACGAACCTGCCTTTTGTATGCTCTTTATTATCCTGCCCGGCATGGCGCCCACGTAGGTGCGACGATGTCCGCGAATCTCGCTCTCATCGTGCAATCCGCCAAGCGACACCCTCACGTATTTGCGTTTCATGGCCTCGGCGATGCTCTTGCCAAGCGAGGTCTTGCCCACTCCTGGGGGACCATAAAGACACAGGATGGGCGACTTCAAGTCGCCACGAAGCTGCAACACGGCAAGATATTCCAATATGCGCTCCTTCACCTTCTCCATGCCATAGTGGTTGTGGTCGAGAATGGTACGCGCCCGCTTCAACTGAAGGTCGTCTTTGGTGCAATAGTTCCACGGCAAAGACACCATCATGTCGAGATAGTTGAGCTGAACGCTATATTCCGGGCTTTGCTGGTTGAACGTATCGAGCCGCTCAAGCTCTTTCTTGAAGAGCTTGGCTATCGCCTCGGGCCAGTCCTTATCCTTGGCCTTTTTCTCAAGCGATGCCTTGGCGGCTGTCTCGGTGTTGTCGCCAAGTTCCTCCTTGATGTTCTTCATCTGCTGGTGGAGGAAATACTCTTTTTGCTGCTCGTCGAGATCCACGCGGGTCTTGTTTCTGATGTCGCCCTTCAACTTGGCGAACTGTATCTCGCGGTTCTCCACCTTGAGCAATTCGAGACCACGCTCCCTTATGTCGTCGAGCTTGATGAGCCTTGCCTTGTCCTCCACGGGGAAAGGCAGGTTCGTGCACGCGAAATTCACCAACATGGTATTGTTGGTGATATTCATAAACGACATTATGCTGTCGTCGGGTATGTCATCATTGAGGCGTATGAGGTCTTGCGTCACTGAGCGCACGTTGTCAGCGATGGAATTGAACTCCGTGTCATTGGCATCGGGCACTATCTCTGGCAGCGGCACCACATGTCCCTTGAGATAACTGCGCCTCGACGTGATTTTCGTAAGCGTGCACCTGCACGTGGCCTGGAAAATGGCTGTGACGGCATTCGACGCCGGCATCTCTATGATACGCACGAGCTTTGCCATGACACCGACATCATAAACGTCTTTCTTGTCGTAAGGCTGCTCATTTTCAGGGTCTTTCTGACAAAAGATGGCGCAAACGCGGTTTTTCGTGTCCTTGCTTAAATAGTGAGCGAGGTTGATGCTTGGCTGCCTTCCGAGGAGGATGGGCACCAATATTCCTGGCATCACGACCATGTTGCGCGTGGTCAGGATTGGACAGTCGCATTCCTTGCCCTCCTTGAAGATGGTGGAAATGTCGCCCTCAAAGTCAGCAAACATCTGTATTGTCGTATTTTCTTTTGGCATATCGTGTCTATACCTAATGAGTCAATATAAAAAAATAATCAATAAAATCTAATATGCAAAGTTACGAAGAATATAATAAATTAGCGCAAATGTCGTTGGAAAAGTATGGGAAAGACATTTCAATTTCAAAATTTCACCATTGCCCAGGACCGCTGTGGAATGAAAGTGGGCACCGACGGCGTGCTCCTTGGCGCGTGGGCGCGAGGCGGAAACAGGATTCTCGACATTGGCACAGGCACCGGGCTCATAGCCCTGATGATGGCACAGAGGTTTGCAGAAGCCAAAGTGGATGCCGTGGAAATCGACAGCGATGCCGCAGGTCAGGCAATGGAAAATGTCGCGAGCTCGCCTTTCGCCAACCGCATAGAGGTGATCGGCAAGGCTTTGCAAGACTTCCAACCAGACTATTCATACGACAGCATCGTGACCAACCCTCCATTTTTCAGCAACAGCCTCCTTGCGCCTGATTCATCGCGAAGCATGGCGAGACACACCGTCACGTTGTCTTTCCCCGACATTCTCTCGTTTGCCGCGCGATACCTTACCAAAGATGGCGAGATTTCTGCCATCATTCCTGCCGACTGCGTGGAGGCGTTCTCCCAGGAGGCTTTCACGCGAGGCATGTTTCTGACGCGACAATACAAAATCAAGACCGTGGAGCGCAAACCCGCCAAACGATGCTTGATTGCCTTTTCCAAGTCTCGGCCCAAAGTTTTTGACAAAAAGGACGTGGTACTCAGCGATAAATATGGCAAACGGTCTGACTGGTACGACTTCCTGACAAAAGATTTCTATTTATAAAGTGGCTCATTATCAAGCACTTAAAAAAGGCATCGGCTTTACGTTTGAAAGCCGGTGCCTTTACGCTTGAATCGCGACGCCTTTACGCTTGAATCGCGATGCCATCACGCTTGAATCGCGATGCCATCACGCCGCAATGGAAAAAGCCTATTTGTGGCTCTCATAATAGTCCAACGCAGCCTTGATGTTTTTTTGCACCGCGCTCGTGCTAAACGTAGCGCCAGTGCATCCATCCACCTTAGACTTGGAGGCGAGTTTCTTGGCCTTGGACACTTTCATGTTGGCGTATTTCGGAAGAAGCGACTGCCTTACACGATTGAAATAAGGCACGGTCTCCTCGTTTTTCAATGCCACGACCTTCACGACAACGCCTTTCTTGATGTATACCTCCACAGGCGTTGCCTTGCGAAAACCACGGGCGTTGCAGATGGTGGTAGTGCGCACGACGTATGTGCCATCATCCAACTTTGTCATAACGTTGTTTGCCATGGCTCCAATGGTGAAGGTGGCAAACATCAATGAGAACAATAATTTCTTCATTGTCAAAATATTGTTATTATGTTGATTGATTAAACTGTCATTATTATTTCATGGTCACTTGAATGCGATTCTTCGCGGCAATGAGCTGCTTGCAGAAGTCGCGAATGTCGTTGGGCGTGAGACTGTCAACCTTCTTGAGATAGTCTTTCTCAAAATCTATGCCATCGCGCAACTCATGATAGCGAACATACTCCCACCATCCATTGGTCAGGACGGCGCGGTCGTAGTTTTTGCGCTCATACTCTTTCACCGTGTTCAACTGCTCTTCCGTAGGGCCATCTGTTGCCATGCGCTTCAACTGCTCGTCGATGATTGGCAGGAGTTCAGGAAACTTCGCTGGGTCGCAACGGAAGTTGATGTTCATCAAGCAGCCATCGGTGGGGTACTTCCAGAACTGGCCCTTAACGCTCACGCCATAAGTGCCGCCTTTTTCCTCGCGCACTTTCTCCGTATACACGCTACGCATGATTTGTGATAGCACGTCCAGTTTCAGGTCGTTGTCGGCAGTGTAAGGGATGTCGGCAGTATAGAACACGTCGGTGAGCGCCGAAGGTGTCTTCATGTCGGCGTGGAACACCTTGGTCACCTGCCCACGCTGCACGTCAAGGTCATACTTTCCTGGCATGTGAGTCTCCTTGCTGTTTTTCTTGCCAGGAAGACTTGCCACATATTGGCAGATGAGGTCCTCAAAATCTTCATCACGTATGTCACCGGTCACGATAAGGTTCATGCCCGACAAGTCGGAGAAACGCTCCTTGTATATGTCATACATACGGTCGAGGTTCACTTCCTTGAGCCTGTCCAAGGTCATGGGTCTGGTTCTGAGGCTCTTGCCATATACGGCGTAGCGCAAGGTGTCGTTATAGGTCACGTTGGGGTTGGCGTTGCGGTTGCGCAACATCGACTCCTGTTTTGTCAATACATTCTGGAATATGGCCTTGTCCTTGCGGGGCTGGGTAAGATAGAGATAAGCCACCTGTAGCCATGTCTTGAAATCGGAAGCCACACAGACGCCTTTCACGCCCTCTTCCTCTGAATCGATGTAAGGCACCACGCGAAGGGCCTTGCCACGGCGTTTCTTCTCCAGGGTGAGGAAGTCGAAATCGGCCGCGCCACTCTCCCTGACGACTGGGCCAAGGAATTGCAACGTGGTGGCATCAGAGTCGGGATAGAGCGAGCGTCCGCCGAGACGGAACATATTGATGGTCAAACGGTTTGGCTCTATGTCAGACTTACGCGCGCTCACCTTTATGCCATTGGAGAGCAGATATTCCACATAGCCATTGGCGGCTTGTTTCTTGGAGATTATCTTGCCTTTCTTTGGCAGCTTTGTCATGAAGGTGGTGCTGACCTCACTGTTGTCGTTGTCGTTGACATACTCCTTCTTCTGAGCCTCCTCAACCCATTGCCTAAACTGGTCGCCACTGGGCATGGCGTATGGCTTGCCGTCGTACATTGTCGGGCCAAAGACTATACAAACCTGATTGGCATCGTTGGCAATGGCTCTCATGGCCTTGTTCACGTCGTCGAGCGTGACGCTGGCGGAAAGGCTGGCCTCCAACGCGGCCTTGTCAACGATATTCATGCAAGGCTCGTCGTTGCAAAAGTTGTTCACTATCGCCTTGGCATACTTCGCGTTAGGTGTCTTGTCCTTGTTGTCGAGCTCGTGCTCCACACTCACGGTGAGCTGAATCTTGGCATGCTCAAGCTCGGCCTGCGTGAACCCAAAGCGACGAGCTTTCTCCACGACCTCAATGGCGGCATCGACACCTGCCTTTGGATTGTCGGGCAACAGTCCAACATTGAGCGCAAAGGCGTCTTTCTCGTTGGTGACATAGAAGCCATTGTCGCGACAAGTGCACGACATGACCTTGGGCTGTGCCTCGTTTGAGAGACGGGCAAGACGCTGGCGAAGGATGAACAAGGCAAGGCGCGACTTGTAGCCTTCCACGTATGACTCGCGAGTGGCTCTCATGCCGCGCGGATCGGTGTCGCGCTTCATGTAGAGAGCGAAGTTCAAGGTGGGCTGTTCGCTGTCGGCCTTGGTGTATACGATCATGTCCTTGTTGTCGGGCACGGTGAAATACTCGCGCCTTGGGGCTCCCGCGGGCACTTTCTCATCGCCAAAGAGGTTCTTTATCTTGTTTACCACCTCGTCGACGTTTACGTCGCCCACAACGATTATTCCTTGCAAATCAGGGCGATACCACAAGTGGTAATAGTCGCGCAAAGCCTCATGCTTGAATGTGTCCACCACCTCAATATGACCTATTGGCAAGCAGTCGGCATATTTTGAGCCAGCGTATATCACGGGCATTGCCTCTTCCATCATTCGAGTGCTGGCGAAGCGTGAGCGGCGCGTGCGCCACTCCTCGCGTATCACGCCGCGCTCTTGGTCAATCTCGTTGTCTTTCAGCAATAGGTTGCCGGCCCAATCGCGCAAAATCAACAGGCAGGTATCGGCAACACCAGCCTTGCTCACCGGCGCGTTGGAGATGTTGTAAACTGTCTGGTCTATCGACGTGTAGGCATTGAGGTCGGCACCAAACTTGATTCCGTTTTTCTCGCACCAGCCCCTGACCGAGCGTTCCCCGCCATTGCCGTCTGGGAAGTGGGTAGTGCCGTTAAACGCCATGTGCTCCAGGAAATGGGCCAAGCCACGCTGTTGTGGTTGCTCAAGGATGGAGCCCACACGCTGGGCGATATAGAAATCGGCTTGCCCTGGCGTTTGGTTGTTGTACCTGACGTAATAGGTAAGCCCATTTGGCAGCGTGCCCTTGCGGATGCAGCTGTCGAGCGGTAACTGTTGCGCCCCCGCTGTCATGAAACAGCACAGACAGACAAACAGAGATAAAAGTTTTGAATGTATCATAATGTTTTATTGAAGGTTAAAAGCTGAATCCGCCAACGCTGTATTCCTTATTGTCCTTGACGATGACAACACGACCGTTTTCGATGTATTTGCCATTCTTGACGGTTTGCTTGGCAACGATAACATTGCTTATGCCTGTGGACTCTTGGTCATCAAGATTATAGTGTGTCAAGGTTTCCGCTATGACATTGCCATTGCCAAGGGCTATATTGTCTGTACCACGCAGGTTACCGATGTTGGCAGTCGTGGCAGTTGAAGAAACCACACCATTGTTAGTGCAAGACACTATCGAAACTACGCCCTTAGTGCGTGCTGAATTTGCAGCGATGCCAGCAACATAATCCTGACCTGTAATCACGCCATTGTTTAAACAATTCTTTATAGAAATTGCCTTGTCATCAACTTTAATCACGTTAGCCACAATGCCGCCAACATTCTTCACGCCATTCACCGTTCCATTGTTGACGCATCCGTCAATCTCCACGAGATATGACAGACAACTTACGATTCCAGCGGTATGTTGTTTATACTTTGCCGTACCATTCGTGTCATCAATATTGCCATAGTTAGTACAGTTCTTAAGCGTGCCGGAATAAGATGCCGCAATACCAGCAGAACCAACACCATTTGTAGTTGAGATGTTGCCATGGTTCTCGCACTCATTCACAAGATATGCGTAAGTCGTGATGGTTTTGCCCGATTGAGAGCCACCACAGATGCCCGCGGCATATGTCATGGAGATGACTTTTCCGTAATTTTTGCAATTCTCAATAGTTCCACAGCCCTTGACCATGTAGCCGCAGATGCCACCAGCGAAAGAGTTAGCGGCGGTAACATCAGCGTTATTCACGCAGTTTTCTATCTTGCCCATATTCAACGAGGCAATCGTGCCTACATAGTTGTAGCTTTCAATGTGATTGTCCTTACTTATGACAATGTTCTTTACCACGCCGTTCTTATCGATACAGCCGAAAAGGCCATTATATTTTCCATCAGGATTCATGCCATTATTGGTGTGGTAAATGCCCTTGATGGTATGGTTGTCACCATCAAACGTACCATCAAATCCATAAGCAATATTGGCAATTGCCGCATTACCATCCTTGCCTATGGCAGGAAACTGGACAGGACTTGTGGCTTTGCCGCCAAAGTCGATGTCGTTCATCATCTTGAAATACTCACCAGTGCCCTTATGACTGGCGGTGCAGCTCTGCGCCATTTTGGTAAAGTCATCAGCTGTCTTGATTTGGTAAGGGTCGGCCTCGGTACCCGAGCCTGACAGTCCCCAAGCGGTTGGCTCTGTTGCGGCACCTGTCTGAGCCATGGCTGACATGGCGGTGACGCATGTAAAAACAAGAGTAAAAATCTTCTTCATAAATAATGGATTAAATGTTATTATAATGATTGATGAAAAACAACATTAATTGGATGTCACAAAACCATCAGAATGTTGCGGCAGCGCAAATGGTCAGATTGTTTCTCGACCATCCTTTCATTTCCCCACCCGTGGCGGTGCGGAAATCATAGCGCAAGGACACTTCGGGGCGCACTCGCGTGCCACGAATCGGCATCTCGTAGGCAACCTTGGCGTGGGCGGCCACTTGTTCCATTGAACCAGTGAGCACGGCGCACCCTGCCTGCAAGGAAAGCAATGATGCCTTATGTACCAGTATGCCTCGTTTGGCCTCAACAAAAGGCATAAAGACATGAGGCTTCTCCGTATAGACATCAGGGTAAACATAGGCTGTTTGGTGTCTCGTCCAATAGGCCAAGCCTCCGTTTATGTGACAAAGAAAAATCTCGCCAGAAGGCTTCCAATAAGCATTGACCATAACCGAACCTTGGGTCTGAGTCTTGTCGGACATCTTCGTAGGCTCATAATACTCGTAATAAGTCGCTGCTCCGCCAGTGGCACTCGTCATGCGACGATAGTTCTCACGCTCAGCTGTCAGCCGTTCTGTTGACAGATTCGCGTCGAACAAAACAAGATGGGAGGTCACATGAGGCAAATCATACCGCAAATGTACCGACGTGACATCGCCATGATGCCTCTCGTGAGACGCCGTGTATTGAGACCGCTTGCCATAATAGCCTGTGAGATGAGTGTAAGTCACGTCGGCAAAGACACCTTTCCACATGCCTTGCGCGTTGAACCCGACATATTCGGAAAGAAGCGGCTGCTCGTTGGAGCCATCCGTAAAGCCTTCCACGCCAAATGTCTCTACCTCGCCATGACGGTTGGCATAATCTACGAGAGTGGAATATATGCGGTCAGTCGTGCCGTAAACATCAAACAACATCGTCTCCGTGCGCCGTCTGTAAACGAATCCACCGCCCAAACCACTATTGTCGTTAAAAGAGAGCATGGCGTTAACCTTCGTACCCAGATCCATCAAGGTGTTGCTATGCCTAAGGTCACGATGCTTGGCGTAAGTCCCGGCAGTATAGTCTACCCTCGCGCCCAAGGACAAGACACGATAAACGTTCCAACCCACAGCGCCATTGGCGTTGAAGGTTTCGGCGTGCTTGTCACCTGCCATGTCTTCAGAATAACCTACAAGGTCGAAAGGCATCAACTCGCTCGTCGGCACGAACATACTGCCAGCCATCTTGGTGCCATTGAAATTGTCGTAAGCCATGCGACCATAAGCCACCACGCTCTTTGACAGGCGATAGAAAGAACGCACGTCGGCATCAAAGTTGTTAACGTCCTTGCCTTCGCTGACGGAGCGTAGTTTGCCGCCCTCATATTTGTATCGCAACGTGGCACGAGCCACGGAAGAATCGGCAAAAGTGGTGAGAGCCGCCGCGTTGCCCGACGTGAGCCAAGCATTGCGCCGCTCTATAAGCGAATAGTCGCGCTGCGCCATTATCGGCAAGCATATAAGGTTAACGAAGAGAACAATTATCGGCTTCATAGAAATCGTTTGTTGAATTATTGGTGTCTTGATACACGTTGTGACCATTGACCTGCTTTTCGACCTTGCGTATCACGGCGTGGCCATAACCACCTATCATGGAAACATAACCATTGTCAAGGTCAGGGGTAAGCCGCTTTTTACAGTTTGCCAAAGAGTTGGAATTGAAAATCTCCACCGCGTCAACAACCCACTCGCGCGGCACTTTAAGGCAAGCATAAACAATGTTACCCTCCCTGCCATTGGGGAAAATAATGTTAGAGTTAAGTTCACCAAACTCCCTTGGCGTGGTGTCCTTGGTCTTAAACAATATCACGGCCGGAGAAGTCTGGCTGAAAGCCCAGGCATTGCCCTTGCCATATTTCACAGCTTTCAGGTAATGGCTCGTGGGTATGACATCGGCAGGTGACGGGTAATACATCGTGTTGCTGTACTTCACGCCATCGCTGCTTGCCGATTCCACGTCGTACATACAGTAATAGTCTTTGTTGGCATAGTTGACGGAGTTGCGATAAGTCTTAGTGTTGTCTATGGCACCGTGAACATTGACCACCAATTCGGAATATGGCGCGATGGTGCTTCCATCCTGGAAATACCAAATGCCATTAATCGCAGGAATCCAGTCTTTGTCAGCATAATCGAGCTTACCTCCAGACAAGAAAGAATGGGTTGAAGCCTCGGCATTGTAAGGCTCTATTACACCAATGCACATATTGTCGAGCGACACGGTCTCGGAGGAATTGTTGTAGATTATTATGCACTTGTCCATCACGAACTTGCCTGAGCCATCGTTTTTCTGGCATCCGCCACAATAGACTTCCTTAATTAAGATAGGATTTGAAGTCTGCATGACCGTGACTTTCACTGGCAACGCGATGTCGGTATTAGACTTGCCAATGGCAATATCGGACAAGGTGCCATTGCACACGCGCTTGAAATAATCGTCATCAGTGACTTTCGAGGCACTGACACTATATATTCCGGCTGGAAGCTGGAAATGCGCAACACCATCGGCATCGGTGGTAGCGTCAAACGTGCTCCCTATGTTGTTTGTCATCTCCACCTTTGCCGACTCTATGGCTTCGCTTAGGCACACTTCCACGTCATAAGTGTCAAGATGCTCGTCATAGCTGCAAGCAGAGAAGACAAAAGCTACAGCCAACAAAAGCAAGCCAAGAACGTGATTTGTTGATTTCTTTTTCATTCGTAATCAAATATCGTTGTTACACCAGTTTGAACTTAACCTTTAATATGTTAGGGCTTAACCGCTAATTGCATTAGAGCTTGACCCTTAGCGACGCACCATAGTAGAATTTGGGAATATACACGCTACTGAACAGAGATGTCTCAAGGCCTGTTTGGGAGTTTCGCACCATAGCCATGTTGTTGAAAAAGTTGTTGGCATAGAACGAAACGCTCACCCACTTGCCTATCTCTTTTGTCACGGAGAAATTAGCTGAGCAGTAAGATGAAACGTCCTGCGGATTAAAGAAATAAGCAGAGTTGCTTCTTACGATGAGATTGCTGAGCTGACGATAAAGCTCAGGGTTGTTTTTGCTGGCATCGAGAAGAGCCTCGGCAAAAGGAATGAGCTCCGATGGCTTGTCCCATGTGGAGTAATACTCGGGATAGACAGCCACATAACGGTCTTTCTCACCATGGTACGCGCTACCAAAATTATCGCCGGCGGTCTGAAGCAGAATCGTATTTCGACCTTCAGAAAGATTGCGCTTATAGTTGAGGAACGTGGCCTCAACTTTCATTGTCATTATGAGTCTCAGTTTTGGTATGCGAGCCGTAAGGGTCGTGTTGAGCGAACAACCCTTGTTGAGCGTACCATTGCTGACGGAAGGCGTACCAGAATAGGATGTCGATGTGGCGCTGCTTCCTATATAATATCCTATGATGGGCTGGGAAGACGAACCAGCCACCTGGTCGCCCACGCCATAGGGACTGCCTGCTATCAACGTGTTGTCCATGCCTTTGTAATGGTAATAGTTGCCATCGAAACGCAACGACAATCCCACCAAATGGGCATTGCTCACCAATGGCATCTCAGCAATCCATTCAAGTCCATAACGAGTGACAGGAGAACCATTGACGTACTTCTGATTTGAAGTAAACGTATTGTGAGTGACGTAAGGAAGAGTGACTGCCTGTACATTGGCTGATGACGTGACCGTGACAACACCAGTCTGTGGATTGACATTGTAAATACGATCCTTGGAATCTATGCCACAATTCTCAAGAGCCGACTGTGAGGTCTGGTTATAAGAAAACGGCGTATAGACATTGATTGCCTGATAAGGATTATACGTTTTGTTGTAAAACGCCGAAACGCTGAGCTTGACCTTACTGACATTGGCATCAAGGCCCACCTCAAACTGGTTGGAGTGCTGCCATTTCAAGTTCTTGTTGTACACCGCCTTCTGCACATTTGTATAATAAGCATAGTAAGACTTGTTGTCTGAGCTTGAGCCTGGGGTGAAGACAAGCCTGTCAGTATAGTTGTCAGCTGGATAAAGCACTTGGAACGAAGGCAGCTTCACGCTCTTGCCATAACCAGCATGAACAGACAATGTAAGATTGCGCTTCTTTAGTATGTCGTAAAGTGCATTGACACGCGGCGAAAGACTTGACACCGTGCCATATTCAGAACCGCTAATCATGGTTATGTCGTCGCGCAAGCCCGCTACAAGAAGAAAACGCTTGACGGATAGACGTTCTTCGAGGAAAACCGCGAGATTGCGCATCGTGGGCAGTTCGCTGTAATCGTATGGCCGCCAAGTCGGGGCAAGACGCATGTCCTCATAATATGTTCCGCGACCATTGTTGCGAGACGAGTTCAGTTCGGCACCAAGCGTCACCTTGTTCAAAACCGACACAATTTTCTTGCTCCACTCACCTTTCAACTTGAATTGAGTGGTCAATGGCTTTTGGTCATTATATGAACGCACGTACCAATAACCAGTAGGACCAAGGATTACTGAGCCGACACCCAAGCCATCCACATAGTCTTGCGCTATGGAATAGCCATTGGCCATCGTGTGAAGATAAGCCTGTGACGACGAAGACGACGCGTTGACATAGTTCTCATATCTGCGATCGCTTGTGGAGAAAGCAGCCTGAAAATCGACATTGAACACTCCCGCGCCATTGCTGTTTAACAGCCAATCAAGTTTAAGGTTTCCACGCAGTTGGTTGTCGCGCTGCTTATCATAAGTATCCTTGAACGCGTCTGGGTCTGCCTTTGAGTTATAACCTCCAACATTACCACTTAGGCTTGCGGTCAGGTTGAGCGACGATCCAGCGAAGTTGAAAACCTTGCCGTAGGTGGCTGAAAAGATATTACGATTGTAAGCCGTGTATGGTGAAGCCAACTTGCTGAAAGAATTGGCATGCTCTAAGGAGAAATTAAGCGTACCCGCATTATGGGAAAGCGACAAGCCTTTGCTCAGCGACACTTGACGAGTGTAAGGATTAACAGAAGCCTCAAGAATCCATGGCGAACGTCCCTTGCGAGTGTTCACTTTCACCACACCATTTGAGACATCGCCGTATTCCACGCCTGGTATGCCCGCGATTACCTCCACGCTCTCAATGTTTGAGGCGGCAAGACCACGAGTAGATGGAGAGGATGTCTCGCTCATGTTTGCGTTGTTGTCGAGACGCATGCCATCTACAACAATTGCCGTGCCAAAAGCGGCATTGCCTCGCTCACCGCCTCCTGACCTTAAAGCGAAGCGTGAATCGTTCATCAAGGAAGAATTGACAGTCTGACCACCTGGCAACAAGGCAGAGATGTCGCTCAGGTTCAACACCTGAGAGTGGTCAAGCGTAGCACGGTCCATAGTGTAGGTAGTCGCGCCCGTGACAGTCTTCTTGCGAGCCGTGACCTCAACGCCAGGCACGCTAAGGTTGTCTTCTTTCATCCTGATGCTCTTAAGGTCGGTGTCACGGTTGAGAGCGAAAGTGAACGTGCGAGTGACATAACCAAGGGTCTTCACCTCGACGGTTACTTGCCCAGTCGGCACGTTGGCTATGACAAACCTGCCATTGTCATCGGAAATCGCCCACAAGTCCATATTCTGAATCCTTATGGTAGCGTATGACAAAGGCTTCTGCGTGATGTCGTCAACAACCTTGCCGCTAACCGAGAAACGAGTTGAGTTAGCGAGCGAAGAGACAGAAAACAATATATACAACAAGAAGGCTAATCCTATTCGCATAAATACCAATATTAACTTTCCAGTTACAAAGGTATTGTTTTTAGATTATCCATGCAATATGTTTGGAGCAAATAAATAACATAAACGTGCAAAATCATAAGAAATGATGATTTTATGCAACACAAACAGACGCAGAAGCTACACAATTGAAACAAACGAAAAAGGCGTATCGAAAGCCAACAATGACCTTCAATACGCCTTTAATATATTAATGTGTTCTGCCCGTAAAGGCAGAAACACATATTGTCGTTTAAGCTTAGAGCTTTGGACCAGCAGCTACGAGAGCCTTACCAGCCTCGTTGCCCTCATACTTCTTGAAGTTCTTGATGAAGCGAGCGGCAAGATCCTTAGCCTTAGCGTCCCACTCAGAAGCGTCCTTGTAAGTGTCGCGAGGATCCAGGATGTCCTTGTTCACACCCTCGAGCTCTGTAGGAACAACGAAGTTGAAGTAAGGAATCGTCTTCGTAGGAGCCTTGTCGATCTCGTGGTCAAGGATGCGGTCGATGATACCACGTGTATCGCGGATAGAGATACGCTTGCCAGTACCGTTCCAACCAGTGTTGACGAGGTAAGCCTTAGCGCCGCTCTTCTGCATGTGCTTAACGAGCTCCTCAGCATACTTTGTAGGATGCAGCTCGAGGAATGCCTGACCGAAGCAAGCTGAGAATGTTGGAGTAGGCTCTGTGATACCACGCTCTGTACCAGCCAACTTAGCTGTGAAACCAGAGAGGAAGTAGTACTTAGTCTGCTCAGCGTTCAGGATAGAAACTGGAGGCA
>DAINOS010000001.1:0-44300 GCA_036743855.1 Prevotella sp. | reverse complement strand
CAATCGGGTAGATGGAGGGGATGATAGACTGAATCATGTCGTTCAGAAAATGCGATATGCTGCAAATGATGAGCATCGAATACACCGTGCCCTCCACCATCGTGGGGTGCCCCTTCAGCTTGTCCCAAACAGTATGCTTGATTTCAATATTCTCCATTTTTTCCATTTGAATGATGCAAAAATACAAACTTTCGTGTGAATTTGTGTATCTTTGCGCCGTAAATCTAATAAGTAATCCCATGAAAAAACTCACCTTGCTGTTAACCTTGCTTCTCCTTGCCAGCATAAGTTCACTGGCGCAAATCAAGTATTATGATGCCTCGCGGTTTAAGGTCATAGGCCGCCCGACACTCGCGTCGACAAACATCTATGCACGGCTGCCCGACTCGCTGAAAGGCAAGGTACGCGACGCGCTGTGGAACCTCGGGCAAAACTCGGCGGGTATGGCGGTGCGCTTCCGCACCAACTCGAAGCGGATTGACGTGAAGTGGAAAAACCACTCGGTGTTCAACATGAACCACATGACCGCCACCGGCATTCGCGGCCTTGACCTCTATTGTCTGCAAGGCAATGGCCAATGGGTGTTCGTGAACAGCGCGAAGCCGCGTGAGCGTCTGGCAAATCAATCGAAGATAATAGACCACCTCGATGGCAATGAGCGCGAGTATATGCTCTATCTGCCTCTGTATGAGGGCATCGACTCCCTTGCGATAGGTGTCGAAGCGGAAGCCGTGATAGGCAAGCCCAAGGTGGCGTTGCCGGTGGAGAAAAAGCCGGTGGTGTGGTATGGCACGAGCATCACGCAAGGCGGATGCGCCTCACGGCCAGGCATGGCGGCGACCAACATCGTGGAGAGAAAGCTCAACCGTGTGGTGGTGAACCTCGGGTTCAGCGGCAATGGCAAGCTCGACCCAGAGGTGGCGGAGGTGATGGCGAAGCATGACGCCGGACTGTACGTCATGGACATGTTGCCCAACTGCACGAGTGACCTGATAAACGAGAAGATAGAACGCTTCTACGCCATACTGCGCAAGGCGCGTCCCGACACGCCGATACTGCTTGTGGAGAACCCAAGGTTCCCACCAATGCGTTTCGATTCGGAAACCCAAAAGACAATCGACGAGAAAAACGCCACGCTCGCCAAGTTTTACAAGAAGTTTCGCGCCGCCGGCGACAAAAACGTGTTTTTCGTGTCTTCCGCCGACATGATAGGCACCGACAACGAAGGCACGGTGGATGGCATACATTTCACCGACCTCGGCTTTGAGCGGTGTGCCGACTATATGACCCCCATCATTAAGCGCTATCTGAGGAAATGAGCGCAAAAGCGCACGAAACCAAAAAGTTTTGAAAATATTGGCGTAAACTCTTGGCGGATAGCGCAAAAAGCCGTACCTTTGCACCGCAAAAGTGAGTATTGCGCTGGCTCGTAGCCATCAATACACTGAATTAGAGCAACTTGGCCTTCAGTTTGGAAGAAGTGAGCGGTTCTTTTTAAGTGTGTTGTGAGCTTGAAAAAGCGGGTATCACTTAAAGAGAACACAAAACAACATTATATTATTATTTAATTTTTTAAACTGAGATGCCAGGATTAATTGGAAGAAAAATCGGAATGACATCCGTTTTCAGTGCCGACGGCAAAAACGTGCCGTGCACTGTTATCGAAGCTGGTCCTTGTGTTGTTACCCAGGTGAAGACTGTCGAGAAGGACGGTTACAAAGCCTATCAGCTGGGCTTTGGCGAGGCTAAGGAAAGCCGCACCAACAAGCCTATGACAGGAATCTTCAAGAAGGCTGGTACAACACCAAAGAAGCACTTGGCCGAGTTCAAGTTTGACGAGGAGTACAACCTCGGCGACACTCTCACGGTTGACATGTTCAACGGCGTGGAATTTGTCGACGTTGTTGGCACGTCCAAGGGTAAAGGCTTCCAGGGCGTTGTGAAGCGCCATGGTTTCGGCGGTGTCGGACAGGCTACTCACGGTCAGGATGACCGTCTCCGCAAGCCAGGTTCAATCGGTGCCTGCTCTTACCCTGCAAAGGTGTTCAAGGGCATGCGCATGGGCGGCCAAATGGGAGGCGACAGGGTGACAACCCAGAACCTCAAAGTGTTAAAGGTAATCCCTGAGCAGAACCTCATCATCGTGAAGGGTTCTACGGCAGGTTACAATGGTTCAACTGTTTTAATTCAGAAGTAATGGAACTCAGCGTTTTGAATATCAACGGTCAGGAGACCGGCAAGAAGGTTACATTGAATGACGCTGTCTTCGGCATTGAGCCAAACGATCACGTCATCTATCTCGACGTTAAGCAGTATTTGGCAAACCAGCGTCAGGGAACGGCAAAGTCTAAGGAGCGTAGCGAGCATCGCGGTTCTACACGCAAGCTCGGTCGCCAAAAGGGCGGCGGCGGCGCACGTCGTGGTGACATCAACTCACCTGTCCTCGTGGGTGGTGGTCGCGTGTTCGGTCCTAAGCCACGCGATTACAGCTTCAAGCTCAACAAGAAAGTAAAGATTCTTGCTCGTAAGTCTGCCCTCTCTTACAAGGCAAAGGACAACGAGATAATCGTAGTCGACAACTTCGACATGGCAGCTCCAAAGACTAAAGATTTCGTAAACATTACTAAAAATCTTAAAGTCGAGGGCAAGAAAACTCTCGTGGTTTTGCCAGAAGTGAACAAAAATGTATATTTGTCCGCTCGCAACCTGCAGAAGGCCGAGATCATGAGCGCAAAGAACATCAATACGTACAAGATTTTGAACGCAGATGTGCTCGTGATAGCTGAGGCTTCCCTGGAGATGATCAACGGCGTGCTTAACAAGTAATTTGGAAGAAAGAAATGGCAAACATTATCATTAAGCCTCTGGTAACAGAGAAACAGAACAGAATCACGGAGAAGAACTCAAACCGCTACGGTTTCATCGTTCGCCCCGATGCCGACAAGCTCCAGATTAAGAATGAGGTAGAGAAGCTTTACAATGTGAAGGTTGTCGCCGTCAACACAGCACGCTTTGCCGGCAAGCGCTCAAGCCGTTACACCAAGGCTGGTCTCATCCGCGGTCAGAAGAACGCGTTCAAGAAGGCCTACATCACCTTGAAGGACGGTGACACTATTGATTTTTACAGCAATATCTAAAATAAGAAATGGCAGTACGTAAATTCAGCCCGGTCACTCCGGGTCAAAGACACAAGGTTATTGGCACGTTCGAGGAGATTACTGCATCCGTGCCAGAGAAGTCTCTCGTTTACGGTAAGCGTTCAACCGGCGGTCGAAACAACACCGGTAAGATGACTGTCCGCTACATTGGCGGTGGCCACAAGAAGAAGTATCGTCTCATTGACTTCAAGCGAGAGAAAGATGGTGTTCCTGCTGTAGTGAAGACTATCGAGTATGATCCTAACCGCTCTGCTCGCATCGCTCTTCTTTTCTACGCAGATGGCGAGAAACGTTACATCATTGCTCCTAACGGATTGAAGGTTGGCGACAAGCTGATGTCGGGTGCTGAGGCAGCTCCTGAGGTTGGCAACTCCCTCCCACTTGCTAACATCCCTGTAGGTACCGTGATCCACAACATCGAGTTGCGTCCGGGTCAGGGCGCGTTGCTCGTTCGTTCGGCTGGTAACTTTGCTCAGCTTACTTCTCGTGAAGGTTCCTACTGCGTCATCAAGCTTCCTTCAGGTGAGACCCGCAAGGTCCTCTCTGCTTGCAAGGCAACCGTTGGCAGCGTAGGCAATTCGGACCACGCCCTTGAGCAGTCGGGTAAGGCTGGTCGCTCACGCTGGCTTGGCCGTCGTCCTCACAACCGTGGTGTTGTGATGAACCCAGTTGATCACCCAATGGGTGGTGGTGAAGGCCGCCAGAGCGGTGGACACCCACGCTCACGCAAGGGCTTGTACGCTAAGGGCCTCAAGACTCGCGCACCGAAGAAGCTCTCGAACAAGTACATTATCGAGAGGGCTAACAAGAAGTAACTTAAAACACAGAGCAAATTATGAGTCGTTCACTTAAAAAAGGCCCGTACATCAATGTCTCGCTCGAGAAGAAAATCCTTGCCATGAACGAGAGCGGCAAGAAGAGCGTTGTCAAGACATGGGCCAGAGCATGTATGATTTCACCTGACTTCGTGGGTCATACTGTCGCAGTTCATAACGGTAACAAATTTATCCCCGTGTACATTACTGAGAACATGGTTGGTCACCGCCTCGGAGAGTTCGCCCTCACACGTCGCTTCGGTGGTCATACCGGAAACAACAAGAAGTAATCGGGATAAGCATTAAATTCAAGCAAACATAATGGGAGCAAGAAAACATAACGCGGCTGAAAAGTTAAAGGAAGCCCGTAAGAATCAATACTTCGCCAAGCTCGTTGGCGTTCCCTCCTCTCCCCGCAAGATGCGCTACGTGGTAGACATGGTTCGTGGTATGGAGGTCAACCGTGCCCTTGGCGTGCTTAAGTTCTCCAAGAAGCGTGCCGCGCAGGACGTGGAGAAGCTTCTTCGCTCTGCTATCGCTAACTGGGAGACCAAAAACGATCGCAAGGCTGAGGATGGAGAGCTGTACATCAGCAAGGTCTTCGTAGACGAAGGCGTAACCATGAAGCGTATGAGACCGGCACCACAGGGTCGCGGATACAGAATCCGCAAGCGCTCTAACCACGTCACTTTGTTCGTGGATGCCAAAACTAATGACGATAAAGATTAAATAGAATGGGACAGAAAGTTAATCCAATAAGCAACCGTCTTGGTATAATCCGTGGTTGGGATTCTAATTGGTTCGGTGGCAAGAACTTCGGCGACAACCTCGTAGAGGACAAGCAGATTCGCACTTACCTGAAGAAGCGTCTCGAGAAAGCCCAGGTTTCACGCATCATCATCGAGCGCACTCTCAAACTCGTCACCATCACTATTTGCACTGCCCGTCCGGGTATCGTCATCGGTAAGGCTGGTCACGATGTGGATAAGCTGAAGGAAGAGCTGAAGAAGCTCTACAAGAAGGATATTCAAATCAACATCTTCGAGGTTAAGCGCCCAGAGCTCGACGCCACTATCGTGGGTGAGAACATCGCGAGCCAGATTGAGCACCTCATGGCTTATCGCCGTGCCATCAAGATGGCCGTGCAGAACACGATGCGCGCCGGTGCCGAGGGCATCAAGGTGCAGATTACTGGCCGTCTGAATGGCGCCGAGATCGCACGTAAGGAGATGTTCAAGGAAGGCCGTACTCCTCTGCACACATTCCGTGCTGATATTGACTATTGCCAGACAGAGGCTCTGACAAAGGTCGGTCTGCTTGGCATCAAGGTGTGGATAATGCGTGGTGAGGTCTATGGAAAGAAGGAGCTCGCTCCTAACTTCCAGCAGGATCGCAACGAGCGTGGCTCACGCCGCGACGGTGAGCGCCGCAATCGTGGCGGACGCCGTAGAAACAATAATCGCTAAAAGAATCATCTACAATGTTACAGCCAAAAAGAGTAAAATATAGAAGGCCGCAGGATGGACGTGGCAACAAAGGCAACGCTCATCGCGGCACACAACTGGCTTTCGGCTCGTTCGGCATCAAGACCCTTGAGAGCAAATGGCTGGACAGCCGCCAGATTGAGGCAGCTCGTGTAGCTGTCAACCGTTACATGAACCGTGAGGGTCAGGTCTGGATCCGCATCTTCCCTGACAAGCCAATCACTCGCAAGCCTGCTGACGTCCGAATGGGTAAAGGTAAGGGTGATCCAGCTGGATGGGTAGCTCCTGTCACTCCGGGTCGTATACTCTTCGAAGTGGAAGGTGTCAGCCTTGACGTGGCCAAAGAGGCTCTTCGTCTGGCAGCCCAGAAACTCCCAGTGAAGACAAAATTCGTCATCCGTCGTGATTACGACAAAAACGCATAATTAATGAAGATCAAAGAAATCACAGAACTCGCCGACAAGGACTTGCGCGAGAAGCTGGCGCAATCTGAGGCAGCTTACAAGCAGCTTAAGCTCAACCATCAGATTTCACCGCTTGAGAATCCGTCACAGATCAAAGCTGCGCGTCGTGATATTGCACGCATGAAGACAGTGCTTCGCGAAAGGGAACTTAACAAGTAATGACACAAATGGAAACACGTAATTTAAGAAAGGTAAGACAGGGTGTCGTTATCAGTGACAAGATGGACAAGACCATCGTCGTCGCGGCTAAGTTCAAGGAGAAGCACCCTATTTATGGTAAGTTCGTCCAGAAGACGAAGAAGTATCACGTTCACGACGAGAAGAACGAGGCCCATATGGGTGATACAGTCCAGATTATGGAGACTCGTCCACTTTCCAAGACCAAGAGGTGGAGATTAGTACAAATCGTAGAAAAGGCTAAGTAATTATGATACAGGCATTAACAAAACTTACAGTAGCAGACAACAGTGGCGCTCGTGAGGCTATGTGCATCCGCGTGCTCGGTGGTACAGGCCGTCGTTACGCAAGTGTCGGCGACGTCATAGTTGTTGCTGTCCAGAACGTCCTGCCAAGCAGTGACTTGAAGAAAGGTGCGGTATCTAAGGCTTTAGTCGTTCGCACCAAGAAAGAGATTCGTCGTCCGGATGGTTCTTACATTCGTTTCGATGACAATGCTTGCGTGTTGCTCAACAACGCTGGTGAGCTTCGCGGCAGCCGTATCTTCGGCCCTGTAGCTCGTGAGCTGCGTGCTGTCAACATGAAGGTCGTGTCTCTCGCACCTGAGGTTCTTTAATCTTTAAATGAAAGAAGTAATGAGTAAGTTACATATCAAGAAAGACGACAACGTCATCGTCATTGCCGGTTCCGACAAGGGCAAGACGGGTAAAGTGCTCAAGGTGCTTGTGAAAGAGAACCGTGCCATCGTTGAGGGTGTCAACATGGTTTCAAAGAGCACGAAGCCTTCAGCAAAGAATCCTCAAGGAGGAATCGTGAAGCAGGAGGCTCCTATTCACATCTCAAACATCAGCCTTATCGATCCTAAGAGTGGCAAGGCTACCCGTATCGCTGTCAAGCATGAGGGCAAGAATGTCATCCGCATCGCTAAAAAGTCAGGGGAGGAGATCAAGTAATGGATACAGCACAGTTTAAGAAACAGTATAAGGAGCAGATTGCCCCAGCTCTTAAAGAGCAGTTCAACTATTCTTCTGCCATGCAGATTCCTGCCTTGAAGAAGATCGTCATCAACATGGGTCTTGGCGATGCCACTCAGGACAAGAAAATCATTGATGTATCCATCAACGAGCTCACTGCCATCACAGGTCAGAAAGCCGTGGCTACATACTCAAAGAAGGATATCGCTAACTTCAAGCTTCGTAAGAAGATGCCTATCGGCGTGATGGTAACACTTCGCCGTGAGCGCATGTACGAGTTCCTTGAGCGTCTCGTTAAGATCGCTCTCCCTCGTATCCGTGACTTCAAGGGTATCAATTCCAAGTTTGACGGACGCGGCAACTACACTCTTGGTATTGATGAGCAGATCATCTTCCCGGAGATCAACATCGACCAGGTGGATCGCCTTCAGGGTATGAACATCACTTTCGTCACATCAGCAACTACTGATGAGGAGGGCTTCGCTCTGCTTAAGGCATTCGGTCTTCCTTTCAAAAACGCTAAAAACGATTAAAGAGATATGGCAAAAGAATCAATGAAGGCTCGCGAGGTAAAGCGTGCCAAGCTCGCAGCCCGCTATGCTGAGAAACGCGCGGCCTTGAAGAAGATTATCGCTACTTCAAACGACCCCGCTGAGGCTTATGAGGCTGCACGTAAGTTGCAGGCCATTCCAAAGAACGCAGACCCTATCCGTCAGCACAACCGCTGCAAGATTACAGGTCGTCCACGTGGATATATCCGTCAGTTCGGTATTTCACGTATTCAGTTCCGTGAGATGGCTTCTCAGGGCTTGATTCCTGGCGTGACAAAGGCAAGCTGGTAAAACACTCTATCCCTATGTTGACGTCCCGATACTTAATCAATGTCATCGGGACGCTCAACCCTAAGGATTTTAAAGAGGCACTCATATTTAATATTGTCGGGGTAGTCCCGATTAATTAAACATTTTCATTTTATGACAGATCCAATAGCAGATTATCTGACACGGCTCAGAAACGCAATCATGGCTCATCATCGCGTGGTTGAGGTTCCTGCGTCAAACATGAAGAAATCTATCACAAAGATTCTCTTCGAGAAGGGTTACATCCTGAACTACAAGTTCGTCGAGGATGGTCCTCAGGGCACTATCAAGGTCGCCTTGAAGTATGATCCGCAAACAAAGGAGAACGCCATCAAGAGCTTGAAGCGCGTTTCCACACCTGGCCTTCGCCGTTACACCGGTTACAAGGACATGCCGAGAGTTATTAACGGACTGGGTATCGCAATCCTGTCTACATCTAAGGGAGTCATGACAAACAAGGAGGCCGCTGACCTTAAGATTGGCGGTGAGGTCCTTTGCTACGTCTATTAATTGGAGGTTTAAGTTATGTCAAGAATAGGTAAATTGCCAATTAGTGTTCCCGCAGGAGTTACTGTTAACTTCGATGCGAAGGAGAACGTTGTTACCGTTAAGGGTCCCAAGGGTGAGCTTTCACAGTATCTTGACCCTTCTATCAAGATGTCTCAGGAAGATGGTCACATCACCTTCGAGGTTGATGAGAACAGCCCTGTGGACTACAAGCAGAAGCAGGCTTTCCATGGCCTTTATCGTTCTTTGATCAACAACATGGTTGTTGGCGTGAGCGAGGGCTTCAAGAAGCAACTTGAGCTTATCGGTGTCGGTTATCGTGTTTCTAACCAGGGAAATCTTCTTGAGTTCTCTCTTGGTTACACTCACCCAATCTTCCTGCAGCTTCCTAAGGAGGTTAAGGTAGAGACAAAGTCTGAGCGCAACCAGAACCCACAGATTATGCTGGAGAGCGCAGACAAGCAGCTGCTTGGTCTTATTTGTGCTAAAATTCGTTCTTTCCGCATGCCTGAGCCTTATAAGGGTAAGGGTATACTCTTCAAGGGTGAGGTCATCCGCAGAAAGTCTGGTAAGACAGCTGCAGCTAAGTAACTTTTAAAGTGACAACGAAATCATGACAACAAAGAAAGTAGAAAGACGAATCAAGATAAAGTTCCGCATTCGCAAGAACGTCAAGGGAACAGCTGAGCGTCCCCGTCTTACTGTGTTCCGCTCCAACAAGCAGATTTACGCACAAGTTATTAACGACATTGAGGGCAAGACTTTGGCTTCCGCATCTTCTTTAGGCCTGGAGAAGCTTCCTAAGGTTCAGCAGGCAGAGAAGGTCGGCGAGGCTTTGGCTGAGAAGGCTAAGGCCGCTGGTGTCGAGAAAGTGGTTTTTGACCGTAATGGCTATCTCTATCATGGCCGCGTTCAGGCTCTTGCTGACGCTGCTCGTAAGGGTGGACTTAATTTCTAATCGATTATGGCAATGAATAAAGTAAGAGTTAATAGTGACGCTGAATTGAAGGACCGCCTGGTTGCTATCAACCGTGTGACGAAAGTTACCAAGGGTGGTCGTACCTTTACATTCGCAGCCATTGTCGTAGTCGGTGATGGCAACGGTGTTATCGGATATGGTCTGGGCAAGGCTGGTGAGGTTACCGCCGCTATCCAGAAGGGCACAGACGCTGCCAAGAAAAACCTCTTCAAGGTTCCTGTGCTCAATGGCACTGTTCCTCACGAGATGGAGGTGAAGTTTGGCGGTGCTCGTGTTCTCTTGAAGCCCGCTGCAGCTGGTACTGGTCTTAAGGCCGGTGGTGCCATGCGTGCCGTACTTGAGAGCGCTGGCATCTCGGATGTGATTGCAAAGTCTAAGGGCTCATCCAACGCCCACAACCTGGTGAAAGCAACGGTGCTCGCGCTCTCTCAGATGCGTGACGCTTACACTGTAGCCGGTGAGCGTGGTATCGCCATGGACAAAGTGTTTAACGGTTAATGGGATTATAAACAATGGCAACAATCAAAATTAAGCAAATCAAGAGCCGTATCGGCGCTCCTGTAGACCAAAAGAGAACTCTTCTCGCCCTTGGCCTTCACAAGATTTCTCAAGTTGTTGAGGTTGAGGATACTCCCAGCAATATGGGCATGGTTCGTAAAGTGCACCATCTCGTTGAGATCGTTAAGTAATAACATTTAAAATCAGACGTAATCATGAAATTACATACATTGAAGCCGGCTGCCGGCTCTACTCACTCACGTCGTCGTATTGGCCGTGGTCCAGGTTCTGGACTGGGTGGTACTTCTACGCGTGGTCACAAGGGTGCCAAGGCTCGTTCCGGTTACAAGAGAAAGATTGGTTTCGAAGGTGGTCAGATGCCTTTGCAGCGTCGCGTTCCTAAGGCTGGTTTCAAGAACATCAACCACAAAGAGTACTTCGCTGTGAACCTCTCAACCCTTCAGAAGCTCGCCGAGGAGAAAAACCTCACCAAGATTGGTATCGAGGAGCTTGTGGCCGCTGGTCTTACCAATGGCAAGGAGCTTGTCAAGATCCTTGGCAAGGGTGAGCTTAAAGCTAAGGTTGACGTTGAAGCCAACGCCTTCTCTAAGACTGCTGAGGAAGCTATCAAGGCAGTTGGTGGTAATGCAACAAAAATTTAATAATGAAAAAGCTAATTGAGACACTAAAGAACTGTTGGAGGGTCGAGGATCTTCGCCAGAGGCTTCTCGTCACTTTCCTGTTTACGGCTATCTACCGTTTTGGATCATTCGTTGTGCTTCCGGGTATTGATCCCGCCAAGCTTGACCAACTTCAGTCGCAAACTAAGGGTGGCTTGATGTCACTGCTGGACATGTTCTCTGGTGGAGCATTTTCCAACGCCTCTATTTTCGCGCTTGGAATTATGCCTTACATCTCAGCTTCCATTGTCATGCAGCTTCTTGCCGTCGCTGTGCCTTATTTCCAGAAGATGCAGCGAGAGGGTGAGAGCGGCCGGAAGAAGATACAATGGTACACTCGTGTGTTGACGGTAGCAATTCTGCTGTTCCAGGCACCGAGTTACCTTATCAACCTCAAGATGCAGGCCAGCTCGGCTCTCGCCAGTGGCATATCTTGGAGTGTGTTCATGATTCCGGCAACTATCATCCTTGCGGCAGGCTCTATGTTCATTCTTTGGTTGGGTGAGCGTATCACTGACAAGGGAGTCGGAAATGGAATCTCATTGGTCATTATGATTGGTATCATCGCAAGGCTTCCACAGGCTTTCGTTCAGGAGCTTAGCTCAAGATTCACTGCCATTTCGGGTGGTGGTCTTGTGATGTTTATCGCCGAGATTCTAATTCTCTATGCTGTCATTTGCGCTTCAATACTTTTGACACAAGGCACTCGTAAAGTGCCTGTTCAGTATGCGAAGCGTCTTGTCGGCAACAAGCAAGTGGGTGGTGCCCGTCAGTATATCCCGCTGAAACTTTTCGCTGCCAACGTTATGCCTATCATCTTTGCTCAGGCATTGATGTTCATACCATTGGCAATCGTTCAGTATCAGAGTAGTGAGTCAAGCTGGTTGGTGCGTAACTTGATGGATAATCGCAGCCTTGTCTACAACATTGTTTACGTTATCTTGATTGTTGCTTTCACCTATTTCTATACTGCTATCACGCTGAATCCTCAGCAGATGGCAGAGGATATGAAACGCAACAATGGTTTCATTCCCGGGATTAAGCCTGGTCATGACACTGCCGAATACATTGACACGGTAATGTCACGTATCACTTTCCCAGGTTCTCTGTTCATTGCTTTCATAGCTATCATGCCGGCATTGGCAGGCTTGCTTAACGTGCAACAGGCGTTCTCTCAGTTCTTTGGAGGCACATCGCTCCTCATCACAGTGGGTGTTGTTATCGACACTTTGCAGCAGATAGAGTCTTATCTCTTGATGCGTCACTATGATGGACTATTGAATTCCGGTCACACTCGTAAGGCTGGCGCTGTAAGTGCATATTAATATGGTCTTTGGATATATGCTTCCAGAGGCGGATGAATGATAAACAGGATTGGCTCTCCATTGGAATCCTGATGGAGAGCCATTCAAGGTTGAGTGATATAACATCTCGACGTATTCACTTTTCTTTGGAACATTGATAAAGGTTAAATAAATTTATGTCAAAACAGTCAGCAATAGAGCAGGACGGCACAGTAATTGAGAGCTTGTCCAACGCAATGTTTCGCGTAGAGCTTGAGAATGGAGTACAAATCATCGCCAACATCTCGGGTAAGATGCGTCTGCATTACATTAAGATACTCCCAGGTGACAAGGTCAAGGTAGCGATGAGCCCTTACGACCTCACTAAGGGAAGGATAGAGTTCAGATATAAATAGAACAATATATTTTATACTTACAAGTATGAAGACAAGAACATCCATCAAGAAGCGTTCAGCCGACTGCAAGATCGTTCGTCGTAAGGGTCGCCTGTTTGTCATCAACAAGAAGAACCCTAAGATGAAGCAGCGTCAGGGCTAAACGTTAAAATTGCGTAAAGTTATGGGTAATGAGAAAGCTGTTTGAAGTTTTCTTATTACTTTTGTACGCTTTTAAGCAAAAACAACGCGTTATTTACACACAAAGTTAAGTTTTTATTCAATTTATTTCAACTAATGGCAATACGAATTGTTGGAGTAGACTTGCCCCAGAATAAGCGTGGCGAGATCGCATTGACCTATATCTATGGTATAGGTCGAAGTAGTTCAGCAAAGATATTGGATAAGGCAGGCGTGAGCCGTGACCTGAAGGTCAGCGAGTGGACTGACGATCAGGCAGCCAAGATCCGTGAGATTATCGGCGCTGAATTCAAAGTGGAGGGTGACCTCCGTTCAGAGATTCAGATGAACATCAAGCGTCTGATGGATATTGGTTGCTACCGTGGTGTCCGTCATCGTAATGGCCTTCCTGTTCGTGGTCAGAGCACCAAGAACAATGCCCGTACACGTAAGGGTAAGAAGAAGACTGTTGCAAACAAGAAGAAGGCTACTAAGTAATTAATGGAGGAACTTAATTATGGCAAAACAACAGAAAGCAACATCTAAGAAAAGAAATGTCCGTGTTGAGGCTACAGGTCAGCTCCATGTTCACAGTAGCTTTAACAACATTATTGTGTCTCTTGCCAACAACGATGGTCAGGTTATTTCCTGGTCTTCAGCTGGTAAGATGGGTTTCCGCGGTTCAAAGAAGAATACTCCTTATGCTGCACAGATGGCAGCAGAGGATTGCGCTAAAGTGGCCTTCTCTCTTGGTCTTCGCAAGGTGAAGGCTTATGTGAAGGGTCCAGGCAATGGCCGTGAGAGCGCTATTCGTGCTATCCATGGCGCAGGTATCGAGGTTACGGAGATCGTTGACGTGACACCGTTGCCACACAACGGATGCCGTCCTCCTAAGCGTCGTCGTGTATAATAAGAACCCCTAACATCTTTAGATACAATAAGAAAAGCATTTAAATTATGGCAAGATATATAGGTCCTAAATCTCGTATCGCACGCCGTTTTGGTGAGCCCATCTTTGGTGCAGATAAGGTACTGTCTAAGCGCAACTTCCCTCCAGGGCAGCATGGCAACGACCGTCGCCGCAAGACATCAGAGTATGGTCAGCAGCTTGCTGAGAAGCAGAAAGCCAAGTATACTTATGGCGTGTTGGAGCGTCAGTTCCACAACCTGTTTGACAAGGCTGCAAAGGCTGACGGTAAGACTGGTGAAGTTCTTCTTCAGTTGTTGGAGAGCCGTTTGGACAACGTAGTTTTCCGTCTCGGCATAGCTCCTACAAGAGCTGCAGCCCGTCAGTTGGTTAACCACAAACACATTACTGTTGATGGTAAGGTCGTCAGCATTCCTTCTTTCTCAGTTAAGCCAGGCCAGGTTGTCGGTGTGCGTGAGAAGGCAAAGTCACTTGAGGTTATCGACAACGCGCTTGCTGGTTTCAACCACAGTAAGTATCCTTGGATCGAGTGGGATCAGAATAGCAAGAGCGGCAAGTATCTTCACGTGCCTGAGCGTGCTGACATCCCTGAGAATATCAAGGAGCAGTTAATCGTTGAGTTGTACTCGAAATAAATAAAAATCATTGAATTAATGGCGATATTAGCATTTCAAAAACCTGATAAAGTTGTGATGTTGGAGGCCAACGACCACTACGGAAAGTTTGAGTTCCGCCCTCTCGAGCCTGGCTTTGGTGTTACCATTGGTAACTCTCTTCGCCGCGTCCTTCTTTCTTCGCTTGAAGGTTATGCCATCAACACAGTTCGTATAAGCGGTGTTGAGCATGAGTTCGCCACCGTTCCCGGTGTGAAGGAGGATGTTACCAATATCATTTTGAATCTGAAACAAGTACGGTTCAAACAAGTAGTAGACGATTTCGAGAACGAGAAAGTTAGCATTTCCGTGGAGGATTCCACGGAGTTCAAGGCAGGTGATATCGGTAAGTATCTGACTGGATTTGAAGTGTTAAACCCTGATTTGGTGATTTGTCATTTAGATTCTAAGGCATCGTTCCAGATGGATCTCACAATCAACAAGGGGCGTGGATACGTCCCTGCTGATGAGAACCGTCAGTTCTGCACCGATGTCAACGTACTTCCCATCGATTCTATCTACACTCCCATCCGTAATGTGCGATACAGTGTTGAGCCTACACGTGTCGAGCAAAAGACCGACTACGATAATCTCATCATTGAGGTTACAACGGATGGATCCATTCACCCGAAGGATGCATTAAAGGAAGCAGCAAAGATTCTCATTTTCCATCTCCTTTGTTTCTCCGATGAGAAGATTACCCTGGAGAATACAGACAAGGAAGGCAATGAGGAGTTTGACGAGGAGGTTCTTCATATGCGCCAGTTGCTTAAGACTAAGCTCTCTGACCTCAATTTGAGTGTCCGTGCGCTCAATTGTCTTAAGGCTGCCGATGTATCTACTCTTGCTGATCTTGTGCAGTATCAGAAGACAGACCTCCTTAAGTTCCGTAACTTCGGTAAGAAATCGCTCTCTGAGCTTGATGATTTGCTCTTGAGTCTGAATCTGTCGTTTGGAATGGATATTTCAAAGTATAAACTGGATAAGGAATAAACCCGCGGGTCACTGTTCAACTGTCCAATTAAGCATTAAAACAAAATGAGACACAATAAAAAGTTCAACCATCTGAGTCGTACTGCATCTCATAGGGCCAGTATGCTTGCCAACATGGCAACAAGCCTTATCATGCACAAAAGAATCACTACGACTCTCGCAAAGGCCAAGGCTCTTAAGAAATACGTAGAGCCCCTGATTACTCGCTCTAAGACTGATACTACGTCTTCACGTCGTGTTGTCTTCCGTTATCTTCAGAAGAGCTATGCTGTCAAGGAGCTCTTCGGAGAGATCGCAGCACGTGTAGCTGACCGTCCTGGTGGCTATACACGTATCATTAAACTTGGCGTTCGTCCAAGTGATGCTGCTTCTATGTGCTTCATCGAACTCGTTGATTTCGATGAGAACATGGCCAAGACTCCAAAGGCTGAGAAGAAGACACGCCGTAGCCGTCGCAGCACAAAGAAGGCTGAAGCAACAGCTACTGAGGCTCCTAAGGCTGAGGAAGAAAAGGCTGAGACTCCTGCTGAGGAAGCTCCAAAGGCTGAATAATTTAGACTTTTTGTCGTTATATAGAAAATCTCCAATCACTTTTGTGGTTGGAGATTTTTTATTCTAATTTCTTGCTTTGTTGTTATCCTTTTATTATTCCATCCTTTTTCGCATATTCTGAAGGTGCTGTATTATATTCTTCCTTGAAACATTTACGAAAATACCCGATGTTGTCAAAGCCGCACATTTCTGCCACTTCTGTTATTTTAAAATTGCCTGTTCTAAGAAGTTCTGCGCTGCGCTTGATTCGCATTTGCCGTAAAAAGTCAACAGGAGTCACACCGCACAGTGCTTTTACCTTGCGATAGAACGAAGAATAGCTCATGTTCAAGTGATCTGTGAAGAAAGACATGTCGAGTTCAGAATTTGACATGTTCTCAGCTGCAAGATTTGTGAAGTCCTTTATGAACTTACGGTCTATGTTGGTCAGTTTGTCACAGTATTCTTCCTTTTTTGTAATTGTTTCTTTTTTAATTCCTGTTACTTTTTCAGCAATGGCAATGTTGCCTGCTACAATGCTGCTCACTATACGATGTCTCGCTTCTTGAAGGTTGATTATGCGCGCTTTTAGCATTTTCGCGCTAAATGGTTTTGTTATGTAAGAATCAGCGCCGCAACGGTAACCTTCTTCTTTGTCTTCTATGCTATCTTTTGCAGTGAGTAAAATTACTGGCACGTGACTTGTGTTGATGTCTCCCTTTAAGCGCCGACATAATTCAATACCGTCCATTTCTGGCATCATTATGTCGCTCACCACAAAGTCCGGTACAGAATCTTGTACCATATTCCAAGCATCAAGCCCGTTGTTCGCGCTCAGCACCCTAAATGAGTCTCCCAGTTCTTTTACTATATAATTTCTTATGTCATCATTGTCTTCAACGACAAGCAGCGATGGCTTTTCATTGTTCTCACGTTTTGCATCATTCTGTTTAGTATGAGTTGCCATCAGCATTCCATTCTTGTTGCTTTCAAGAGGCTTATGAATTGCTTCAGGATATATGTTTGCCTTGCCAAGTCGGATTACAAACTTAGTGCCTTCGCCAGGCTTGCTCTCTACATTTATCGTGGCCTTATGCAGCGTCACAAGCGACTTGACAAGCGCGAGTCCTATGCCTGTGCCTGAAGCTTGATGTTTGCCCTTCTCCTGATAGTACCTGTCAAAAATATGAGGAAGAGCCTCTTGGGAAATTCCGTAACCGTTATCCGCCACGGTTATGCTGACATTAGTGTTGTCGGCTGTGACTGTTAGCCAGACCTGCCCACCCGCGGGAGTGTATTTGAAAGCGTTAGACATAAGATTGTCAAGGATATGTGTTATCGCCTCTTTGTCATAATAAAGGTCAACACGCTCCTCTGGTACAATAATAGAGAGTTTAACCTTGCTGTTTGCCTGACTCTCGACAAAACGCAGACCCACATTGCGCACGGTTTCGCAAATGTCACCCTTTGATACGCTCAGTGTATAATTGCCGGTCTCCGTTTTGCGAAATTCCATCAAGCGGTTTATCTGTTCAAGCAATCTCACGGCGTTTTGATAGATGATTTCAAGTTTTTGCTTGTATGACTTTGGCATGTCATCGGCGTTGCGCAGGTCATCGACAGGGCCAATGACAAGCGTGAGCGGTGTTCGCAGTTCATGGGCTATGTTGGTGAAGAAGCGCAAGCGGTTTTCGCTCATCTCTTTCTCCTTGTGTCGATTATCGCGTTCCATCGCGAGAGTCGCGTCGCGCAGTTTCAAGGCATTTACGAGTTTGAGTCGACGTTTGTAGACCTGCGCTATCCCATAGACTATCGCGGCAATGGCAAACGCGTATATTATCATCATCCACCATGTTGCCCACCATGGTGGTGAGACTACAATATCAATCTTTGCGATATTACTGTCGGATGGCTTCCCTCCAATATAGCTCGCCTTCACCTTGAAAGTGTACCTTCCGGGACGTAAGTTGCGGAAAGCAACCTCATCATCCCCATCGGTGAACACCCATTTGTCATCGAGACTTTCCATGCAATAGGCGTACTCCACCTTGCCGCGCTCGCCATAATCGGCCACGCTGAAGGCCACGCGTATCGTGCTGGCGTCATAAGGTAGCCTGTATGTGCCGTCTTTTGGGAATAGTGGGACGAGATGTCGCGTGTCGGCAGCCACTGTCTCGCATCCCACGACGTATATCTTTGATGCCCTTCGCTGCATGCGCAGATACTGTGTGTTGACTTGGCACACGCCTTTCGGCGAGCCGAAATACACATATCCATCTGTCGTCAAGGCTGCAGAGCCCTCTACGAATCCTCCTGCCGTGACACCGACGTTGAAATCGTAAACGGCAAAGGTGCGGCTTGCCTTGTCGAAACAGGCTATGTTCGTGAACGTGCCAAGCCATATTTGCCCATTGCTATCCTGTGTGATGGACATGACATAAGGGTCGGTAAGCCCTTGGGCATTGTCGAATACTTCTATGTCGTTAGGCTTGCCAACGTAGGGCACATGGCACAGCCCGTTGCTCGTCGCTATCCACACAGACTTATCCTTGGCCACAAAGAGTTGGTTGACCCTTGCCGATGGCAGACCGTTGGATTCGTTCAACACTGCCAGTCGTTTTCCTGACTTTGAAAATATTGCCACACCACCGCCGTCCATGCCTATCCATAGCCGTCCCAGGCAGTCTACGACCAAGCCGTAGATAGTTGGACTTGGCAATCGTGATGTCAACTGTCTCAAAAACTTCACATTGCCATCCTTATATAAATACGCACCTATTTCGCTACCTATTATCATTCCGCCGTCAGGCAGTTCCTGGAAGGCGTGAATGTCGAGCGCGCGTGTGGAAATGTCTATTCGCTTGAAAGTATGCGTAAGAGGATTGAAGACCACGACACCCTCGTCGTCCAAGCCAATCCACACGTTTCCAAGATGATCCTCATACATCACGTACACGAAGGCTGACGCCCTGTGCAGTATT
Source organism: Prevotella sp. (assembly GCA_036743855.1). GTDB lineage: Bacteria > Bacteroidota > Bacteroidia > Bacteroidales > Bacteroidaceae > Prevotella. The sequence continues at coordinate 25,760 of DAINOS010000001.1, read as the reverse complement.
CCAGCAAACTGCCATTGACCTACTATTTTCGAGTCGCGGTATAGAGACAGTCCGCTGTCGCTTCCGAGCCACAGTCCTCCATTCCGACAGGCAGTAATGCCATAAACATGACATACGTTTCCTTTCGCGTTGGTAATTGCCGGCAGCACGTTGAAAACGGCAGGGCGCGGATTGACGAAAGTGATGCCAGTTCCGTAGCTTCCTATCCAGATGTTTCCGTACCTGTCGTTCAGGACGGCACGCGCGGCATTGAAGGCTGCATTTCCAATTTCCATCTTTGAGACAGATGTAGGGGCAAGTCTCCAATGGTCTACGTTGCGTGAGTCGACAACGCTCACTCCGTCGAGGTTGCAAGCCGCAAGGATGCGTCCGTCGGTAGTGGTGCATAGAGAGTAGATATTGTCGCCGATTAAAGGATTTTCTATCCTGTGAAACTTACGCGATAGAGGATCAAAGATCGCAAGCCCGTTGCTTGTGCCCACCCACACGTTCCCATACGTGTCGCTCACGATTTCGCGCACATTGTCGCTGGGCAACGATTCAGCGTCGCCTTTCTTATGACGGAAGCGTTCCACGCTATGGCTTTTCAAGTCGACTATGCTCATGCCGAAACCATTGTGCCCAATGTATAGCTGTCCCGCGCCATTGTCCATGCAGCAGTGTGAGGTGAGACGCAACGTCTTTAGTATGCAGCGCGTCTGAGGCTTGAGCCGTTTGTGTGCTACGTCATAATATTGTACGCCCTTGTTCATGTAGAGAATCCATAGGCCACCGTCGGCGGCTGGCTTTATGTCGATAATGGCGTTTTGCGCGAGACCGTTCGACGTGTCGAGAGTTGACATCTGCCCCGTCGCGCAGTCGACGATGCTGATGCCGTTGAGTGTGCCTACCCACATCATGTTATTGGACTTCTCAAAGCATAGCGCGTTTATGGTATTGTTGACAAGATGTGAGTTCTTGTCAGTGTATTTTAACACTCCGTATCCGGTTATCTTGTTTAATCCGTTTTTTGTTCCTGCCCAAACGAAGCCATAGCCGTCAGAGGCCATGTCAAGCACGAAGTCATTTGACAAGCCATCGGCTATGCTAAGATTGCTCACGTTGCCATATTCGTTGGCACGACTCGGATAGACCACCCCAAGCGTCGCGACCACCAGAAAGAATGTGCGTAATAGGTATTTTAAAGTCATATCACGTTTTATAGAGTAATGTCAGTTTTTTGTTTTGTCGGCCTTTATGCTTTTACCATTGCAAAATTAATAAAATATTTTTTCCCATGCGTTTCATCCGTATGATTCTGAAAGAAAAGCGTCGGTTTTTGCAAGAATAGCGTTCATTATACGCAACCCCTTGACGGTAAAGCCAATTATGAAAGAAAAGCGTCGTTTAATGAAAATTATATGTCCTATGTCTTTCCACGATCCATTTTACCTTTGCAACCGTGAAAACCAATCAGCGTGGCAGGCATTTTCAGTTAGCGACAAGCCAAGCCTATTGCCATGGACATTACTTAAAAATGAGAAACATGAACGTCAAGGTCTTTTTAATAATGATGACAATGCTTTGCTGTCGGTCTATCTCCGCTCAGACACAGCAGATGGTCTTTTGCAAGACTTTCGTCAGTGACGGAAAGGCATACGACTTCGGTACTATTGAGGAGAAGGCCGGCAAGGCGAGCCACACATTCACTTTCCGCAACAATGGCAAGGCTCCTGTCGTCATCTCCGGCATTAACGCGTTTTGCGGATGTACCACGGTTGACTATACAAGAAAGCCTGTTTCCCCTGGCAAGACAGCCAAGGTGAGCGTGACCTACAATCCGGCAAACCGCCCAGGCAAGTTCAGCAAGGAAGTAACGCTCATCCTCAACGACGGCAAGGCTTACACCCGCGTATGGGTCAAGGGCAGCGTGAATCCCTATCGCCACCCCGTGAAGGAAGACTACCCCTACTATTTCGGCCAAGGGCTGTACATGGGGTTCAAGACATTGAGTTTCAGCCCAAGTGTTGCCAGCATGGAGCAGCGAGTCTCAAACGAGACAGGCAGGCAGATGACAATTGAATTCAGAAACAATAAGCATGGCAGGGAGGTGCGGATGCCGAGGAAATTGGTATTGAAGCCATGGCAGCGCACGACTTTCAAGGTCTACTACAATATCCTGAAAGCGAGCGCGCAGGAAGTGAGTTTTGACGTGGCTGTAACAGTAAATGGTAAAAAAGCGAAATCTATGGGTATAAGATTGTTCAGGTAGTTTTTCATACGACTAAAAAATAAGTTTTTGTGAAAATTAGTTCGCTCGGCATTCCGCCCAACCTACTTGCTATGAGTTTTTGAACAACGCTCCAATCTTCATCGTCAGGCTTAAAAGACAATAAACGTAAACTATAAAAACCATTATTTATGAACGAAAAGCATTTATTCAAGCTTTGCTTCTCAGCGGCACTTGCAGCCGGCTTGCTCAACGCCGGCAATGCCGTGGCCTCGTCCAAGTCCACTGCCGTGCAGCAGGCGGTCGAGAGGCAGGTCGGAGGAGTCGTACTCGACGAGAACGGCGACCCAGTCATCGGAGCCACAGTTGCGGTGAAAGGGCAGAAGGCAGCAACCGTCACCGACATCGACGGCAAGTTCTCCCTCAAGGTGCCCACGGGCAGCACGCTTGTGATAAGCTATCTTGGCTATGAATCCAAGGAAGTGAAGGCACAAGGCGACAATCTCACCGTGAAGCTGTCGCAAAACACCCAAAACATCAACGAGGTGGTCGTGACAGCCCTTGGTATCAAGAAGGAAGCCAAGAGTCTTTCCTACAACGTGCAGCAGCTCAATGCCGATGCCGTGACCACTGTCAAGGATGCCAACTTCGTCAACTCCTTGAATGGTAAGGTGGCTGGCGTGCAGTTCACCCAGAGCTCGTCGGGCGTGGGCGGAGCCACACGTGTGGTCATGCGTGGTGCCAAGTCGCTCAACGGCAACAACAACGTGCTCTATGTCATCGACGGCATTCCCATGACCGACAACTCCAGCTCTGGAGCCAGCGGCATCTTCGAGGGAGCCGGACAGACTGGCGATGCCATATCCTTGATGAACTCCGACGACATAGAGTCTATCTCCGTGCTCACGGGGCCGTCGGCAGCCGCGCTTTATGGTGCCAACGCTTCCAACGGTGTCATCCTCGTTACCACCAAGAAAGGTAAGAAAGGAAAGGTGGAGGTAACCTATTCAGGCTCTTTCCAGTTCTCTGAGCCGTTCAAAATGCACGAGTTCCAGAACCAGTATGGCCCAACAGAGGCCAATTCATATTACTCTTGGGGCGCGAAGCTCGACACGCCGTCGTCTTACAATCCTAAGGACTTCTTCCAGACTGGAGCCAACATCATGAACGACGTGTCTCTGTCGGTGGGTTCCGACCGCAACCAGACTTATGTCTCGTTCGGCGCGACCAATGCCAACGGCATACTGCCCACCAACGACCTCGACCGTTACAACCTCACGTTCCGCAACACTACCAATTTCCTCAACGACCGTCTCACGCTCGATTTCAACTACATGATCTCAACGGCCAAGGAGCAGAACATGATTTCGCAGGGTCAATACCACAATCCGCTCGTGCCAGTGTATCTCTTCCCTGCTGGCGACGACTTTTCCAAACTGGAGTTTTACGAGCGCTACGACACCGACCGCAACTTTCCTGTGCAGTATTGGCCCTACGCCAACGACATGTCCATGGAGAATCCTTATTGGGAGCTCAACCGCGAACGCTACATCAACCACAAGCAGCGTCAGCAGTTCTCCGTGCAGCTCAACTGGAAGATCACACCGTGGCTCGACCTCACCGGGCGCGTTAAGTACGACCGCAGCGAGAATAAGTATGAATATAAGTTCTATGCTTCCACAAACCTCCTGTACGCTTCAGAGTATGGAGCCTACAAGGACAGGCGCGACACCTATGAGACTTATTATGCCGAGTCTTTCCTCAAGCTCAACAAGTATTTTGCCCAAGACCGTTGGAACCTCAACGCTGTCGTTGGTGCCAACTACACCCAAAACAGCTACGATCCGATAGGTTTTGAGGGCCATTTGCTCGGCACGCCAAACATCTTCACGTTTGAGAACGTGAACAAGGCCGACAACACCTTCAAGGTTTATCAGGACGATGCCTACCGCAACCGCCTCGGTGCCATCTTCGGCACGGCGCAGCTTGGCTACAAGAGTCTTGCCTACCTCGACGTGACGGCACGCAACGACTGGTCATCGAAACTTGAGAAAAACTATTTCTACTGGAGCGCTGGTATAAGCGGCATTTGGACCGACATCTTCCCGCAAATCACCAAGGGCGGCTGGCTCAACTATTTCAAGACTCGCTTGAGCTATGCCGAGGTCGGCAACGAACCCTCGCAGTCGCGTCTCGTCGGCGTGGGCTACACCATCAACCCGTCCACGGGCCGTCCAGAGACCACCACGACGCTCTATGACAACCTCAACCCTGAGAAGACCAAGTCATGGGAACTTGGTATCGACTTCGTGCTGTTACAAAACAAGCTCAAGCTCAATGCCACGCTCTACAAGTCGAAGACCTACAACCAGTTCTTCCACATCGACATGCCGGCTTCTTCTGGTTACACCAGCGCATGGGTCAACGGCGGTGTCGTGGAGAACAAGGGTCTTGAGCTTTCCGCTCGCTACAACCAGAAGCTCGGCGCTTTCAACTGGGAGACATATCTCACATGGACGCTCAACCGCAACGAGGTCAAGGAGATGCTCGACAGCTGGAAGAACCCCATCGATGGCAACACCTACTCGCTCGACGTGATGTACAAGGGCGGCACCTCTGGCTATCAGACGCGCATACAGAAAGGCGGGTCAATGGCCGACATCTATGTGCGCACCCTCAAGACCGATGAGCATGGAGCCATTTGGGTAGATTCCGACAACAAGACCGTGGAGGCTAATCCCGACGGCAACGAATACTATACTTATGCCGGCAAGGCCACGCCTAACTATAATCTCTCTTGGGGCAACACGTTCTCATGGAAAGGACTGTCGCTTGGCTTCCTCTTCACCTATCGCAATGGTGGCGTGGTGGTGAGCGAGACGCAGGCCATACTCGACTACTACGGAGCGTCGAAGGCTTCGCAGGACGCACGCAACAATGGCGGTGCCGTGGTCAACGGCAAACTCATCCCTGCCAAGGAATACTACCAGGTGGTGGGCAACCCGACCAAGACCATCGATGCCATGTACACTTATTCCGCCACAAACCTCCGTTTGCAGGAACTGTCGCTGGGCTATGATGTGCCTGTCACCAAGTGGGTGCCATGGATCAAGGGCCTCAACCTCTCGTTCGTGGCTCACAACCTGTGGATGCTCTACTGCAAGGCACCGTTCGACCCAGAGCTGACCGCCAACACTGGCACCTACTCGCAGGGTATCGACTACTTCATGCAGCCTTCCCTGCGCAACATGGGATTCTCGGTGAAAGTTAAATTCTAAAAATCTAAAAATAACTATGAAATCTTACATCAGATATACATTCCTCGCCGCGTGCGCGCTGACGCTTGCCACAAGCTGCTCCGACATGTTCGATGGCTTGAACCACAGCTCGCGCGAGGCTTACGAGGAAGACCTCGAAAAGGACAACCTCAACACGGGCGCGTCCTTCACGCAGATGATCAACAATGTGGTGCTCTACAAGGATGGCAGCGGCAACGAGTCGTCCGACTATCAGGTGGCGCAGGGACTCTCGTCCGACCTCTACTCTGGCTACATCGGCCCCACTGGCACGTGGGCATCTGGTTCTAACAACTGCACATACAACATGACATGGTATGAGCAGATGTTCACCAAGCCGTTCACCAAGATCATGGTGGCTTGGGCCAATCTCAAGAAGGTGACTGAGCAAAGCAACCAGCCTGCCATCCAGGCTCTTGCCGACATCATCAAGGTTGAGGGCATGCACCGCGTCACCGACACCTACGGTCCTCTGCCTTACATTGGTTTTGGCAATGGTACACTCGGCGTGGCTTTCGACCGCCAGCAGGACATCTACAAGAAGTTCTTCGAGGAGCTCGATGCTGCCGTCACGACCCTTACGCCGTTGGCGCAGTCTGGTTCAACGCTCATGTCTAAATACGACAATGTCTATGGTGGCGACGTGACCAAGTGGGTTAAGTTCGCCAACACGCTGCGCCTTCGCCTTGCCATGCGCATCGTCTATGCTGATGAGGCATTGGCCAAGCAGGAGGCGGAGAAGGCCGTGAACAACGCTATTGGTGTGATTGAGACAGCCGATGAGCGTGCCGAACTGCTGCACTCCATGGTAAACTATTATCACCCCAACTACGACATCCAGGACTTCAACGCTGGTGAGATTCGCATGAGTGCTGCCATGGACTCATACATGAACGGTTACAGCGACCCACGCCTGAAGGTCTACTTTGTCGAGGCCAAGAGTGGAGGTTACCACGGCGTGCGCTGTGGCACGGGCAACATATCCGCCAAGACCGACAAGTATGCCGGCGACGGCGTGTCGCGTCTCAACGTCAACAAGAGCACTACGCCCATCGTGTGGATGACGGCTGCCGAGTCTTATTTCCTGCGTGCCGAGGGCGCGCTGCGCGGATGGAACATGGGCGGCACGGCCAAGCAGTTCTATGAGGATGGCATTCGTATGTCGTTCAAGGAGAACAGCATCGATGGTGCCGACTCTTACATCAACTCCACCGCCAAGCCTGCCGACTACAAGGATCCCACTGGCGATGGCAACGATGCCTCGGCTCCGAGCACCATCTGCCCCAAGTATGACGAGGGCGCGAGCTTCGAGACCAACCTTGAGCGCATCATCACCCAGAAGTGGATTGCCATGTATCCCGACGGTCCAGAGGGATGGAGCGAGTTCCGCCGCACGGGTTATCCTAAGCTCTTCCCTGTTGTCAAGAACGAGAGTGGTGGCAAGATAAGCACAAGCGTGCAGATTCGCCGTCTGCCATATCCGGCATCGGAGAAGAAGGCCAATGGCGATGCCGTGAACGCGGGCATAAGCACGCTCAATTCCGAGTCGAACAACCCGACGGGCGACAACGGCGGTACCACGCTCTGGTGGGACAAGGAAAGCCACTGATTATAAACGACATTTATCGTACACTTATAAATAAGATATAAAAGCATGAAACTTAAGATATTTTCAATGTTCGCTCTTGCCGTCGGCCTCACCGCCCTCGCAAGTTGCGACACCGACACGGAGGCTCTTCAGGTGCAGAATCTGACTACATACGACGAGCAGTATTACAAGGACTTGCGCGACTACAAGAAGACCGACCATGAGATTTGCTATGTCTACTACCAAAACTGGCGTCCGCTTGAGGGTGTCTCTGGCTATAAGGACCCAGCGTCGTGGGGTGAGCGTTTCCGTGGGCTGCCCGATTCCGTTGACATTGTGAACACATGGCTCGGTGTCCCCACAAAGGAGGAGCACCCCGTGGCCTACGCCGACATGAAATACTGTCAGGAGAAACTCGGCACGCGCTTCGTGATGCATGCCGACGCGTCGCACTACCGCCACTACGTGCCTGTGCTCGACGAGGATTTGAACCCTGTCATGAAAGTCAATGATAGCGGCGCGTCAGTGCCCGACACCATATTTCTTGCCGACAACGTGAACGAGGAAAACTTGAAATATTACGCGCGTTATGCCGTGAAGCAGGTGGTCGATGCCGAGATGGACGGCATGGACTGGGACTATGAGGGATGGAACTCAGACAATCTGACGGTCGTGGTCAAGGAGTGCGACAAGTATTTCGGGCCAGAAGGCAAGTGGCCGGAGAAGCTCATTATAGTGGACTGGTTTGGCGGCGTGCCAGATGGCAAACGGCTCAACCAGTATTGCGACTACCTCATCCAACAAGCTTATAGCGGTCAGGTGTCGTTGTCGAGATTCCCCAGTCAGTCCAACTGGGATTCCGAGAAACTCGTGCTTGTGGAGGCTTTTCATCAAAAGCCCGATGGAGGCAGGATTTGGGATTATGCGCGCATGGAACCAGGCGATGGTCACCACAAGGGTGGCGTGGGAAGCTTTGCGACTCGTTTCAACTATAACCAGTCGAAAAACGGCGTGCCGTATCAGGCTTTGCGCGAGGCGATTCAGATCATGAACCCTGCCGTAAAGAAGTAATTTGTAAACCAAGAAAACAGAAGCAATCATGAATTTTAGATACAGTTTATTGTCTGCTGCCTTCATTTTGGCATCAGGCGCGGCGGTGCTCACAGGCTGCAATGCCGAGGGCAACGACTTCGACTTCAACAAGAACGGTCTGCTCATGACCGGCACTGAGAAGACTCCCGTGCAGAAGCTCGTCGTGGAAGACACGCCATCGTCATACAGCATCACGGTCAAGTCCACTCGCAAGGTAGACCAGGACACCAAGGTGACACTCGCCATCGATACGGCAGCCGTGACGAAATACAACAAGCAAAACGGCTCCAACTACTATCCTGTACCTCTCTCTTGTGTTGAGCTTGAGAACCAGAAGGTCACTATCAAGGCGGGCAGCGCGGTGTCGGAGGCCACGGCTGTCAAGGTGGTGAGCACCGAGGACTTCGTGGAGGGCCGCTCCTACATGATACCCGTCAGCATCAAGAGTGCCGAGGGTGGAGTGGGCAACGTCATTGAGCCGTCTCGCACGTTGCTCGTGCGCATCAGCCGTGTGCTCAACTTCCACCATCTCACTTATGATGCCAGCGGATCATCGTGCTACAAGTTCACCGACGACAAGGCGGTTACGCTTACCAATTTCACTATCCAGGCCAAGGTGTTTGTAAACAACCTCCGTGGTCCAGGTGCCATCCGCCGCTTCATGTGTCTATCTGGCGGTGGTGACGGCAGCAACATGTTCCGCTTCGACGAGAGTGGTCTGCCAAGCGGCTCGCTGCAATGGGTACTGCCGGGCGGAAGCCTCGTGTCCAACACCTCGTTCAAGAACGGCAAGTGGTATTTCATAACCTGCACTTACGATGGTACCGACTATAAGCTTTATATTGACGACAACGCCTCGCCAGACAAGACGGTATCCGTGCCTGGCAAGTCGTGGATATTCAAGAAGTTTGAGCTTGGCATGTCGTGGACAACTTATCAGTATAGCCAGTATTTCCAGGGCCGATTGGCAGAGATTCGCCTTTGGAACAAGGCCCTTTCGCCAAGTGCAATTGCCACTGGCATGTGCGGTGTCGACCCCAATAGCGACGGACTTGTGGCCTATTGGAAGATGGATCAGTCGTCAGGCCACATCATTGAGGACAAGACCGGTCATGGTTACAACATGGATTGGAGCGACACGTGGCGTGAGGCCCAGGAGGGTAAGGGAGAGACCCATTTCGACTACAGTGGCAACATCCATTGGGGCATCGATGAACTGAATCGCTGCGCCGAGTGATTTAGACCCAGTTTTTGACAATCCTAAAAAGAAAACGAAATGAAAGCGAACTTAAAACTATTTACCTTGGGATTGGCGGCTATCGTTGGAGCGGGACTTTCTTCCTGCTCCGATGAAGAGACGTACGACGTGCGTGGTGCCAATCAGAACCTTGTATATGTGAGCAATACTGCTTCAAGGGTAGCCAGTTGCCAATTGTTTACCACGCCTGCCGGCGTATATGGTGACGTGGCGGTTTCAGTGCCAGTGAAGTTGCAATACAATGCGGAGAGCAACGTAAAGGTAAGCGCCGTTGTCGACACGACGCTCACGAGTCAGTACAACAAGGAGAATGGCACCAGCGCACTTGCTGTTCCGCAAGACGTGGCTGCCGGCATCGAGGTGACATCGGCAGAGATTCAAAAAGATACCACAATGGCCAAAGAGAACCTCAAGGTGACCCTGCCTGAGAATCTCAAGGCCAAGCTCACTGAATCGGAGTATGTGTTGCCAATACGTCTTACCATTGAGAGTGGCAGTGGCGACCGTCATCTTGCGGCAAGCGAGGACATGGGCATATATTACATTGCCATACACAACAGCCACAAGCTCGTCAGTTTGTCGAATACGGAGAATACTGCTACGATAACGCTGACGCCGAAGGGAGTCAGTGGCTCGATAAACGCCAAATATGGAGTGTCGTTGAAGCGTGCGATCGACTCAGACGTATTGGCATCGCTGACTCCGGCCACGAATCTGGTTTCAGATTATAACACCGCGCACGCCACCGCATACAAGGCTTTGCCAGACGATATTGTATCGGCATTGAGCATAGCCAGTGCCACGGTTGAGGCTGGCAAGACAAGCGCGGAGATAAGTGTCACTTCTGGAAAAGCAGACTTCTCTGGTCTCGCTGTTGGGACTTACTTGCTTCCGATGAAATTCACGACAACATACTCGAATAACGCGACAAATGGGGTGGAGGATGATGTGGCTTACCTCATCGTGAATGTCGAGGAGAGTCTCATAGATGACAATCCGTCTGCCGTGACAGGAAAGACCGTGACAGACATCAGCGCGTGGAAGTGCTTGGCCGCCGACAACTTCGACCCGTCCCAGATGACAACAAGCAAGTGGGTGCCAAAGGCAAAGAAGGGAACAAATGAGTTCACCGTCGACTTTGGAGCGGTACACAATGTCACTGGATTCATGAAGCCATACAGCTATATCGGATGCAATGGCATAAAGGTATCGCTGAGCGAGGACGGCAACACGTGGACTGCCACGGGAGGCATCTCTGGCAAGAAAACGGCAAAAGATGCCAACGGCAAGGATTGCTATGTCCTTTATAGAGCCATCAAGGCACGCTATGCCAAGCTGACGATATATCTTGATGAAAGCAGCTATATGTGGAATTACTTGTCTTATGATTGGGCAAAAGATTATGTAGGCGTAGACTGGAACATCGTCTTCAATGACTGACGCTTGCCATAAGCAATTCCTTTGATACTTATATATGTATGGGGAGTGTCTGATTTTTCCACAATCAAGGCATTCCCCATATATTATCAATAATGTGATGATTTATGAAACCAATATTTTATAGGATTTTATTTGCTCTTGTGTTGCTTGCCATCTCGCCATCGGCATTGCGCTCTGTGGCACAGGTTCCATATGCTGGCAAGCTCGCCGTCATAGGCGACTCTTATGTGCAGAATCATAAGAGGCCATATACTGAGACTTGGCACTACATCATGGCGCAACGGCTTGGTCTCGACTATCAGAACGTGGGACAGAATGGGTCGTGCGTGGCATTCGACCGCACAAAGGAGTGGTGTGGTCAGTCGCTCCTGCAGCGTTACGGGCAGATAGACAAGGAGACCGACTACGTGCTCATTATCGGTGGGCACAACGATGCTCACAAGTGCGGAAACAACCGCGACTCGCTGCGTATGTTCACCGACTCCCTGCGCACCCTCATTTCCAGCATACGGCGGCGTTGCCCCAAGGCCAAGCTCGGCTATGTGTCGCCTTGGAACAATGCGACGGTGGGCTTCAAGCAGGTAGGCAAGATCATACGCAAGGTGTGCCGTGAGATGAACGTGCCACTGCTCGACAACTACAGCAAGGCCTGTCCCATCCACGTGCGCGACGACGCTTTCCGTGCCAAATATTTCCAGGCCGTGCGCGACTGGGCTCACCTCAATGCCGATGGGCACCGTCTTTACCTGCCCTATGCTGAGCGGTGGTTTCTCGACAATGTGGCTCCAGGGCTGAAAAGCGTGTTCCGGATAGGACAAGGCTCTGAGGTTATGCTGTGGATTAACCCACAACATGACCCAGTGGCACAGACTGCCCTCGACATGTTTGACGGCGACTTGCAGAAGGTGCTTTCGGCGCGCATCGTGACGGCGGACAACGCCGACAGCGCGCTCGTGACCGTCGACTTTGACCGTTCGCTGCCTTGGGAGGGCTTTTCCATCAAGGTGAGCAATGGAAAGTTGCACATAACCGCCGCCGACTCTCACGGCATGGCCTATGCCTTGTTGCAGCTCTCGCGTCTCATGGGCGTGTCACCATGGGTATGGTGGGCTGATGCCACGCCAGCAAAGCGTGCTGGTTTCGCCCTGCCCGACGGCTATGCCGACAGCCAGCAACCCTCGGTGCCTTTCCGTGGCATATTCATCAACGACGAGGACTGGGGACTCAACCCATGGGCCAGTGAGACCTACGAGCCAGGCCTTGGCAAGGGTGTCATAGGTCCTAAGACCTCTGCACGCATTTTCGAGCTTATGCTCCGTCTGCGCGCCAATGCCTACTGGCCGCCAATGCACGAAGTCTCACAACCGTTTTTCCTCACTGAGGGCAACCGCGAAGTGGCCTTGAAATATGGCATATATGTGGGTGGCTCCCACTGCGAGCCCATGGCGTGCTCCACGGCAGGCGAGTGGCCACGCCGCGGCAAGGGCAGCTACGACTTCGTGAACAACCGCCAAAACGTGATCAACTTCTGGGAGACGCGCATGAAGGAAGTCGGCAAGCAGCCCATACTTTATACCATCGGTATGCGTGGCGTTCACGATGGTGCCATGAACGGTGCAAAGACCATGGAGCAGCAAAAGACGGTGCTCGACTCGGTGTTCAAGGTGCAGCGCCAGATGCTTCGCAAATATGTGAACAATGACATCACCAAGGTGCCGCAGGTGTTTGTGCCTTACAAGGAGGTGCTCGACGTGTACAACGCCGGACTGAAAGTGCCCGACGACGTGACTTTGATGTGGTGCGACGACAACTTCGGCTATATCCGCCATTTCCCCACAGCCGAGGAGCGTGCGCGCAAGGGCGGTAACGCCATCTATTACCACGTGAGCTACTACGGCAAGCCGCACGACTACCTTTGGCTCGGCACGTCGTCGCCGGCGCAGCTTCAGCAACAGATGAACCTCGCCTACGACCGTGGCATTCAACGTGAGTGGATATTGAACGTCGGCGACATCAAGCCCGATGAGTATCTCACGGAATTGTTCCTCGACATGGCTTGGGACATCGACTCGGTGCGTCACCTTGGTGTGAGCGGCCATCTCGACCAGTTTTTGAAGCGCGAGTTCGGAAAAGACAATGGCGGCGAGTTGACCGACATCATGTCAGAGTTCTATCGCCTTGCCTATGAGCGCAAGCCTGAGCACATGGGTGGCACGCGCACATTAGAGTGGCCCGTGGCCGACTGGGAAACGGTGAAAGGTCTCGGGTGGAGCGAGAGCCACATGCGCTCGCGCCTCGCGAAGTATGAGAATTTGTCGGACAAGGTGGAAAAGATGTTTGTCTCGGTGTCTGCGCAGAAGAAAGACGAGTTTTACCAATTGGTGAAATATCCCGTGCAGGGTGCCACGCAGATGAACCGCAAACTCATCGTTGGCGAGTTGGCGCGTCACGGCCTTGCCAAATGGAGCGAGAGCGACGCAGCCTATGACAGTATCGCCGCTATGACACGCCGTTACAATAGTGGCTTCTATAACAACGGCAAGTGGAACCGCATCATGGACATGCGCCCGCGCGAACTGGCCGTGTTCCAGCGTTTGGAGCACAACACGGTCAACACTCCTCTTCCGCAAGACACCGTGCCCCTCGCTTTCTTCAACGCCACCGATGCCGTGTCGGGACAGCTCGTGCCTTACGAGATGCTCGGCTATGATGGCAAAGCCGCGGCATTGGCAAAAGGCTCCGCCGCCATCTATCAATTCAAGACCGATGCCACTGGCACGGCGCGTGTGGTGCTGCGCATGTACCCGTGTCATCCCGTTGAGGGCGACAAGCTGCGCGTGAGTGTTTCGCTCGATGGTGGCAAGCCTGTGGTGGTCGATTATGCCGCTGTGGTGGGAACCAATGAGTGGAAGGAAAACGTGATGCGCAACCAAGCCCTGCGCACGCTTTTGATGCCACTTGGCTCGCAAGGCAATCACGCCTTGACGGTTGAGGCTCTCGACGAGGGCGTGGTCATTGACCAGATAGTGGTGTACAAGAAATAGGAATTTTCCCGTCAGCCAATCCAGTTCAGGAACACGGTGATGACACCCGTGTTTATCAGGTCAACGAACATGGCGCCGATTATAGGCACTATCAAGAAAGGCTTGGTGGAATAATGATACTTGTAGCACACCGCGCTCATGTTTGCCATGGCGTTTGGCGTGGCTCCAAGTGAGAATCCGCAAATGCCAGCCACGAGCACGGCGGCGTCGTAGTCGTGGCCGAGCATACGAAACGCCACGAAGTAGGTGAGCAGGATTATCATTGCCACCTGTGCCACGAGAATGGTGATTAGTGGCAAGGCGAGGCTCTCAAGCTCCCAAAGCTTCAGCGAAATCATCGCCATGCCGAGAAACATGGACAGGCAGATGTTGCCCGTGCTCACGATCTTCTCCACGGGCAGCTTGTGGCCGTATGGTGTCAACTCCACCACGTTGCGCACGATTGCCGCCATCACCAACGCGCCGAAATACGTGGGGAAGGTTATTCCCGTGTTCTGTAGCAGCTTGCTTGCCACGGTGCCCAATGCCATCACTATGAGCAGCGCGTATGTGGCTGTGGCATACTGGTGAAACTCATGCTCGTTGTCGCTCACGTGCTTGGCGTGTCCTTGCGGCAGCGATTCATCGCTCTCAAAGCCCGCGAGTGCCGGGTCAACCTCATAGTCCTTTGGCTCCAATTGTTCCGAAGTAAGGTGTCGCTGTATGAGCCTCTCGGCCACGGGCCCTCCTATCACCGAGCCGGCTATCAGTCCGAATGTCGCGGCAGCCATTGCCACGGTGCCAGCTCCCTTGAGCCCCATGCCCTCAAGCACCGACGCGAAACCGCCTGCCGTGCCGTGGCCGCCAGCCATGGATATTGAGCCCGCCGCCATGCCAATGAGCGGATTCACGCCCAGGGCCTTGGTTATGACCAGCGGCATCAGGTTTTGCAGCGTTATGATGAGCACAAGCAACACGAGCATGACCACGAGAGTCTTGCCTCCCTGACGGAGCGTGCGGAAATTGGACTGGAATCCCACGCTCGTGAAGAACGCGAGCATGAACACGTCTTTGAGCGTGCCGTCGAAAGATATTTCAATGTCGCAAAAAGTGTATATCGCGAGCGTGATGAGTGAGAACACTATGCCACCCGACACGGGCGATGGTATGCAAAACTTTTTCAGCCATGCTGTCTTGCGTGTCAGCGTCATTCCAAACACAAGCGCCAGCGCGCCTATGCCGGCCGTCTGGAGCATGTCAAGAGTAATGGTTTCCTTCATAAGTTATCCTCTTTTTGTTTCTCTCTTACCTGTTTTTGTATCTTTTTGTCGTCTTTCTTAGGAAAAAATGACAGTGCAAAGATACAAAAATAGTTTTGCTTGAATCTTTATTTGTTGAGATTTCGCTTCCTCGGTTGACAAAATTCCACAATGTTGCATAATGATTCTAAAAATACACGTAAATCATTTGGAGACAATGGGGTAGAGGCATTACCTTTGCTAAATGACATTGGTAATCATCATCCTCCTATCCACCATAGTGTTGTTTATCGTCGGCAAGCCTCGCGCCGACATCGTGGCCCTTTGCGCCCTCACGGCCTTGCTCCTCACGGGCGTCCTCACTCCTTCTGAGGCATTGTCCGGTTTTTCCAATCCCGTGCTCATCATGATGGTTGGCCTCTTTGTCGTGGGTGGTGCCATCGTCCAGACGGGTCTCGCCAAGGCTGTGGGCGGTCGCATCCTCACTTTGGCCAAAGGCAACGACCGCTTGCTTTTCCTTTTGATAATGATCGTCACCGCTGTCATCGGCGCCTTCGTCAGCAACACCGGCACCGTGGCGCTCATGATGCCCATCGTCGTTTCCATGGCTTCTTCGAGTGGCAAGAACGCCTCGCGGTTGCTCATGCCCCTGGCTTTCGCGAGCAGCCTTGGCGGGATGCTCACGCTTATCGGCACGCCTCCCAACCTCGTCATCGACGAGACCCTTCGCGCCCATGGCTACGACGGCCTCTCGTTTTTCTCCTTCTTCCCCATTGGCGTTATATGTCTTTTGGTAGGCATCGCCGTCATGATGCCGCTCAGCGACCGCTTCCTCAACAAACCCGCGAGAAATGGCGGGCGCAAGAAGGGCAAGAGCCTCACGGAGCTGGTCAACGAGTACAGGATAAAGGGCGACGTGCGTGCTTATCGTGTCGACGCGCGCAGCGCCGTTGTGGGCAGCACGGTTGCTCAGCTCGACCTCAGGGCGCGCTTTGGCGTGACGATATTCGAGATTCGCCACGAGGTGTCGCGTCATCGTGGCATAGTGCGCAATGTGAGCCAACGTTTGCCCTTGCCCGACACCGTCATACAGCGTGGCGACATCCTTTATCTTCAAGGCAATGCGCCCGACGTGGAGCGTTTCGCCACCGAGTCTAAACTGAAAAAGGTGAAGCGCCCGTCTTTCAATTTCTATGACATTGGCATTGCCGAGATAGTGGTCATGCCAGAGTCGCGTCTCGTGGGCAGTTTGCTCCGCGACTCCTCCTTCCGCGAGAACTACAGCATCAATGTCTTGGGCATCAAGCGCCACGGCGAATATATCACCAAGAATCTCCCGTCGGCAAAGCTTCGCGCCGGCGACACACTTCTCATACAAGGCTTGTGGGACAACATCATGCGTCTCGACCGAGCCGACGCCGACTGGCTGCTCCTTGGCAGGCCAAAGGAGATGGCGGAGAAGGTCACGCTCAACTACAAGGCTCCTCTCGCGGGTGTCATCATGCTTGCCATGGTGTTGGTCATGGCTCTCGACATCATTCCCGTGGCTCCCGTCACGGCAGTCATCGCGGCTGGCTTGCTCATGGTCGTGACAGGCTGTTTCCGCTCTGTCGATGCCGCCTACAAGACCATCAACTGGGAGAGCGTGGTGCTCATCGCCGCCATGATGCCCATGGCCACCGCCTTGGAGAAGACAGGCGTGTCAGCCGCGGTGAGCCACGGCCTCGTCTCCTCGCTCGGTCATGTCGGGCCCATGGCGTTGCTCTGCGGCTTGTATTTCACCACCTCGCTCCTCACCATGTTCATCAGCAACACCGCCACGGCGGTGCTCATGGCGCCCATTGCCATGTCGGCTTCGTTAGAGCTTGGCGTCAGTCCGTTGCCCATGCTCTTCGCCGTCACCCTTGGCGCGAGCATGTGTTTCGCCTCGCCTTTCTCCACGCCGCCCAATGCCCTTGTCATGCACGCCGGAGGCTATACCTTTGCCGACTACATCAAGGTGGGCTTGCCCTTGCAGGTCATCCTTGGCATCGTCATGACCATCGTGTTGCCGTTGCTTTTCCCGTTCTGAGATGCAGTAGGCATCAGCTATCCGGTCAAAGCATTACAACTGATTGTACATTTTCAATACATAATTATTTTTGTGCTGAATCTTTCAAATCGCAACCATAGGAAGAGTGCTATGTCTCTATCAAGAACACAATCCTATCACATATTCTCCAACGAGAATGCCTGCAACTGAAACTTATACTCACCAAAATCTTTCTTTGGCAACATGGCTACCTTCTCTTGCAACTTAGCCATACTAATCTTATGCGCATTGCGTTTGACTTCGGCAACGATGCCTGTATGGTCAAACTCGTTTATGGCGATGAGATCTATCTCGTTTTGTCCCTTTCTGTCCCACCAATTACCTACTTGTGTAAATTGTTCTGTCTCCATCATCTTGTCTTGGAAATAGCGTTCGAGCGTACGTCCTGTGAAACTCTCGTAATTTTTGTAGACATTGCTTCGTAAGAGTGAGAACAAATTACGCTCTATCAACGACTGGTAAGGATAGATGAATCGAAACCAAAAGCGCAAGAAAGGATCATGTATCTCGTATGCTGTCACCTTGCCATTTTGTTTAGCCAACAGAGGTTTCACACGACGTATCAACTCGTATTTTCCCTCCAAGTTCGTTTTTTCTATCATAGAACTTCATAATGTAAATTATCGTTTATATAAATGGCTGTTTATATTTGCTTGTAAATGTACGACTTTATTACGAAACCTCAAAATGTTTTGATGTTTTTCTGAGAATCTCGACGGGAGATGCTGTGTAAAGCGAGGCTTTTAAGCCAATTTGTTAGCTGCTTGGGGGGCATATATGACATCGCGTCGGCTTCACGCTTGAATCGCGCCGCGATTCAAGCGTGGAGCCATCGCGATTCAAGCGTAAACGCATCACGATTCAAGCGTAAGGCCGATGCCTTGTTTTTAACATTTGTTCACTACGTGTGTTTGCCCTTTCGTTTGTCTGCGTTGTAGAAAGACCAAAAAACGCACATGAAGAAAGAAACAATCAAGCAAATAGTCCGTCTTTGGTTCGACCGCCTTGTTGGTCGCCACGATGAGCGCGCCGTCAAGCAATGGCTTGTCAGCCCTGAGGACGAGTCGGCCAAACGAAACGCTTTCTTCGACATTTGGGAGCACGATGACATCTGGCAACAGGCTGAGACTCATGCTGATGCCGACACCACCCGCGCCGCCCTTGCCCGCTTCGAGGCCACTCGCGATGCCTACGAGGACAAGCTCGCCTCTCGCGCCCGTCGCCGTGCCATCCTGCGATTGGCAGCGTCCATTGCCATACCAGTTGTCACGGGCGTGGCGGTATGGCTTGGCTCCACATATTATTATGGTACCGACACCAAGCTCGTGGAGATGACCGTGCCTGAAAGCGGGCTCGACAGCATCGTGCTGCCCGACGGCACGCGAGCCTACGTCAACGGCAGCAGCACGCTTTATTACCCCAAGCAGTTCGGCCATGGCGACCGCGATGTCTACCTTCTTGGCGAAGCCAACTTCAAGGTAGCCAAGGACAAGCGCCACCCATTCATCGTGCATGCCAACAAGCTGAGCGTGCAGGCCGTCGGCACCAAGTTCAATGTCGATGCCCGCCAAGATAGCAAGACCATCACCGCCACGCTCGAAGAAGGCTTGGTGAAGGTCTACGACGGCAAGTTCACCTCGATGCTTCATCCGGGCGACCAGATAGAATACGACAAGTCGACAGGCGCGGTGAGCAAGCGCGCCGCCAGGATAGCCCCCGTGGTGAGCTGGACCAAAGGCGACATGACCTTCGAGCGGGCCACCCTGCGCGAGATTATCGGCGCGATAAGCCGGCGTTTCGACGTGGCGATCGCGATGCCCGCCGACGTGGACCAGGGCAGGAGGTTCACCATGGACTTCCATCACGACGAGACGCTTGAGGAGATTCTCGATGTCGTCACGTCGATGCAAAACAAATACCACTACAAGATAGACGGCAGACGCGTCACCATATATCGCTCGCCGTCCTGAACCTCTCCAAATCTTCACACAATATCTACTTTACTTTCTACACTTTGCCATCTACGGCCTTCGCTGATTAAGACATGAGAACTGAGAACTAATTTTCACAAAACCAATAATACAACCAAAAGCGTATGAAAAACAGAAAGGCGCCCTTGGGCAACAGGGGCATGGCCGCTGCATTTGCTCTTATGCTTTCGTTTTCAATGGCTTACGGTCAGAAGCAGGTCATTCAGCTGCCTACGCGCCAAGCCACTGTACAACAAGTCATTAAGACCATAGAGCAGCAGACGAAAATGTCCGTGGACTATGAGCTTGGCAACATAGACCTGCGGAAGAAAATCTCTTTCAACAGCAAAAAGACCAATCTCGCCAACGTGCTCGGGCAGATGCTTCAAGGCTCTGGCCTGGAATATGAAATCCAGCAGAGGCACATCATCATCCGCAAGACCGACACCAACGCCAAGCACCCACGGCAGCAACAACCAAAGAAAAAGACAGCTACTGAGAAAGTCACCGGACACGTCACCGACAGCAATGGCGAGCCCCTCGTGGGCGTGAGCGTCAAGACCAAGGATGGCGGCGTGGCCGTGACCGACATCGACGGCAATTTCTCCATCAACGCCTCGCGTGGCGAGACCTTGGAGTTATCCTATGTGGGATTCAACAACAAGGAGGTGCGCGTGAAGGGCAACACCGTTGAAGCCTCGTTGGAGGAAGACAACAAGGTGCTCAACGAGGTGGTCGTCACCGCCCTCGGCATAAAGAAGGAGGCCAAGTCGCTGTCTTACAACGTGCAGCAGCTCAACTCCGATGCCGTGACCACGGTGAAAGACGCCAACTTCGTCAACTCGCTCAACGGCAAGGTGGCTGGCGTGCAGATCAACGCCAGTTCGTCTGGCATCGGCGGCGCCTCGCGCGTGGTGATGCGCGGCGTGAAATCCATCAACGGCAACAACAATGTGCTCTACGTCATCGACGGCATACCCATGACCGACGTGCAGGGCGACCAGCCGGAGAGCATGTACGACGGCGCGGGCTCCACCGGCGATGCCATATCAAACCTCAACCCCGACGACATCGAGTCCATCTCGGTGCTCTCAGGCCCTTCCGCCGCCGCCCTCTATGGCAGCGAGGCGAGCAACGGCGTGATTCTCGTGACGACAAAAAAAGGAAAAGAAGGCAAGCTCGACGTCACCTATACGGGCAGCTTCCAGTTCTCCCATCCATTCGTCATGCCCGAGTTCCAAAACACCTACGGCCAGACGTCCTCCACGAGCTACGACAGCTGGGGCAGCAAGCTGGCACAGCCGTCGAGCTATGATCCCGCCGACTTCTTCCAGACCTCTACAAACTTCTCCAACACCGTGGCAGTGTCCACCGGAACGGAGCGCAACCAGACATATTTCTCACTCGGCTCCAACAACGCCGAGGGTCTCATCCACAACAACGACTACGACCGCTACAACGTGAACGTGCGCAACACCAGCAAGTTCCTCAAAGACAAGATGACCCTCGACCTGGGCTACATGATGACGACGGTCAAGGAGCAGAACATGATCTCGCAGGGACAATATTTCAACCCGCTCTACGCCCTCTACCTCTTCCCCCCAGGGGCCGACTTCAACGCCGTGAAATATTTTGAGCGTTACGACTCCGACCGCAACTTCCCTGTGCAATACTGGCCGTGGGGCGACATGAGCATGAGCATGCAGAACCCCTACTGGACCACCGAGCGCAACAAGTTCATCAACCACAAGGAGCGCCATATCTTCACCGCCTCGCTCAAATACGAGATAGCTCCCTGGATAAGCCTCACGGGTCGCGTGAAATACGATCGCGCCGAGGACCGCTACGAGAAGAAATACTACGCCAGCACCATCAACCAGTTCGCCCACGGCGACAACGGCGCCTATGGCTTGACGCACCAGAACTCCAAGCAGTATTACGCCGAGGCGTTCGCCAACATCAACAAGTATTTCGACCACGACCGCTGGAACATCACCGCCACCCTTGGCACGAGCTTCGACCAGCGCAACCTCGACCGCGACGGCTGGGAAGGCCCGTTGGCAAAGGTGCCCAACCTCTTCACGGTGAGCAACGTGCTCACATCCGACCCAAACACCAAGCACTCGCAGAGCGGCTACGAGACCCGCAAGGAAGCCGTCTACGGCAGCGCGCAGCTCGGCTACCGCTCCATGGCCTACCTCGACGTGACGGCACGCAACGACTGGTCGTCGAAACTCGCCGGAGCGCAAAAGAGCTTCTTCTATTGGAGCGCCGGCATCTCAGGCATCTGGACCGAGATAGTGCCGCAGATCAAGAGCGACAACTACCTCAACTACCTGAAGACGCGCGTGAGCTATTCGGAGGTGGGCAACGACCCGACCGACCCCTTCCTCACCATGACCACATACCCCGTGACCAACGCCGGACCGTCGACCTCGACGTTCAAGAAGAACTCAAGCCTCACGGCAGAGCGCACCAAGTCGTGGGAAGCCGGTATCGACCTCGTGCTCTTCCGCAACCGCTTGAAGGTGAACGCCACGCTCTACCAATCGCGCACCTACAACCAGTTTTTCAACATCAAGCTCCCTGAGACCTCCGGCTACACCAACATGTGGGTCAACGGCGGTCGCGTGGACAACAAGGGCATTGAGCTGAGCGCGCGTTTCAACCAGCCGCTCGGACCGGTGGAGTGGGAGACATATCTCACGTGGACCCTCAACCGCAACAAGGTCAAGAAGCTCATCACCGACTATAAGGACCCGGAGAGCGGCGAGACCTATTCGCTCGGCCAGATGGATCTTGGCGGCTTCAACGGCGTGCGACAGACCATCACCGAGGGCGGAACCCTTGGCGACTTATACGTGCGCACGCTGAAGACCGACGAGCACGGAGGCTACTACATCGACACGCAAAACTACAACGTCGTGCCAACCGCCAACGAGTATAAGTATGCGGGAACCACCCTGCCCAACTACAACCTCTCGTGGGGCAACAACTTCAGCTGGAAAGGCTTCCACCTCGGATT
The DNA here is from genome assembly GCA_036743855.1 of Prevotella sp. Classification (GTDB taxonomy): domain Bacteria; phylum Bacteroidota; class Bacteroidia; order Bacteroidales; family Bacteroidaceae; genus Prevotella. The sequence goes on along the minus strand of DAINOS010000001.1, from coordinate 3,508 downwards.
CCTCTTCACCTATCGCAACGGCGGACGCGTGGTGTCGCTCACCCAGAGCCTCATGGACGCTTATGGCACCTCGAAGGCATCCGCCGACGCGCGCGACAACGGCGGCGTGCTGCTCCAGGGCTTCAAGCTCGACGCCCACGACTACTACACCACCATCGCCAGCCCCACGTCGACCATCGCCTCGCAGTATGTTTATAGTGCCACCAACCTGCGCCTGCAAGAGTTGAGCTTCGGCTACGACATACCCATACACAGATACGTGGGATGGATCAAGGGCATGACCTTGAACTTCGTCGCCCACAACCTGTGGATGATCTACAACAAGGCACCATTTGACCCGGAGATGACGGCAAGCACGGGCACCTACAACCAGGGCATCGACTACTTCATGCAGCCAAGCCTACGCACCATGGGCTTCTCGGTGAAAGTCAAGTTCTAACCCCGACAAAGACAATCAGAAAACCATAGAATCTTAAATTTATGAAATCAATCATCAAATATACATTTCTCGGTGCCATGACCATGATGGCGATGTCGGCTTGCACCGACAGCTTCGAGAAGATAAACACCAATCCCCACGAGGCCACGGAGGGGATGATGGAGCAAGACGGCTTGAAGATGGGCTCCTTCTTCTCGCAGATGCTCATCCGCATGGTGCCGTTCACGGCAGGTGGCGTGCAAGACGACAGCTATGGCTCCACGGGTGCCTACCAGCATGTGCAGGGGCTCAGCTCCGACTGGTACTCTGGCTATATCGGTGCCACGGGCACGTGGAGGGGCAGCAGCAACAACGGCTCCTACTCCTTCTCTACCGATTGGGGCAACAGGATGTACTCGCAGTGCTTCACCCAAATCATGCCCGCATGGCAAAATCTCGCAAAGAACGCCACGGCTATCAACCAGCCACAGGTCAAGGCCTTGGGCGACGTGGTGAAGGTGCTCGGCATGCACCGCGTCACCGACTTCTACGGCCCCATACCTTACACCACCTTCAAACAGGGCAACGTCAACGCGCAGTTCGACTCGCAGCAAACGGTCTACAAGCGTTTCTTCGAGGAGCTCGACAGCGCCATCGACATCCTCACGCCTTATGCCCAGGCTGGCACCAAAATCATGTCGAAGTACGACTATGTATACTCCGGCGACGCCAAGAAGTGGACGCAACTCGCCAACACCCTTCGCCTCCGCCTCGCCTTGCGCGTGGTCTACGCTGACCCCACGCTGGCAAAGACCGAGGGAGAAAAGTCGGCTGCCTCGCCCGTGGGATTCCTTGAGAGCGCGAGCGACGACGCGCAAATCCTGAGCACCAGCATCTCGCTGATGAACCCCCTCTACGAGCAGGCCTACTCTTGGGGCGAGGAGCGCATGAGCGCCACCATGGACTCTTATCTCAACGGCCTGAAAGACCCGCGCCTGGGCAAGTATTTCAAGGAGGCCGGTGAGGGTGGCTACCACGGCGTGCGCCAGGGTGCCAACGTCAGCTCCAACGGCAAGGAAAACTATCAGGGCGACAAGATTTCCAACCTCAACCTCACCGCCATCTCGCCAATCTACATCATGAAGGCTTCGGAGGCCTACTTCCTCCGCGCTGAGGCCGCCCTCCGCGGCTGGAGCATGGGCGGCACCGCCAAGGACTTCTATGAGGAAGGCGTGAGAGTGGCGTTCAAGGAGAGTGGAGCCGACGGCGTGGACGCTTATCTCAACGACGACAAGAGCCAGCCCGCGGCTTACGTGGACAACACCGGAAACAGCGACGACTACGCCCAGCCCAGCACCATAACCGTGAAGTGGGACGACGCGGCGAGCTTCGAGACCAACCTTGAGCGCATCATCACCCAGAAGTGGATCGCCAACTGGCCCGTCAGCCCCGAGGCTTGGGCGGAATACAGACGCACGGGATACCCGAAGATACTGCCCGTGGTGCGCAACCAGAGTGGCGGTGCCATCGACACCGACCTCGGCATTCGCCGCATGCCTTATCCGTCAACGCTGTATGAGACCAACGCCGCCGCCATGCAGGGAGCGGTAAAGCAACTTGGAGGCTCCGACAACGGAGGCACGAAACTGTGGTGGGACAAGAACCCCAATCATTAATCCTGTTTTCAAAACCATAAACGAAATCGAGACATGAAACTGAGAAATATCCTTTACGTGGCAGCGTTGGGCATCACCGGAAGCATCGCCATGAGCAGTTGCGATACCGACGCTGAGGCCGTCGACATACAGAAGCTGACCACTTATGACGCTCAATACTATGAGAACCTGCGGGCCTTCAAGCAGAGCCCTCACGAGATAAGCTATTGCTACTACGCTGCGTGGGCGCCACCAGAGGGCAGCACGGGCGAGAAGGTCACCAAGTCGTGGGGCGAGAAGTTCATGGGCCTGCCCGACTCGCTCGACATCTGCAACCTCTGGATGGGCCTGCCCGATAAGGAGACGCAACCCAACGCCTATGCCGACATGGTGGAGACCCGCGAGAAGAAAGGCACGCGCTTCGTGTATCATGCTGACGCATCCAACTATGGACACAAGTTCTGGTATCGCGACGCCGACCTCAACGTGCGCCAAGACAGCGTGGTCGACTTGTCGAAGAACCGCTCTGAGGAAGCCATCCGCGCATACGGACGCTGGGTCGTGGACACCATCGTGAAGAACGACCTCGACGGCGTGGACTTCGACTGCGAGGGATGGTCGGGCGAGAACGTGCGCATCGTCGTGGACGAGGTGAACAAGTATTTCGGCCCGGAGGGTAAATGGCCTGAGCGACTGGTCATCATCGACTATTTCGGAAGCTATCCGAGAGGCGTGAACGAGGACCAGCTCGACTACATCGTAAAGCAGGCCTACAGCGGACAAGGTGCCGGGGTAGGCGCGGCAGGTCCCGACGAGAAGACAGTCTACTGCGAGTCGTTCGGGCAGAAGCACAATGGCGGACAGATAGAGTATTATGCCAAGTGGGAGCCAGCCAACGGCAAGCGCAAGGGCGGTTGCGGAGCCTTCTATCTCGACCACAACTATTCCAACACCACGCAGCACCTCTATTTCCCCGACGGCAGGGAAGACAACTCTACCGACGACGCGCCTTACAGCGCCTTCCGCAGGGCCATACAGATAATGAACCCCGCCGTGCGCAAATAGGGGGGGCAGCAACAAGTATTTATCACAAAGAATCATATCATCATGAACAAGATATTCCATTTACTGATAATGTCAGTCGTGGCCACAGGCAGCTTGATTCTCTCCGGCTGCAATGCCGAGGGCGATGGCTTCGACTATGACCGCAACGGACTGCTGATGACAGGCACGGAAAACACGCCCCTGCAAAAGTTCGTCGTAGAGGACGTGCCGTCGACATATCCCATCACGGTGTCATCGACGAAGAAGGTGCCCGCCGACGTAGACCTCACGGTGGCGATAGACACCACCCTCGTGTCGAAATACAACGAGACCAACGGCACCAACTATTTCGCCATACCAGATGGCGCCGTCAAGCTCAACGCCTCCGACC